>JASLIL010000007.1 GCA_030152145.1 Tissierellales bacterium
AAAACACCAAAATTAATTTTGGTGTTTTTTTGTTTGGAATTTTAGAAACCACCGGCACCTCCGCCACCAGTACCTCCACCACCTCCAGAGCTAAAGGAACCTCCTCCGCCAAAGCCAGAGCTTGTACTAGTGCTGGTCATAGAAGATGTAAGGGTGTTTTGGCCATAATGTCCAGGCATAAAGAACCAGTAAGGCCAGCTTCCCTTATCATAGTCAAGGTCCTTCTTAAATTTCGATAAAAGTCCAAAAGATAGGCCTAGGGATGTGGCATAAAGTAGGATTCTAGGATTATCCACCCTCTTATGTCCTTTTTTTATGTCCTTCTTAAGGTTTTTAAAGTAGATCTTAATTGCATAAGCCTTATCGGAAGGTCTATTGGCTAGAACTATGGCCATAATAAAGTTTAGGCCACTTAAGGCTATGCTAAGGGCCATAAAGATCAGGGATCCTCCCAGTCCAAAGACAAGGCTGGCAATAAATCCTGCCATAGATAGAATAGCTATAAAGCTTCCGCTGGCTATACGACTTCTGTCTTTTAAGTTCATCTCTTTCATATCCCTATCTAGGGCCTTAGTATAATCTGTAAAGAAAGTTTGAAACTTCAGCGGGTTTTTCATCTGGTAGTTATGGATTTCCTCTGTAGTAACCCTGTCACTCTTTAGATCCTTAAAGAGGAAGTTCATTAAAACTTTCTCATGACCCAGTAGGGGAAGATCCTTATCCTTCCTTATAAAGCAGATGTTCTCCAAGTCTTTATCATGGGAACTAGGCTTATAGGTACCCTGGTTTTCCATGGATATAAGGCCTCTGTCAGCCAGGTCATATAGGCTTAAAATAGCTGTAGACAGGCTGGGGCCAGGAAAGTTTAAGAGGGATACTATAGCAGGAGCTAGGTTTAAAAAATCCTCATCTCTGTATCTTTCAAGGTCATAGGGATCTCTCCTATCTAATCTAATTAAGATAGCGGTCAGGGCCAAGAGTCCTAGAAAGGTAATTACTTGCTGGGACTTTAGCTTGCCCCTAGACTCCTCAACTTCAGCCAGGCTTTTTTCCCTAGCCAGTATGGTCTCCAGCCTATTCTCATCAACTAAATTTTTGTTGGCTGCTAGACTAAGAGGATCCATAAGAATCCTAGCTTCTATCATAGTAGCGGCTGGTAGGTCCCTTGCAGTAACCTTAACATAATCATCCTCAAAATTTATTTTGGCCTGTCTATAGCCATGGCCAAAAATCTTAAGGTCATCTATCTTCATGTCAGGACTATAGATCTTAATCATCAAATTTTTTACAGGAGTAGAATTGCTTTCACCTATAAACTTGTGATTAAAGTTGGCTACATCCCTGTAGTTTGTAACTATGTTTTTTAAATCATATTCAAGTCTGAAAGTTTTCTTTTCATCCTTGGACTTGGAGTAAATTTTAAAGACTGTAGAATCCTTTTGAAGAATTTCATACTGACTGTCCCTAGGACTATCCTTAGCCTCCTCAAGGGCCATGGTTTTTCCGTCAACCAGCTGATAGATTTTAACCCTATCAAGATCCTTAGGAGACAGATCCAAGTCCCTAAAAACTCCATTAAAGGAATCTTCAAAATCAAAAGTGATGTCTTCCCTTACTCTTAGAGAGCCATCCTCTAAAATTTTTGCATCTATCTTCCAATTACTTATTTCCAGGCTTTCTCCATAGGCACTAGTGGAGAAAAAGACCAGGAGGGCAAAGATTATTAGAGAAATTTTATTCTTAAATATTTTCATAGACTCACTTCCTTTTATTGTATTTAATCTTATTATATAATAAGGACAGGAGAAATTATATAATATTAAAAAGGAGTTTTTTTATGAAGGATAGGTTGCTAAAGCTATTAAAAACTTCAGAGGATTGTATATCTGGAGAAAAGGTTAGCAGGGACTTTGAGGTTAGCCGTACCTACATATGGAAGTTAATAAACGAGCTAAGGGAAGAAGGCTACCAGATAGAGTCTGTAGCAAGAAAGGGCTATAGATTGAAATCTAGCCCAGATATATTGAGTTTAGCAGAGCTAGAGACCTATTTAAAGACAGCTACTATGGGTAGGCAGATAGATTATTTTGAAAGAATAGACTCAACTAATAAGTATGGGAAAACCCATGCCAACAGCCTGGAGGAAGGCCATGTAATAGTGGCAGAAGAGCAGACAGAGGGCAGGGGGAGACTGGGTAGAAGCTGGATATCAAATGACAGGAAGGGTCTTTACTTTTCCCTTATATTAAAACCAGACCTACCACCAGTAAAGGCTTCAAAGTTAACCCTAATAGGAGCTGCAGCTGTAGTAAGGGGACTTTTAGACCAGGGGGTAGAAAGTTTTATAAAGTGGCCCAATGACATAATAGTTGATGGGAAAAAGGTTTGTGGGATTTTAACAGAGCTAAGCTGCGAACTTGACATGGTAAACTACATTGTTATGGGCATAGGTATTAACATAAGACAGGCCAAGGAAGATTTTGGGGGAGAACTAGAGGCAAAGGCTGGATCCATTGAATCTATTTTAGACCTTAAGATCAATAGGCAGAAGCTATTGGCTTCTATCCTAAACTACTTTGAAATTCTCTACTATGACTATGTAATAAGGGATGATTTTTCAGCCAGTTTAAAAGTAGCCAGGGAAAGGTCTATCTTAATAGGAAGAGAGGTCTATCTTTTGACCAAGGACAAGAAAACCCTGGCTAAGGTTCTAGATATAAGTGACCAGGGAGAACTGGAAGTTTTAGTTGATGGCCAGAAAAAAACCATCTACACAGGAGAAGTTTCTATAAGAGGATTAGACGGATATATCTAGACTGAAGTCAATCTTCTTATTTATAGATAGGTAAAACTTGCAAAAAATAAGTTTTAAGAGGAAATAATAGGACTAAGGAAGGGCTTTTTGCATAAGACCTAGATGTAGATTGCAACCCATGAATAGTTTAGCCTAAGATACTGCAAAGAGATGAATAAAAATTAGTCCAGAGTATAATTACAAGGCCCTAAGTTTTATGGAAAATATAGGATAAAAAACCTTGGAAGCTATAAAATAAATATTGTGAAAAATAATTTTTAAAAGCCCCATAGTCTATGGCATAAATACCTAATTAGAGGCTAATATTCAGTTTATTTCTACTATTTAAAACATTGGTAAAATAGTGAAATTTGATATATAATATATCATAGCACTAGAGAAGGAGGTATTATATGAAGACAAAACAGAATAGATATGCAAATCTGGCCTTGGTCTTGGTAGCCTTTGTTTGGGGAAGTGGTTTTGTAGTTACTAAGGGAGCCTTAAACCACATTACACCCTACTATCTTCTATGCTATAGATTCTTTATATCAGTATTGATCTTAGGAATAGCATTTCGCAAGAAGTTAAAGGGGCTTAACAAGCAGAACTTAAAGGGTGGATTTGTAATAGGGACTTTTATGTTCCTTGGCTTTGCTACTCAAACTGTTGGATTAGACTATACAACAGCTAGCAAGCAGGCTTTTATAACTGCATCAAGTGTAGTTATGGTACCCTTTGTTGCCTGGGCAACTATGAAGAGGAAACCAGATAAATTTGACCTAATAGGAGCCTTATTTTGCTTTTTAGGCGTAGGTATAATAAGTTTATCAGATGAATTAACCCTGGGTTATGGTGAGATTTTATCCTTAATAGGAGCTTTTTGCTTTGCATTACATACAGTTTCCATAGCCTACTATACAAGAAAGAATGATCCTATTCTTTTATCTATGATACAGATGTTTGTATCGGGAATATATGCACTTATATGTGCAGTTACCATGGAAGGAGCTTTTATACCCTTAAATAAGGTAACGGCTATACCTATATTGTACCTAGCTATATTTAGTACCTTTATAGCCTTTTCAGTACAAAATGTTGCTCAAAAGCATACATCACCAACTAGTGCAGCTATGATCTTAAGTCTAGAGGCAGTTTTTGGAACAGCCTTGGCACTGGTAGTTTTAGATGAGCCATTTACTCTAAGAATGTTTATAGGCTTTACCTTGGTCTTCTGTGCCATAATGGTAACAGAAACAAAGTTAAAGTTTTTAAGTAAGAATTCCGATAAGAGTGGGAAGAAAAGTAAGGGAAAAAATTTAAACGAAAAAAAAGCCTAAGGAAACTTAGGCTTTTATTTATGGTCATCGTCTTCTTGCTTGTCTCTGTAATTGTCCATTATACCTGAAAAAATCTTGGCTGATGTAGGAGGAGTGTAGGTAATGGCATTGGCTCCTGCACGTATAGTAGCTTCTATGGACTCATTAGTTGGTCCACCAGTAGCTATAATAGGTACTTCAGGTCCTACTTCATCTCTGATCTTCTGAACTATTCTAGTAGTATCTGCCCCACCTGATACATTTAAGATTCTAGCTCCAGCCTCCAACTTTGACTTGTAGTCATCATACTCGGAAACAACTGTGGCTATTATAGGTATGTCAATTCTATTGTACATCTTGCTAATAACATCTGGGTGGGTTGGAGCATTTACAACAACACCATAGGCCCCCATAAGTTCAGCCTGTAGGGCTATGTCCACAGATCTTTTACCAGTAGTTAAGCCTCCACCAACACCTGCAAATACAGGAACTGGAGCTACTTCTAGTATAGCCTGAGTTATGGATAGTTGAGGAGTGAAAGGATAGACCGCAATAATAGAGTTGGCATTGGTATTTTTTATAATAGCTACATCTGTAGAGAAGAGCAGTGATTTTATTCTCGTACCAAAGATCTTAATTCCACTAGCCTTGTAGATAGCTTCAGGAACTTCTATTATACGACTTCTAAGCTTTGAGGTAATTTCCGGAATATACTTCCCATCCTTAGGTTGTTTATTTTGTTCTGTCATTTAAAACACCTCCTATTAAGTAATCATATCTAATTATACCCTTAATTTAAGTATATTAATATATTTTAAATGAAAGTAGAAAAAATACAATATACTTTATTAATTTTTTTCTACATATTATATAGTATAATAGAATTAGTACACATTATAGAAGGGGGACAAAGTATGAAGATATTAGAAAGTTTAGGTGCGATATGGGAAACCTTTAGCAGTATAATACCATTAACTGCCGCCCTTGTATTTGTTCAGCTAGTGATCCTTAGAAAGCCTATGGAGAACATAGGGCAGTTTATACTTGGGATACTACTAAGTGGATTTGGTCTACACTTTTTCCTAAAGGGTGTTAACCTAAGTCTTATTCCGCTGGGAGATACAGTGGGAGAAAACCTAGTAGTTATAGACAGCAAGCTTGTAATAGTCCTTATAGCCTTTGTAGTAGGCTACTTTGGAACACTAGTAGAACCAGCACTTAAAACTCTAGCCTTAGAAGTAGAAGAAATAACAATCGGTGCAATACCAAACAAGCTATTGATCCATGCTGTAGCCATTGGATTTGGTTTGGGAATGGGTATAGGAATATTTAGGATCCTTAACAATATATCCTACTTTAAGATAATTATGCCCCTTTTGGGAATAATAATGCTACTGATGGTTTTTGCTCCAGCAGAATTTAGGGCTATAGCCATGGATTCAGCCAGTGCAACAACTGGACCAGTAAACATACCCTTAAATATGGCTCTTGCCATAGGGCTTGCAAATATTGTTCAACACGCCGATCCGCTCTTGTCAGGATTTGGTATAATAGGCTTAACATCCATAGGAGCTGTTATATCAGTTTTATCCCTTGGAATATTAACTACAATATAATAGGAGGTAGAGTATGATAGAAATAAAGTGCATTGTAGCAATTGTAGAAAGGGGAAAGGCCGACTATATAGTAGACAAGGCAAAAGCAGTAGGAGCTACAGGTGCAACAATTGTATATGGAAGAGGAACAGGTGAAAGTGAAGCCCTGAAGTTCTTTAATTTAAATATAGATGCTTCAAAGGAAATAATAATTATTTTAAGCGAGAAGTCTAAATTTAAACCTATATATAAGAAGATAGTAGAGGTAGGAAAACTAGACCAACCAGGCACAGGAATTATATTTACAGTTCCCATAAAAAATCTGGTAGGCCTTCACCATAGAGAAGAAATAGAAGATCTTCTGGAAGAAGAATAGAAAAAAAGCTGTCTGAGGACAGCTTTTTTTATACTTCTGAATGGATTAGACTGGTGACCTCCATTAAAATATGGGGAAGCTGGGCTAGATCTTCGTAGACCAGGTATCTTCCCTGCCAGTCAGGTTTAAACTTATTTTTAAAATTTCTAAGGCCCTGGAAGCTGTAGAAAAAGTTTCCGTATTCAAAAAGCATATGGGCCATCTTCTCTCCCTTGTGAGACCTTTTACTGGTTCCCACATTGGATAGGGGGGCCATGCCCAGGTTAAAGTCTTGATAGTTAAGGGACTTGAAGTGGAGTATTAGGTTTAACATAAGAAACATCATGCTATTACTAGGAGCATCCTCCCTAAGTCTCATAAGGTCTATGGAGACTCCCTTATTATCGTAGCTTGGCATAATGCTGGCAAAGGCTATTATTTGTCCAGTCCCAAGCTGCCTTATAAGGCCTAGATCTGACTTTTTCAAGTAGCTTCTGTCAAAGTAGCCCAGGGAGAATTTCATCTCCTTTCGCTTACCCAGCCACTGGTCAGATACAAGCTTAAGCTGATCTAGTAGCTTTTCATCTATATCTTCCTTGGGAAGAAAATCAAAAACATAACCGTCCTTTTCAAATCTTTTTAAATTATTTCTAAAGTCCCTACTTTTAGGACCCTCCAAACTAAAGTCTTCTAGATTTAAGATACCAGTTTCTCCCAGTTTAAAAAAGTGGTAGCCATTGTCATGGTAGAAGGCCAGAAGTTCCTCGCTAGCCTCATAAAAAACAGACTTATAGCCATAGAGATCTATAAATTGGAGAAATTCATTTAGGGCCTCTTGAAAGTTAGAACTATCTCCTATAGGATCTCCAAGAACTATGGCTAGATTGTCCTTTATGGCATATTGAATAAGGACATCCCCACTAGAGTAGAAGATAGACTTATCACCTAGATAGCCTAGGTGGGCTGTGTAGTTACCTGGGACCCTGTCTAGAAAGTCTGAAAACTTATCCTCCTTAAAGTTCTCATATCTTTCATCATAGTCTATGGTTCTTTTGCTTATTTCAAAGAAGAAATATATTAAAATAGGCAGCCCGTATCTTACAAGCAGTCCCTTAAAATCATTGGGATTTAACCTAGATAGCCTCTGCTTCTTAAAGATGCTATTAAGAATCATGGCAGAAGACTTGGTATAAAGTCCTATGGCTAGGGCAAAGATTATAAAGTTAAAGACTGTCTTAAGTGTTTCCTTAGGTATACTTTCTCTATAGAAGCTATTTTTAGACAGATAAAGAAGTAGTATAACTATAAGAAGGTAGAAGACCTCTATATAGCTAGACTTCTTAAAAAACAAGACTGTCATAGCCATAACTAGTAGGACTAGGGTTATGGTGTAGCTTCTTTTCACCCTATTTCTAATTTGCTTTACAGTTCCCAGTAGAAGTATGCCCAGGGCAATTTGAATATTATAGGATAGCTCTAAAAAAGTTCTTGGGACATACTTGGTCATAAAGCTGTTACCTTCTATAATAGAGGGGAATAATCCATCTATTAGGAGAATGGCACTGGCTATTAGGATCAGGGTTGATAAAAGCAGATTGGTTATAGGCGCTGTCTTGTTTATAAAGCTTTTTATCCTAGGAAATTCCAGTAGCTTATCCTTGGATCTACTTTGAAAGACCAGGGTAAATACAATACTTATTATAAGTGGTAGCAGGTAGTAAAAAACCCTGTAAAGTATTACTATTGCCAGTCCAAGCTCAGTTGAAAATCCCAAGTTTTGAAACTGTATAAGAACCAATATATCAAAGGAAGCCAGGCCACCAGGCAGCATACTGAGAACACCTACCATTGAAGATAGGCTAAAGATTACCAGTAGCTTGAAAAAACCAGCCTGCCAGCCAAAACTTCTGGAAATACTATAAAATAGGAGAAAACCTAAAAACCATTCCAGGATAGATACTGGGATTAGCTTTAATTTACTAGCCTTTCTTTCAGGCCTATCTCTTAAACTACAGGGCTTGTTAAACTTTCTTAAAAGCTTCTCTAGGTTTATGTAGACTGGTATAAATAAGAGAAAGGCTATAAGAAATAATGCCAGCCATGGATACTCCTTGAAAATACTCCCTAGATAGCTGGGCTTAAAAAGAGAAACTAGACCGAAAACAGATAGACCTATGCCTGTGGCTGGTATTAGAAGAAGGCTATAGTCCAAAAGGTCAGTTTCCTTATTTTTGCTGTTTCTAAGTAGGATGTTTCTAATAGTTGCTCCTGTAAGTCCTCCTAGCCCAGATAGATTGTTTAAACTGTTGCTTAGGAAACTAAGAAAATATAGGCTGACAGGATTTATCCTTAGGCCCAGTTCCTTAACTATTAGAAAGTCATATAGGCTCATGGAAGATATGGCTATTAGACCTAAAATAAGGAAGACTAGAAAGTTTCTAGGAGCCAGGGATTTTAAGATTATTAGTGTCTCCTTAAAGTCTATACTTTTTACTTCCTTAACTCCCTGAAAGAGAACTAGGGACAGGATAAGAATTATAAATGTGGACTTTAGGATATGTTTTTTATTTTTACCAAGAAATATTTTAAATTTATTCATAAAAAGCCTCCTTATCTACTTATACCTTAATATATGAAATATAAAAGTATATCTATATTATATATTAATATTGTTAAAATTATCCATAGAAGACTATAAGTTAACTTATATATAATAAAAAAATATGTACTATAATGGAGTTAGTCTTATAAAGAAAAGAGAGTGATTGGATGAGAGAAGAATATATAGATTATAGGGAAGATCTTCCAGTTAGGATCTACCTGGCAAACATAAGGGAGTATCCAATTCATTGGCACAATTCAACAGAGCTTATTTTTATACTTAAGGGAAGTTTGGATATTCAGATAGGTATAGACACCTACCATATAGTTGAGGGCCAGATAGAAATAGTCAATCATAATGAAGTTCATAGTATGAAATCAAGTTCTGACAACTTGGTTTTAGGCTTAAATATCAGCCCTAGTTTTTTTAAGAAATACTATAGTGGAGCAGAGGATATGTATTTTTACGCTGATTCTTCAAGTCTAGAAATTCAGCAAACAGAAAAGTATGAAAGACTTAGAAAACTTATAAGTATAATCTACTACGAGTCCTTAAAAAAGTATGAAGACTATGAAGGGGCTATTGAAAAGGAGCTAGTAAAACTTATGTATCATCTTGTCAATAATTTCCACTATCTCTTCTATGAGGAGGAAAGCCTTAGGGAGGATGAACTGGAGCTAGAAAGATACCATAGGATAGTTAGCTTTATAGAAAAAAACTATATGAATAGGATCAGCCTAAAGGAGCTGGCTGAAAGGGAATTTTTAAGCTCCCAGTATCTATCCTCTAAGATAAAGGAGACTTTTGGCTATAGCTTTATAGATTTTTTGAATCTTATTAGGGTTGAAGAATCTACAAAGCTTCTCCTAACCACTGATAAAAATATTTCGGATATAGCCTTGGAAACAGGTTTTTCTCATGTTAGATACTACAATAAGCATTTTAAGAAACACTATAAGATTCTTCCTAGAGACTATAGGAAAAAATATAAGCTGGATCATGGGGAATTTGAATCCTTGAAAAAGTTGGATTATTTTGAGAGTAAAAAGGCCTATCCCTATATTAGGGACTATATTCTTGACTATGATAGGTTTAATTACCACAACAGGTTTCTTATCTATGACCTGGACCTTAGGAAGGAGGCTATGGAAAGAACTAGGAGGGAGATTATCCTTAGACTCTCTCTTAAGGATGGGCCCCTTGTCTACAAGGATTCCTGTCTTAAGGAGCTTTTAAGGGATATTAAGCTAGATGGCCTTGTAGTGGAGGATATTGAAATCTCTAAACCAGGATTCTCTAACCTAAATGCCCTGGAAAGCTTAGTTAGAAACTTCTTGGAAAATGGTCTTAAGCTTTACTTGGACCTTTCGGCTGAAGACTATGGAGAATTTTTAGAATATATGAGGACCTACAATGGGGATTTTGATCTTAGGTTATTGGAAAGAAAGGACTTTAACTATAGAGAGAGTCAAAGAGGGGAGGAGTTTGATGGTCTGGGAATTCTAGGCTCTATTGTAGAAGCCTTCTACTTTAAGGGTCCCCTAGACCTTCAGCCCCTTTACGATAGGAGGGAGCCAGAAGATGGGCCAGGAATATTCTATGGGGGAGATGGTCTTATAAGTGATAGGGGCTTAAAGAAGGCCTCCTATTATGGCTATAGCCTTATATCTCATATGGGAAGTGAGCTTATCTACCTTGAAGAAAATATGGTTTTGACCAGGGAGGAAGATAGCTTTCAGATCTTGCTTTTCAACAGTTCGCCTAGAAGGAGGAAGTTTTCTATAAATATAGTGGGTCTGGACAGGGACTATAGGGTTTTGGAGTATAGCCTAGATAGGGATAGTGGTTGTGTCTACAGTAGTTGGCAGGCCCTGGCTAGTCCAGATCTTTTGGACTGGAGTCTTCTTGAGCTTTTAAGGAATAATACTAGGCCTAGATCTAGCTTTTACTTTGGGCCTAGATCCAATGTCTTTAATATACTTGAAGAGCTAGAGCCAAGGGCCCTTAGGGTCTACTACTTTTATCCTATTCCAGAGTCTAATTAGCTTGGAATAGTACAAATGAAGGATTCTTAAAAAGGGAGAAAAGCTAAATCTAGGGATTAATCCCAGCATTAGCCTTAATATGTGAATGAATAAAGCCAGCCTATATGATATTATATCAAGTATGATAAATTATAGGAGGTTTTAGAATGACGGGGAATAATGAAAAGCTATTCTCAGAAGGACCTATTGGTAGAGTCCTTTTAAAATTCTCTATTCCTGCAGTACTGTCTTTACTTGTAACAGAGCTTTACAATATGGTAGATACAGTTTTTGTAGGTAGGGAAATAGGGGGAGAGGCAATTGGTGCCTTGGTTGTAGTCTTTCCTATCCAGAGAATAGTAGCAGCAATAAGTATGATGTTAGCTATAGGTGCATCTACTTCGGTGGCTAGAAGGAATGGAGAACATAATGAAGAAGGAATGATAAATATTATACAGAATGCCATATCTTTGGCATTTTTGATAGTTGTGCCCTTTATGCTTTTGGTATTTATATTTAGGGATAGTCTCTTAAGACTTTTGGGGGCTAGTGAAAATATTTTACCCTATGCCCATGAATATCTGCAGATAATAATTTGGGGTAGTATATTTATAACACTTACAACAACCCTAAACTATATAATGATGTCTTTGGGAAATAGAAGGATTACTATGATCAGTACTGCATCTGGAGCAATTTTAAATGGTATTATAGACTATATTCTAGTGAGGAAGTTACAAATAGGAGTTACAGGTGCTGCTATAGCTACCCTGGTTTCCCAGATGCTGGCCTTTACAATATCATTTATGGCCTTTAGGCAGGTAAGGGAAAGATTCAATCTTAAATTTAAGTTTAAGCTTAAGAAGACCATAGCCAGAAGTCTTTTGGCAGTAGGCTTTGCAGCCTTTATAGTAGAGGCGGAGGATGGAATACTAATAGCCTTTTTAAATAACCTACTTCTCAATAATGTAGGTGAGGAGGGTGTAGTTATCCTGGGAGTTATATCAAAGATTTCCATGTTTATGTTTATTACAATGTTGGGGATTGGATCAGCCATGCAGCCTATAGCAGCCTATAATCTAGGTGCTAAAAACTACAAGAGGTTGAAAAAAGTGGCCAGGGAAACCCTTATATTTGCTTTTTTAACATCGGTTGTACTTTGGATTTTAACCTTTACTTTTTCACCACAAATAGTCCACTTTATAACCAAGGCTGAAGAGGATCCAAGCCTGGTAGAAAACTCTGTTAAGGCCTTTAGGCTGATGGTGGCAGTTTTCCCACTACTGAGTATTTACTATGTAAGTATCTACTACTATCAGGCTATAGGTAAGGCCAGGGAATCCTTTTTAATATCAATTTTTAGGCAGATCATAGTCCTACTTCCTGTATCTATAATAACGGTGAAGTTTATGGGAATGGGGGCTAGGGGAGTTTGGATAGCCTACCCTATATCTGACGGTCTATCAGGAATTCTTTCTATAGTCCTAATGAGAAGGGCTATGAAGAAGCTAGATGATAAAATAGAAGAGGAAGATCTTGAAGAAAATTTAGAGCTAAGCTACTAGGAGAGGGAAACCTCTCTTTTTTATTTTTCAAAAGTTTATATTTTGTTTAAAAATAGGGGATATAATAGGTGGGAGGTGAGAATATGTCTATTAGAAGAAAATTAATACTGTCTAATATACTGTCATTTATAGTTCCCCTACTGGTTAGTATTTTAGCAGTGTTTTTGGCTATAGGGGCCATTAATAATAAGTTTACAGCCAGCTACTATAGTGTTTACTATGATAATGTACATGCCATAGAGAACTTAGTTAAGGAAGAAAATCCAGACCAGGCAGTGAGTTTGGCAAAGGAGTTGGAGGATCAAGGCTCTTATATTAGCCTGGTTTTAGATGGAAGCCTAGTCTATGAGACAGAGGGCTACCAAGAAGGTCTTTTAGAAATCACAGGTGCTGCCAGCCAGGACTTGATTATAGAAGACTATAGGGAGACCTATATGATAAAAAATGAGTTTGGTGAGCTTAACTCCATAAAATTAAGTGAGGATCAGGAAGACTATATTTTTATATTGAGAAGGGAGGCCTATTCTCTAGAGGAGGAAAATAGGCTTATGGCAGATGAGACAGCCTATATTATAAGGCTTGTTGTCTTGGTTATTCTGGCTATTTTAGCAGCCCTTATCCTAACAAGTATCCTGGCCACCTATGTAACTATAAATTCTATTTTAAAACCCCTGTCCCTCTTAAAAAACGGCAGTAGGGAAATAGGAGAGGGAAACTTAGAATTTTCCCTGGATTATGAGGGAGATAGGGAGTTTGAGGAAATTTTCAATGATTTTGAAAGTATGAGGTTAAAGCTTTTGGAGTCTAGAAATAAAGAGGAGGAGTATGCTAGGGATAGAAAGGAGTTAATAGCCAGTATAACCCATGATCTAAATACTCCTCTGACCTCAATAAGAGGCTATACTTCAGGACTTTTAGAGGGTATAGCAGATACAAGGGACAAGCAGGTTTACTATCTTCAGAAGATAAACTCTGTCTCCCTGGAAATGAGTCAACTTATAAACCAGCTTTTTCTCTACTCAACTCTTGATATGGATAAGGTAAAGTTCAAGTTTGAAAGGGTGGATCTTATAGAGTATTTCAAGGATTGTAGCCTGGATTTGGGGGAGGAGTTTAGGCAGAGAGATATGGCCATAAGCTTTGAGACAGATTTAGAGGAAGCCTATGCTAATATAGATTATATTCACTTTAAGAGGGTGGTTTTAAATCTTTTAAATAATAGCTATAAGTATAGGGGGGATGGACCTGGAAAGCTAGATATAAGGCTTGAGGAATCAGACCTCTTCTACGACATATCTTTTAAGGATCAGGGACTGGGCGTATCTAAGGATCAGCTGGATAGTATATTTGAGGTTTTTTACAGGGCTGATAAGGCCAGAAGTAAAGACGGCTACGGCCTGGGCCTAGCCATAGCTAGGAATATTGTAAGGGCCCATGGAGGTAGGATAGGAGTAAATCAAAACTATAATGAAGGTCTTGAAATAATAATAAGTCTACCAAAGATTAGGGGTGATTAGGTGAAGAGAATATTGATAGTAGAGGATAATAAGGAGATAGCTGAAATAGAGAAGGACTACCTGGAAGCCAACCAATATCTAGTCCATATAGCCTATGATGGCTTTGAGGCTATGAAAAAGCTATCTAGCCAGGACTATGATTTGATAATTTTGGATATAATGATGCCTGGTATAGATGGTTTTAGCTTGTGTAAGGAGTTAAACAAGACCTTGGATATACCCATTATCTTTGTTACAGCTAAGAATGAAAACTTGGATAAGATTAAGGGCCTGGGTATGGGGGCTACTGACTACATGGTCAAGCCCTTTGAACCCTCAGAACTTATAGCCAGAGTAGGAACCCATATAAGAAGATATGATCTACTAAAGGGCAGGGAGGACAATAGGATTATTATAAAGGATTTGATAATAGAGCCTAAGTCAAGAAGGGTATACCTAAAGGGGGAGGAAATTAACTTTCCCAACAAGGAATTTGACCTACTTCTCTTTCTAGCCAAGAACAAGGGCTTGGTTTTTAGTAAGAAGGAGCTACTGGATAGAGTGTGGGGTATGGATGCCTTTATAAATGAAGCTACTGTAGCTGTCCATATAAATAGAATTAGGGCTAAGATAGAGAAGGACTCCCTAGAGGCTGAGTATATAGAAACCCTTTGGGGAGCAGGATATAGATTTGTAGCTGAGTAAGGCTGAGAAATCAGCCTTACTCTTTTTTGTTTATAAATTCTTAATAATTTAATTATAAATTCTTAAGAAAAATTACCTATAATTTTAGGAGAAGAAAAAGGGAGGAAGAAGGATGAAAAATAAAAAAAAGCTAATAGCCTTGGTCCTTGGATTTATTGCTATAGCTATTATAGCTGGATTTGTAAAAAAATCTAAGTCCAGCCAGGATATAAAACCTATGGAGACAGTAGAATTAAGAAAAAAAGATATAGAAAACACAATTTCTACATCTGGGGTTGTAGTAAGTGAGGAAAAGGTAAATGTATTTACCAATATAAATGTTCCGGTAAAAGAAGTTTTGGTTTCTTTGGGAGACCGGGTAAAAAAAGGTGATGTATTGGCAGTTTTGGATACTAGTAGCTTGGAAAATGATCTAAAACAGTCTAAATTAACCTACAAGGGTTCTCTAGAGGCCCTAAGTGAGCAAAAAAAAGATAGCCAAGGCAATATAGTAAATGCAGCCAACAGTCTAAAGGCTTCAGAAATAGCCTTATCCCAGCAGGAGCTGCAGACCAAGGCCCTTGAGGAGACATTAAAGGAGCTAAATTTTAAGAAGCCTATGGATACAAGAGCTATGGACAAGAACATAGAGGAGTTGGAGCTGGCTCTTAAGAACAAGGAGATTGATTTAAATAGACTTTATAAGGAAGAGAAATCTAAAAAAGAAGCCTTGGATAAGTTTGATGATAGTGGCTTTAAGGAAGAAGCTCTTGAGAAATCTAGGGCCCTGACTAGAAAGAGAGAAGAGCTTAAGAGTGTGGAGAGAGAAATAGGAAATCTTAGGGGAAGATCAAAGACTTTTGATAGCTATAGCTACACCAATGCCCTGGAGGATAGTGAGAGGGATTATAGTAGAAAGCAGGAGGAGCTAGAACTTCTAGAAGAAAAGTTAAAGGATCTAAAGGCTAATCAGGGAGATGAAAGTTTAGAGCTTATAGGGGAGACAGAAAATCAAATAAGGGCTATGAAACTGGAGTTAACAGATTTGTCCAGGCTGGTTAAAAGAAATAAGGAGGCCTTAAAAAGAGCAGAGAATGACTTTTATAGGGCAGAAGATGACCTTAGGGAAACTAGTTTAAAGGAGGCTCATGCTAACCTACAAAGGCTTAAGTATGAGTTGGAGGACCTGGAAAGGGATTATAAAAGCATAGATAAAAGGATGGATAAGGCTAAGCTAGATGGCCTTAAGGCTTCCCTGGAAGACTATGAGAAGATAAGGTCTACAGTAAAGGATGCTGAGTATGAATTAATTCTAGCTAGAAATAGCCATGAAAAATCCTTGTTAGATAAGGAGAAGGCCATGGAGGACTATATAGACAACAATAAAAAGGAATTAAGCCAGGCCAAGAGAAATTTTCTGGATAGTAAGAAGCAGTTGGAGGCTTCTAAAAATAGTCTGGATAGTTCAAGGAATAACCTTTCCCAGGCTAAAAATAAGACTAGTTCTGATGTAAGTGTGGATATAAATAAGCTAAATTTAGAAAAAATAGAATCTCAGATAGAAAATGGCAGGGTTATAGCTACTTCTGATGGTGTAGTAACTGAGATCAAGGCAGAGGTGGGAGCTCTTACTAACGACATATTATTTGTAATAGAGGATTTAGATAATGTCTATATAAAATCTAAAATTAAGGAACATAGCCTGGGCTTGGTGGATTTAAACCAGAAGGTCAATATAAGTACAGTGGCTACGGGAGATCAGGTTTTTCCTGGAAGCTTGACCTATATAGCAGATCGTGCCCTAAGCCAGGGAGGACCAGCAGTAGAGTTTGAAATATTTGCAAAGCCTAGCCAGAAGGATCCTAAGATCAAGGTAGGTATGAATAGCTTTTTAAATATAGTGACTGATTCAAGGAAGAATGTCTTTGTTTTACCCCTAAATGCCCTGGTAAATGAGGGAGGAAGAAACTATATATATACAGATGAGAATGAGAAAATAGAAGTGGAATTGGGAATATCCAATAGGTCAGAAGTTGAGGTTAAGTCTAAGGATCTAAGGGAAGGGTTGATTATAAGAACTGATATGAATCTAGAGACTGAAGGTGCTAGCTATGAAGGATAAGGATTTAATAGAGCTGGAATCCATATTTAAGAAATTTTTCATAGGGGAGGCCAATGAGCTAACAGTTTTAAAGGGCATAGACCTTAGGATTAAGGAAGGGGAATTTGTAGCCATAGTAGGACAGTCTGGCTCAGGTAAGAGTACCTTGATGAATATTATAGGTGCTCTAGACAAGCCAACAGAGGGTGACTACTTTTTAAATGGAGTATCTATTAAAAGTTTAACTGAGGATGAACTTTCTGATATAAGAAACAAGGAAATAGGCTTTATATTCCAAAATTTCAACCTAATACCTAGGTCTTCAGCCCTTTCTAATGTGGAGCTACCTATGCTTTACAAGGGTATTGATGGAGAAACTAGGAGAAGGAGGGCCATGGAGCTTTTAGAAATGGTGGAGATGGATAATAGAGCCGATCATTTTCCCAACGAACTTTCAGGAGGCCAGAAGCAGAGAGTTGCCATAGCCAGATCCTTAGCCAATGATCCTCCTATACTTTTGGCAGATGAGCCTACAGGTGCCCTAGATAGTAATACGGGAAAGCTTGTTATGGAGATCTTTAGGAGGATAAATAGGGAGGAAGGAAAAACTGTTCTTATAATAACCCATAGTGAAGAATTGGCCTTGGAGACAGATAGGATTATAACTATTAGAGATGGAAGAGTTATATCTGATCTTATAAATAAGGCCCTAGATGAAGGTGGTATGACTTATGATTAGGGAAAATATTAGGTTGGCCCTGGCCTCCCTTAGGATGAATAAGCTAAGGTCCCTTTTGACTATGCTGGGGATAATTATAGGAATTATGTCTATTACATCAATAGTTTTCATAGGTAATGCTATGACTTCTTCTGTGTCTGACGATATGTCTAGCTTTGGTAGTAGAAACATAAGTGTAGCAGTGCAAAAAAGAGATTCGGAAATGGAGTTTTTTGATGAAGGTATTAGTCTGGATAGCGGAGATCAGGGGCTTAAGCCCTTAAGTGAGGACTTGATATCTGATGAAATAGTAGAGGATCTTAGGTCTAGATTTTCAGATCGTATAGATGGTATATCAATAATTGAAAGAAAGGGCCAGGATGGAGCACAGGCCAGAGAGGGAGATGCCTATGCCAATGTTTCCATAAATGCTGTCAACAAGGACTATATAAAGTCTACATCCCTAAAGCTTTTGGAGGGGAACTTTATAGAAGATATAGACTTGAAAAATAGGAGTAATGCAGCTGTAGTTTCCGATGTTTTTGTAAAAAATATTTTTGGAGACCAGAAAAATTTACTGGGTAGAGAGATAAAGATCTACACCAAGGATGCTATAGAGGTTTACGAGATAGCAGGAATCTACCAGTATGACAACCAGGGAATGCCAGGTATGGGACCTTCCAAAGATCTAGTAACAGATATGTTTATAGCTCTGACTACTGCCAAGGAAAATTCCTTGGAGAAAAACTATGCTGCTATTACAGTAATAGGAAGGGATGAGAAGGATATAAAAAACCTAACCAAGTCCCTGGAATCTTACTTTAATAGTCTTTACAGAAACAATCCTGATTGGAAGGCTTTTGTTATGAACATGTCATCTATGCTAGACATGGTAACCTCAAGTCTTAAGAAAATATCTCTGGCCATAACATTTATAGCAGGAATATCCCTTTTAGTTGGAGGAATAGGGGTTATGAATATAATGCTGGTGTCTGTAACAGAAAGAACCAGGGAGATCGGAACAAAAAAGGCCCTGGGTGCCAGAGAGAAGCATATAAAAATGCAGTTTGTAATTGAAGCTATGATAATTTCCTTTATAGGGGGAGCCATAGGTTTGATCCTAGGTACAGCTATAGGGGCCCTAATATCTAAGTTATTTAAGGTTAGCTTTATATTTTCACCATGGCTGGCCATAAATAGTATTGTATTTTCAACCCTTATAGGCGTTTTCTTTGGCTACTATCCAGCAAAGAAGGCAGCCAAGTTAAATCCTATAGATGCCTTAAGATATGAGTAGAAGGAGAGCAGTTATGCTCTCTTTTTTATGGGCCTATAAAGATTTCTTTAGCTTAAGGAGATTAAACCTTGCCAAAGTGTATCTAAAGTGTTATGGTAAAGTAGATACATAAATAAAGTGTACTGGAGGATTTCTTATGAAGAAGGATACAAGAACCTTAGTTTATGCAGGTCTACTTATGGGACTTACAACAGTTATGACTATGGCTATTAGGATACCAACCTTGGCAACTGAAGGGTATTTAAATTTAGGGGATATGGTGGTTTTTATATCAGCCTTGATCATGGGGCCTAAGTATGCCTTTATAACTGGTGGACTAGGATCAGCTTTGGCAGATTTATTGGCTGGATACAATCACTATGTACCAATTACTTTAGTGGTTAAGGGGCTGGAAGGATTTTTAGCAGCTTGGCTTTTCAGGAAGAAGCTAAAACCTTTGACTTCAACAGCTATAGCAGGAATTTTTATGGCCTTTGGATATTTGTTTTTTGAATTTTTTATGTATGGAAAGGGCGCTCTTGCTTCCCTGCCAGGAAATATAGCCCAGGGCTTGGTAGGTGCTATAAGTTCAGTATTGGTATATAAGGCCCTTAAGAGAAGCGGAGATTTAAAAATAAATCATGAAAATTAAAGGAAGTAGCTTTTAGGCTACTTCCTTTTTATGCTAAAATCCAAAGGATTTCAGCATAAGTTTATTTAGGTCTGTATTATCCATGTGATGTCCAAATTTTTGAGAGTTTGGACCATAGGCTTTTATAGGCACATCAGTAGCAGTATGGGCATCTGTGGTCCAACCTGTACGGGAGCTTAGGTTTACCCTTTCTCTTAACTCTTCTATAAACTTTTCCTTTAGAGATTGGTTTAGGGAGTTTATATTATCTTGGTCAAGTTTTAGACCAAGTTTTTCTTCTACATCCTTAGCCTTTAAGTTATTTTCTAGCTTAGATGACAACTTTTCAAAGGATATTTTTTGCTGTCTTAAAACTTCGGGCTCGAAGTCATAGATTCCCTTAGAGCCAATGGATAGGCCACCAGTTTCATGGTCAGCAGTAACTATGACCAAGGTATTCTTGTCAGCCTTGGCAAAATCAAGAGCTGTTTTTATAGCCTGGTCAAAGGCTAGAAGATCTTTTGCTGTAGTAGCACTGTCATTGGAGTGGGAACTGTGGTCTATTCTACCACCCTCCACCATAAGGAAGAAGCCATTTTTATTTTTGTTGAGAAGCTCTATGGATTTTCCGGTCATTTCAGCCAAAGAAGGTTCGTTTTTTTCCTTGTCAATATGATAGTTAAGGTGGCTGGAATTAAAAAGCCCCAGTATTTTATTAGACTTGGATTTTAGAAGATTCTCTCTGTTTTCAACAAGCTCATAGCCCTTATCCTTACTGTATTTTATAAGGTCTAGCATATCCTCTCTTTTTCCAGACTTATCCTTGGGAAGGAAATGCCTTTTCCCACCGCCTAACATTATGTCCACATTACTATCTAGCATTTGCTTGGCTATGGTATTCTCATCATCACGATCCTCTGTATGACTGGCAAAAACTGCTGGTGTGGCATGAGTGATTCTTGTAGTTGTAACTAAACCAGTTGATTTTTTATTTTTCTTGGCCTTTTCTAGTATAGTTTCCAAGGGTTTCTTATTGGCATCTACTGCAATATATCCATTGTAGGTCTTACTACCTGTAGCTATTGCAGTACCTGCAGCAGCTGAATCTGTAACCCACTTATCCTGGTTTTTAAGAGGATGGGTAGACATGGAGCCTGTTACTGGCATAGTATCCATATAGAGACCAGATTCCTTGGCTATTCTAGCTAGGGTAATATGGGATTGGCCCATTCCATCACCAATAAGCAAGATAATATTTTTTACAGGTTGATCAGCCAAGGCAAGACCTGGCATAATTCCACCAAAAACAATAGATAGAATTAAAAGAAGAGAAACTATAGATCGGCGAAAATTAGAGCTTTTAAAATTTTTCATATGTAAACCTCCTTATTTATTTTGTAAGTCCAGTATAATAAGAAGATGTAAATTATGAATAAGGCCTATGTAAAGTTTAGGTAAATAAAAAAGAGAGGCCAAAGCCTCTCCTATGCCCAATTACCATCTTTAAAAATTTCTATCTTCTCTCCATCTTCCTTCTCGCCAATAATGGAAAGATCCTCACTGCCCACCATAAAGTCCACATGGGTTAAGGAGTCGTTGACTCCATGAGCCTTTAGTTCTTCAGGGCTCATAGTTTCTCCACCTTTTATATTGGTAGGATAGGCCTTGCCAAAAGCAAAGTGACAGGATGCATTTTCATCAAATAAGGTATTGTAGAAGATTATATTAAGGTCAGATATAGGTGACTTATGGGGAACTAGGGCTACCTCTCCCAGTCTTCTAGCACCTTCATCAAAGTTTATCAGCTTTTCTAGGACATCTTGACCTTCCTTGGCCTTAAAATCTACTACCTGACCATCCTTAAATTCTAGCCAGAAATCACTTATTAGGCTACCACTATAGTTAAGAGGTTTTGTACTGTAGACAAGACCATTAACTCCATCTCTTTTAGGCATGGTGAAAACTTCTTCAGTAGGCATATTGGCAACAAAGAAAGTATTGTCCTTGTTGTGAGATCCGCCACCAGCCCAAATATGTCCCTCAGGTAATTCTACCTTTAAGTCAGTACCGTTTTCAGATTTATAGTGTAAGAATTTAAAGTTTTGGCTATTTAGGAAGTTTAGCTTATCCTCTAAAAGTTTTAAGTGGTCCTGCCAAGCCTTAAGAGGATCCTCCCTATCCATTCTAGTAGCAAAGAAAATCTTCTGCCAAAGCTTTTCTATGGCCTGATCTTCACCTAGGTCAGGAAAGACCTTTTTAGCCCATGATCCTGTAGGAATAGACATAACACACCAGGAGTTAAAGTCATTCATAAGCATGGACATATAGTCTGTAAGAGCAGTGGATGAAGCCTTATTGGCTGCAGATATTTTCTCTGGTTCTATACCCTTAAGAAGTTCAGGATTAGAAGCAGAAATACTGAGAAAACCTGCACCGTCCTTAGCCAAATCTACTAGCATATCCCTGTTCCAATCAGGAAAGTTTTCAAAAACTTCCATAGGAGCATTTTCATATTTAAGCCTAGTCAATACCTCATCAGACCAGTTGACATGAACATACTTGGCTCCAGCCCTATAGGCATGTTTTGCTATAAGCCTTACAAAGTCAATAGCCTCAATAGGAGCATTGACAACAAGAGGTTGATCTTTTTGGATATTGATACCAACCTCTACACACAATTTTGCATAATCATCTAACATAGTTTTAAAATCCTTCATATTTTCACCCCTCAGCTATATTATAACATTTATATATTTGAAGATTCAGAAAAATTTAAAGAGAAATAAAAAAATTAAAAACCTTATTTTAAATTTCCCTAAAGGGTAGTAGAACCTTTCTTTTCAATGGAGAGTTTAAAACTATAGATGTTTCAACTCTTCCATAAGTCATAAGTTCTTCTAAGAGATTATTCATAGAATCTATATCAGGAGCGGAAGCCTTCATTAAATAGTTATTTTTTCCAGTTATAGCATGGATTTCAGTTATGATTTCTTTTTCTAACATTTTTTCAACGAAAGCTTTATGGCTTATATTTAGTTTGCTTAACTCTATATAGAAGACTATTTTTCTGCCAATCTTCTTAGGGTCTACTATTATTGTAAAGTGTTCAATGATACCTTTTTCCACCATTTTGTCTATTCTTTCTTTGGTACTAGGTCTACTGAGATTAATCATTTTAGAAAGTTGGGTTATAGTTAGCTGTGAATTTTCTTGCAATAATTTTATAATTTCATAATCTATCTCATCCATAAACTCACTCCTTTTTATAAAAGGATAGCAGAAGGATTTGAACTTAGCAAATACAAAAAAATAATAAATTACAAAATGAAAGTTAACTATATATATTTAATACTAAACGAAAGTATAAGTTAAATTTTCGTTCTTTTCTACATATACTTTAATTTTTACAAACTATAAAATATATATAGAATCGATTCTAAATATGCTTTATAAGGAGTGACCTAATGGAAAAAACTAGTAACAAATGGTTTAAATTTATAACTTTATATTTAGGTGCGGTTGTATTATCTATGAGCCAGTTAAAAATAACCCCTATATTTAATGAAATATCTAATCACTTAGGTATAAGCTCAACACAGACATCTCTGTTAATGTCAGTATTTACTTTTTCAGCTCTATTCTTAGCATTGCCATCAGGAGGGCTTATCAGTAAACATGGAGTAAAAAAAGTAAGTGTTTGGATAATGGCTTGCCTATGTTTAGGAAATATTATTGGTATTTTTGCTCAGACTTATAATATTCTTTTAATGAGTAGGGTAGTGGAAGGTATTTCTTTTGCCATGATTAATTTAGTAGGTATAGTATTTATTAATCATTGGTTTAGTGATGGTTCTAGAGGAGTTGCTATAGGAATTTTTGGTACTTTTTCAGCTACAGCTTCACTTTTGGCCATGAATATTTATAGGCCTATATATATTCAATTTGGTTTAAAATCAGTTTGGTTTTTTACCGCATTATTAGCTGGTTTAGCAACTATTTTATACAGCATTGTCTTTGATGAAGTTACTGAGGAACATGAAAATCAAGCTAGCCTCAAAGAGGCCCTATCTAATAAGTACATATGGTTTCTTGCATTTTCCATGGGCACTAGTTCTTTTGTTCTATTTACCTTTCTAGGTATATATCCTAAATTATTAATGGATATACAAGGCTTGGAACCAGTAAGAGCCAATAGTTATTCAGGCTTTTTTGGTTTATTTGGTCTTCCCTTTGGGCTATTAGCAGGAGTCTTAACAGACAAGACAAAGAGGCCAGGATTAATAGCTTTTTTAAGTAATATTTTAATATTTATATCTAGTTTGGCTATACTTAAAATTTCAAAAGATAGGGTATTATTACAAATATTTTTACTTTCAGCGGCTATTAGTATGAATACAACTTCAGTTAATATTAGCTTACAAAGTGTTGTTAAAAAGCCAATTCTACTGGGTTATTCTCTTTCAATAATGTACTTGTTTTACTATGTCGGAACCTTTGTTGGTCCACCAATTACTACAAAGTTGATGGAACTTTTTAATTGGACAGCTAGCATATGGATACTTGCCTTAGTATCAGTTTTAGGGGCTGGGTCTTTATTTTATTATATTTGCACACATGAAAGAAAAAATGGAGGGATTAATAATGTATAAAAGTCGAGAGTTTGACTTGAGTCTAGATTTTGCAAGGAAGATGGACTCTATTGATGAAATGTCTAAATTTAGGGATAGGTACTATATAAATCCAGGGCAAATTTTTATGGATGGTAACTCTCTTGGACTTTGCTCCAAGGATGCAGAAAAATCCTTGTTGGAAATGTTGGAAGTTTGGAAGAAGGAGACTATAAATATTTGGGGGGTAGAGGATGGAAAATATCTTAATTATTCTGAGTATTTAGCTAAAAAAATGGCTTTCTTAGTTAAGGCTAAACCAGAAGAGATTGCTGTTGTAGGTAGTACGACTATGAATATTCATCAGGTCATATCTACATTCTATAAGCCTACTAAAGATAGATACAAGATTTTAGTAGATGATTTAAATTTTCCAACAGATAGATATGCTGTTGATAGTCAAATAAGACTAAAGGGTTTAGAAATAGAAGATGCTCTTAAGGTAGTAAAAAGTGATGATGGAGTTTTACTTGATAACGATAAGATAATAGAGGCTATGACTGATGATGTTGCCTTAATTTTATTGCCATCAGCCCTTTACAGAAGCGCTCAGATTTTAGATATGAAGAGGATTACAGATGCTGCTAGAGAAAAGGGGATATATATAGGGTGGGATCTTTGTCATTCTATAGGGGCATATCCCCATGATTTTGAAGACTTACAACCAGATTTTGCAGTTTGGTGCACCTACAAATACCTAGCTTCTGGACCAGGATCTAATGCAGGCCTTTACATTAATGAGAGGCATTTTGATAAATTAGCAGGTTTAAATGGATGGTTTGGGAATAAGGATGAAACACAATTTCAATTAAAGCATGAATTTGATCAGGCTATAGGCGCTAAGGGTTTACAGATAGGTACTCCTAGCCTTTTATCTATGGCTCCTATATCAGGGTCATTAGACATATATAAAGAGGCAGGAATAAAAAGAATAAGGGCAAAATCTTTACATTTGTCTGCTTACCTTATGTATCTTATAGATAATAAGCTTGCTAAATATGGATTTGGAATAGGTAATCCAAGAAAGGATGAGGAGAGAGGCGGACATGTTTGCTTGACTCATGATGATGCTTATAGAATTGCAGCAGCCTTGAGAGATCAAGGTGTTATACCAGATTTTAGGGAACCAAATGTTATTAGACTAGCACCAGTTCCGTTATATGTTTCCTATGAGGATATATATAACTTAATTAATATAATAGAAGGTATATACACTGAGAAGAAACACGAACAATATAGCAATGAAAGAACTCTAGTTGTATAAAAAATAGATTTATAATCAGATAACCTGACTTTCTATAAATTTAAGTTGATAAAAACTATTGATTAATGGAGTATTAAAACAAGAGTGAAGTTTATAAAGAACTTTACTCTTGTTTTTTATTTTCTAGAATCAAAGAAAGTTTATTAGGTATAATAATAAAGAATAATAACTATTTTAATTAGTAGTTTAGAACTAGTAAAGGAATACATAGAAGATATTTATTTAATTTAAAAAATTATCTAAATATTCAATACAAGGAGAGTATTTTTGTTATAATATGACTTATATGGTTTTACTATATTAGATGATAGAAGGAGGATACTTATGGAGACTTATGAAATACTAAGAGATTTATCAAACTCTTCTGGTGTTTCAGGATATGAGGATAGGAAGAGAGATATTATTATTCCAGCTTTTGAAAAGTATGTAGATGAAGTTGAAGTTGATAAGCTTGGTAATATTATTTTCCTAAAGAGAGGCAAGAACCCAGCTGGAAATAATCCTAAGATTATGTTGGCTGCTCATATGGATGAAATAGGGCTTATGATAAATGGAATTGAAGAAGATGGTCTTTTGAAATTTACTATGGTTGGAGGGGTTGACCCTAGAACTATTGTGTCCCAGGAAGTAACAGTCCATGGTAGGGAGGATGTTTTTGGTCTTATAGGAGCCAAGCCCCCACATTTACTGGGAGATTCAGATCCAAACAAGGCCTATGCCATGGAGGATTTAACTATAGATGTAGGTATGGACAAGGAATCAGTAGAAAAGCTTATAAGAATTGGTGATACAGTTACTATAAAAAGAGAGTTTATGGACCTTAAAAATGATAGGGTGGCAGGAAAGGCCCTGGACAATAAGGCAGGGGTAGCCAGCCTATTAGAGTGTGCTAAACTTCTACATAATGTAGACCATGAGGCAGATGTTTACTATGTTATGACTGTTCAGGAAGAAGAGACTATGCTGGGAGGTATGACTGCTTCCTATAGAATTAATCCAGATATAGGAATTGCAGTAGATGTAGGATTTGGTAGAACCCCAGAGCTTACTACAAGGGGAACCAATGATATGGCTGCAGGCCCAAGTATAGCTTTAGGTGGAAACATTCATCCAGGTCTAAGAAAGCATATGCTTAAGCTTGCTGCTGACTATAGTATAGAAACCCAGACAGATGTATGTGCTGGAGCTACAGGTACAGATGCTAGAGTAATTCAAATATCAAGGTCAGGTGTTCCGGCACTTTGCCTATCAATACCTCTTAGATATATGCATACCTCTGTAGAAGTAGTTTCTATGAAGGATGTTAGATTGACAGGTAAGCTTCTTGGATTTTTCATTAACTCAATTAGGGAGGAAGAATTGGAGGGATTACTATGCTATTAAAAACTCTAACAGAGGCCAATGGGGTTTCAGGTAATGAGAGTGAAGTTAGGAAGATAATAATTTCAGAAATAAAGGATCATGTAGATGATCTTAAGATAGATAGGTTGGGTAATATCATAGCCTATAAAAAGGGCAAGAAGGACCCTGAGAAAACCTTGATGGTGGCAGCTCATATGGATGAGGTAGGCCTTCTAGTGGAAGAAATAGATGATATGGGACTTTTAAAGTTTATGCCAGTAGGTGGCATAGATAAAAGAATTCTAGTGTCTAAGGTAGTTTCCATTGGAGACAAAAAACTGCCAGGAGTCATAGGAGCAAAGCCTATCCACCTACAAAAACCTGAGGAAAGAAAGTCAGCCCTGGCTATAAATGATCTTTATATAGATTTTGGTGCCAGCTCTAAGGAGGATGCAGAGGCCTATGTTTCTGTGGGAGACTATGTTGCTTTCAAGTCAGATTATAGGGAGTTTGGTAATGGCTTTGTAAAGGCTAAGGCCCTTGATGATAGAGTGGGTTGTGCTATACTTATAGACCTTTTAAAAAATGTAGAGGATACTAGCTTCTATGGCGTATTTACAGTTATGGAGGAACTGGGGCTAAGGGGAGCAGGACCAGCAGCCTTTAGTGTAGATCCAGACTTTGCCCTTATTTTAGAGGGAACTATATGCGCAGATCAGAAGGGAACAGATGGTCATATGATGGCTACAAGGTCAGGCCAGGGACCAGCCATATCCCTAATTGATTATGGCAGTATATATGACTATAAAACTCGTGAAAAGCTTGTAGAACTAGCTGAAAATAAGGAAATTCCTTATCAGTATAGGAAGTCTGCTGGAGGCGGAAATGATTCAGGCAAGATCCATCTAACAAGGGATGGTGCGGTTACAGCTGCTATTTCAGTTCCTTGTAGGTATATACATTCAAATGTATCTGTTATGAACAAGGAAGATTTCAATAATGCCTATAGACTGGCTTATGAGCTGGTAAATAATTTTGCTAAGGAGGATATGTAATGAATTTTAATAGTGGATTATTAAAGGAGTTAGTATCAATATATGGTCCTAGTAGTAGGGAAGATAGGATCAGGGACTTTATAGAAGAAGAAATAAAAGACTATGTAGATGAGTTAAGGGTAGATGCTCTAGGCAATCTTATTGCTAGAAAAAAGGGAGCAGGCAAGAAGATTATGATTTCAGCCCATATGGACCAGATAGGCCTTATGGTTATAGATATAGATGATAAGGGCTTTGCCAGAGTGGCAAGTGTAGGAGGAGTTCCTAGCCATGGTGTTTCAGGACAGAGAGTTGTCTTTGAAAATGGCCTGGTAGCAGTAGTGGGAGAAGAGCCCTTAGATGATGTTTCAAAGCTAAAGATTTCAAATCTTTACTTGGATCTAGGAACTAAGTCCAAGGAGGAAACCGAAGCTTTGATTAGCATTGGGGACATATGTGTTTACAAGGCAGATTTTGATGAAAATGAAAATGTGGTTTTTACCCCCTACCTAGATGATAGGGTAGGATGCTTTGTAGCCATAGAAGCCTTGAAAAATATTAAGGACAATAAGAATGACCTTTACTTTGTCTTCTCAACACAGGAAGAAGTAGGACTTAGGGGGGCTAAGACAGCAGCTTTCAGTGTAGACCCAGACTATGGTATAGCTTTAGATGTTACTATGTATGGTGATACTCCTAAGGCTAAAAGGCTTGCTATTAATCTACATGATGGAGCAGCTATAAAGGCTAAGGACGGATCCCTAGTAACCCTTCCTTATGTTAAGGATAAGCTAATAGAAGTTGCAGAGAAAAACAAGATAAAATACCAGATAGAAATTCTAGAATATGCAGGTACAGATGCAGGTGCCATGAGTCTTAGTAGAAGCGGGGTTAGGGCAGGCTGTATATCAATTCCTTGCAGATATGTTCATTCAACTAATGAAATGGCAAGTAAGGAAGATATTATAAACTGTCAAAAACTTTTAGAAGCCTTCCTAGAAGAAGACCTAGACTAAGTTTTAACTGTTCCATAATTAGTTTCAAATAATTATGGAACAGTTTTTTTATGGAAAAATACCAAGTTTGGAATAACTAACATTCAATACTTCTTATTATTTGTTTGAATCAGAATTTTAGGCTTGGGGAAAAAAACTTGTAAGTTTAGAAATATTAAGCCTAGAAGCTTATTTTATATAGGAAAAGGAAAAGTTTATTTAGGCCCTAGCCTTCCCGCCTTTAAATATAGGGATTTCTATAGAAATATTAATAGTATACTTATAAAATAAGGGACAATATTACCATTAGTTGGAAATTGAGGATTATAAACTTATGTCAAGAAATATCC
>JASLIL010000029.1 GCA_030152145.1 Tissierellales bacterium
TGAAATCATTTGACTCCTCAGCAAGCTTTATATCCTTAGCAATCCTTTGTCTTTTATTTTCTAATTCAGTTTTGTTAATAAGATTAGTAAGCTCCTTTATTGTATCTGAATAATTTTCCAATAATTCTAGATTAAAATTAAATATTGAATCTATTTCCTCTATATACCCTTTATAATCTGATTTATTAATTAAATCATCTTTATTTATACTATCTTTTTCAAGCTCCTCATAAAGCCAATCTAGACCTGAAAATATATGGTTCATCCTTTCTGATATAAGCCTTTTTTCATCTAAGCCCTTGTAGATAGTTTCATAATAGTCTCTCTTTAGAAAGGCCAGCCTTAAAAGGATTCTTTCTCCCTCTATATAGGCAGGAAGTAGCCTTACCTTATCCAAGCTTTTGTCTATCCTTGGCTTAGGCTGATCCCTCTTATCTTCAGGATAACTCCTCCCTTGAGAGTAGACCTCTCTTTCTATAGCTTCCTTTGAAAGATCTGTTTCCCTGGCTATTTCTTCTATATAAACTTCCCTCTCAACTGGACTTTCATAGGACTTAACTAGATTGGACAACCTTCTTGCAAATAAAATCTTATCCTTAGGTCTACCTAGGTCTAGGTCTTTCTTCCCCCTATACATATGATACTCAAAATAGTTTAGAGCCTTATTTAAAAGATCTTCAAAGGCCTCCCTATTGTACCTCTTTATATAGTCATCTGGATCAAATCCCTTAGGTAGAAGAATAACCCTAGCATCCACTCCTATCTCCCTAAGAACTTCCAGAGCTTTTTCTGTTGCCTTTTCCCCAGCTGCATCTGAATCATAGCAGATATAGACCTGGTTTCCATATCTAGATAGGAGCTTGGCCTGACTTTCTGTAAAAGCTGTCCCCAAACTTGCTACAGCATATGAAAAACCATAGCTATAAAGACTTATTACATCCATATAGCCCTCCACCAGTATTATTCTTTCCCTATCTTTTCTCTCCCTAATAAGATTTAAACCATAGAGATTATGGCCCTTGGAAAAAGCCAGGCTGTCTTGGGAATTTAGATATTTAGGCATGGCATCATCTAGTACCCTGCCACCAAAACCTATAACCCTGGACTGTAGGTCTATTATGGGAAAGATTATTCTGTTTCTAAACTTATCATAAAGTCTTTCTCCATCCCTAGTTCTACCTACCAAACCTGCCATCTCTAAATCTTTGTCACTGTAGCCCTTGGACTTTAATTCTTCCATAAGTCCGGACCAGCTGTCCATACTATATCCTAGGCCAAATTTTTTAATAATCTGAATATTTATTCCCCTATGCTTCAAATAATTCTGAGCAGCTATGGACTTTGATAGATTAATGTAAAAATATCTGGCTGCTGCCCTATTGATCTCATAGATTTTTTCCTTCTTCTTGTCTCTCTCTAGATCCTCTTGGGATTTTTCCCTTAATTCTATGCCGCTTCTATCTGCTAAATACTTTACTGCATCTATAAATGATAAATTTTCCTTCTTCATTATAAAGTTTATAAGATCTCCACCTTCTCCACAGCCAAAGCAATGGTAGTACTGCCTACTGGGAGATACTGAAAAGGATGGAGTTTTTTCATTATGAAAGGGGCATAAACCTAAGTAATTAGAGCCTGATCTATTTAGCTTCACATATTCAGATATAAGGTCCACTATACTATTGCTTTCCTTGACCCTTTCTATAAGATCTTCATCTATAGTAAATTCCACCTAACCCCTCCTTTTAGTCTATAAACTAATCTATATTATATCATGAAATAATTTTTTTACATTGGTAATATTATATAAAATTATTTATTTTGAAAAATATAATAGAAGTGTTAAAAAACACTTCTATATCAATATATCTTCACCAAAGTTTTCCTTCATCTTGTCCAAGACTATACCAGCTGTTTCCTCTACAGCCTTATTTGAGACATCTATAACAAAACATCCCAGCCTGTCCATGATTCTTTGTGAATATTCTAATTCCATTTTTATTCTTTCAACACTTGCATAGTTAGCATTATAGCTTAAGCCCAGTGATTTAAGTCTTTCCTGTCTTATTTCATTTAACTTTAAGGGATTGGCTATTAGGCCAATTACCTGTCTTGGATCCTTTTCAAAAAGTTCCTGTGGTGCAGGCACTTCTGGTACTAGTGGTACATTTGCAACCTTAAAATGCTTGTGGGCTAGATACATACTAAGAGGTGTTTTTGAGGTTCTTGAAACTCCCACTAAAACTATATCTGCTTTTTTTATACCCCTAGTATCCTTACCATCATCATACTTGACAGCAAACTCAACAGCTTCCACCTTCTTAAAGTACTTTTCATCTAGTCTTCTTATTAGCCCAGATTCTCTCTTTGGCTCATAGCCTAGAACATTTTGAAGAGCATCTATTGTAGGTGACATTAGATCAACTACTGGAATTCCATATTTCAAGCCATTAGACATTACAAGCTTTCTTAAACTATCTATGACTATAGTGTAGAGAATAATGCTTCTTTCATTTTTTGCCTCACTGAAAATTTCTTCAACCTGATCAAAATCTGTTATATAAGGAAATCTTCTTACCTCATATTTTGCTGGGTTGAATTGACTTATTGCTGCCCTTGCTACCTGTTCTCCTGTCTCCCCTATAGAGTCAGATAGAACATAGACTATTAATGTATCATCCATCTATATTCCCTCACTTTCTGATGTGCCTAGCTCTACAAAGAGTCTAGTTATACTGGTTTTAGTAACTCTACCTAAAACCTTATAAACTAATTCACCATCTTTTCGATCTTCCTCAACTATGGGTACACTGTCTACCTCATGGTCTATAATCTTAGTTGCTGCATCCAGAATACTATCATCAGGAGTAACCATAACTATATTAGGCATCCTAGTCATAATAACAGCTATAGGTGTATTCTTTAGATCCAAGCCTCCTATGGCTGTTTTTAAAAAATCTTTTCTAGATACAATACCTGTTAGATATCCACTTTCCGTTACATATATACTACTTACATCCTCTAGAAACATAGTCACTATCCCATCGTATATACTACTGGTTTCATCTACTATAATAGGTAGAGAAACTCGCTCCCTAACCTTTATACTTTGAATTTTTTCTGATATAAAACTAAAGGTTGTCTTTCCAGTGTAAAAATACCCTACCTTAGGTCTAGCATCAAGTATGCCAGACATAGTGAGAATAGCTAAGTCTGGTCTAATTGTTGCCCTGGTTAGATTCAATTTTTTAGCTATTTTTTCACTAGTTATAGGCTCTCCTTCTTTTACTATATCTATAATCTTATGTTGGCGCTCATTTAGTTTCACAGTAATCACCGTCCCACTCGTCTTAAGAACTGGTAAAATTTACTTTACAATTTTAGACAAATCACAAACTTTAAGCATGTTATCTGAAATTTTTCCAATTAAACTTAAACGATTATTTTTTATCTCTTCGTCGTCAACCATAACCATTACATTGTCAAAGAAGTTATCTACTGGTCCCTTTAAGCTTCCCAGTATTCTCATAGCCTGATCATATTTTTTATTATCTAGAGCCTGATCAAAGTCCTCTTGTAAGTTATTCAAGCTATTATAAAGATCCACTTCTTCTTTCTCTTGGAATAGGGTATCATTTATATCTATTGAATCTGCCTTCTTACTTAAGCTAATAACCCTATTAAAGGTTTCAAGAGACTCCTTAGCACTATCTTCTTCTAGGTAGGCTCCTAACTTCTCAGCTCTTATTTGGAAATCATAGACATTGTCTACATCTGTGCTTAGTAGGGCATCTACAAGGTCATATCTAACACCCATGTCTATAAACATAGTTCTTATTCTAATATTAAAGAAGTCAATTATCTCCCTCTTAACTTCCTCATAGTTAAATACCAAGCCATTTTCCTCTACATATATATAGAGAGCAAAGTCTATAATAGCCTCTAGACTAAGACTTAAATTTTTATCCAAAATTATATTTATAATGCCAAGAGCATTTCTTCTCAAACCATAAGGGTCTTGAGATGAAGTAGGTTTTACTCCTATAGCAAAGGATCCTGCTATTGTATCCATCTTATCAGCTATAGCCAGTATAGCCCCTGCTGTAGTCTTAGGTAAAATATCTCCTGCAAATCTTGGTAGGTACTGCTCAAATAGGGATCTACTAACTATTTCATTTTCCCCTGACTGCAGTGCATACTCCATACCCATCTTACCCTGAAGCTCACTAAATTCATCTACCATCTTAGTTACAAGATCAGCCTTGGAAAGCTTGGCTGCTCTGGAAAGATTGGACTTTGTTTCCTCGCCCACACCTAAGTAGTCAGCAATTTTAGCTGTTAATTCTTCTAGTCTAACTGTTTTCTCATAAACAGTTCCCAATTTTTCCTGAAAAACTATATTTTTCAAATCTTCCACATAGGCTTCTAGGTTTTGGCTAATATCATCTTCATAGAAGAAAATTGCATCCTCAAGTCTAGCACCCAAAACTTTTTCATTTCCTTTTATAACAGTGTCTATATGTTCCCTATTACCATTTCTTATTGTAACAAAGTAAGGTAGTAGCTCTCCTGAATCATCTGCCACTGGGAAAAATCTTAAATGCTCCTTCATAGGAGTTATTATTACATCCTTAGGAAGCTTTAGGTATTCTTCCTTTATTTCTCCTATAGCTGGTGTAGGATACTCTACTATATTGGTAACCTCTTCAAAAAGCTCTTCTTCCACCAATAAATTTCCACCTTTTTCCTTAACCAACCTGTTGGATTCAAACTCTATAATTTCTCTTCTCTTTCTTTGATCCACTATACAGTAGTTTTCCTTAAGCTTATCTTCATATTCATCTACTGAATTAATTTCTATATGACTAGAGCCTAGGAACCTATGACCCTTGGTTACATTTGATACAGGTATTCCCTCTAGTTCAAAGTCTAAAACCTCAGTGTTATAAAGGGATAGGATCCATCTAATAGGTCTAGCAAACCTTAGGTTCTTGCCTCCCCATCTCATGGTCTTAGTAAAGCTGATGGATTTTATTATAGCCCCAATTTCTTTTTGAATTATTTCCTCTGTAGGTCTACCTTCCTCAACTACTTTTCCATAAACATATTCTTCTCCATTTAAGTCCTCAAAACTAATCTCACCTAAACTTAAATTCTTACCCCTCATAAAACCTTCTAGGGCCTTACTAGGATTTCCATCCTTATCAAAAGCTATGGCTTTTTTAGGTCCCTTTATATTTTCCTCTAGGGTTGCCTGCCTATCTGCCAGGCCACTAATAAGAGCAGTTAACCTTCTAGGAGTTGCATATAAATTTATGTCATCATAGACAATCCTGTTTTCTAAAAACATTTCTTCTAGTTTCTTCTTTAGTTGTTCCAGGGCAGGATTAATCTCCCTAGCTGGAAGTTCTTCTGTTCCTATTTCCAATAAGTATTTATTATTCATTGTCTTTTCCTCCTTTTTTAATAAGAGGATATCCTAACTCTTCTCTTTGATCTATATATGCCTTAGCAGCAAGCCTTGCTATATTTCTAACCCTTCCTATATAGTGAGTTCTCTCATTTACTGAGATTGCTCCCCTAGCATCCAAAACATTAAATACATGGGATGACTTAAGGATATAGTCATAAGCCGGCATAACCAAGCCTTCATTAACATAGTTTTCTGCTTCCTCTTCATATATATTAAATAGATTTTTCAAAACATCTATATTTGCTTTTTCAAAACTATAAACTGAATGTTCATATTCAGCCTGCTTAAAAATATCTCCGTAGCTTATATTCTCATTCCACTTAATATCAAATATATTATCTACGTCCTGTAAATACATGGCTATTCTTTCCAAACCATAGGTAAGCTCTGCAGATTCTAGTTCACAGTTTACGCTTCCAACTTGCTGGAAGTATGTAAATTGAGTAACCTCCATACCATCCAACCAAACTTCCCATCCTAAGCCCCAAGCACCTAAAGTTGGAGCCTCCCAGTTGTCTTCTACAAATCTTATATCATGCTTTAAAGGATCTATACCTATAGCCTTTAAACTTCCTAAATATAAATCTTGTACATCACTTGGGGAAGGTTTTAGTATTACTTGTAATTGATGATGTTGGTAAACCCTATGTGGGTTTTCTGCGTATCTAGCATCATCTGGTCTTCTAGACGGTTCTACATATACCACCTTCCATGGTTCTGGTCCCAATGCTCTTAAGAAAGTATGTGGATTCATAGTACCTGCACCCTTCTCAACATCATATGGTTCTAGTATGGTACAACCTTGACTTCCCCAATAGGTTATTAATTTTAACATCATGTCCTGGAAATACATATTTAGTCCTCCCTTATGTTTGATATTTCCTTAAAAACGTAAACTAACTTGTCCTAGAGAAAAAGTTAGTTTACGGAACTTATTTAATGTATAGATTCTACATTAAACAACTTATTAAAATCTATTATAAATTAATATAATCATCTTTTTCTGAGTTTACATATAGATCATCCTTAGAAGCATCCTGCTCCTTGTTTACATATATAACCTCTCCATTATTCTTCTCTATTTCAATAGTGCACTGGGCTACATAGGCTACTCCTAATCCTATTAGTGCTGCCTTAACATAAAGAACAGCTCCTATGGCAGCCAAGGTCATAGGAATACTAACTATTGTTTTCCCATTTCTTTTTACTACTACCTTGGTTACATTTCCTTCTTTGATTACGGCCTTAACCTTCTCTATTACATCCTCGCCCTTATCAGATATATCATCTGTCCAAGTGCTCTTAGACTCCTCTAGATATATTATAGCATCTATAACATCTCCGCCATTTTTCTCTAAGGCTTCCTTAGCTTCCTTAAATGATGCACTGGTTCTCGCCACTACGGTATCTATCTTATCTATACTAATATCCATTTTAGAAACCCCTTTCAGAAAGTATCCCATCATACATAGCCAAACTATTGAACTTATTTCTATCTATTTTGTCTAATATATATTTTACCATAATATTATGAACTGTAAATAAATTTTTTGGAGGAATATTGATATTATCAAGTTTATCAAGGGGTGCCATTAGAAGTTCCTGCATGTCCATGGCATCTTGCCTTGTAAACCTATAGTTAAACAAGTCTTTTCTAATACAGTTTTCACAAACAACTCCTCCATTAATAGGATCAAAGTCCACCAAGGCTCCAAGAGGTCCATTACAATGAATACAGCTTTTCAAACTTGGTCTATAGCCTAAGAAAGATATGAACTTAAGCTCATAGGCTACTAAAAATTTCAAATAATCCCCATCTAAAGAAGTTAGGACCCTAAGCCCCTTTTTCAAAAGCTCAAATATAAGCTCCTGGGGATGATCTTCTATTAAACTTAGGTCTATAAGTTCTAGAAAATATGAGCCGATCATTATCCTGTCTATATTTTCCCTTATCTCGTAAAATGAGTCTAGTATATTGCCATCATTTATATAGTAGAAGCTTCGCCCCTTATAAAGTTCGTAATCACTTAAACTAAATAACTGGGTGTTAGCTATAAGTCTACTTTTTGGCTTATAGGCACCCTTGGCCATAACACTAACCTTTCCAAGTTCCTTAGTGAATATTGTTAATATCTTACTGGTCTCCTTAAACCTAATTTCTTTAATTACAATTCCCTCTGTCTTTGACAATCTACATCATCCTAATTATAGCCAAAATATTTTACCTTCTTGTCCTTCTCTCTCCACTTATCTTCAATCTTAACCCAAAGCTGTAGGTTAACCTTTGAACCTAGAAGGGTCTCAATATCTTTTCTTGCTTCCTGGCCTATTTTCTTTAGCATCTTACCCTGCTTACCTATAACCATTCCCTTATGAGACTTTTTCTCACAGTATATGGTGGCATAAACATCTATAAGATCCTTGTCCTCCCTCTCATTTATCTTTTCTATTTCAACTGCAATACCATGGGGGATTTCTTCGCTTAAGTTGTTTAAAGCCTTCTCCCTAACTATTTCTGAGATTATAAATCTTTCAGGCTGGTCTGTAATCATATCTTCTGGATAGTACTGAGGTCCCTCCTCCAGCATATCCTTTAAGGTTAATAGATAGTCCTCTATATTATCACCATCCTGGGCTGAAATAGCCAGGATCTTATCAAATATACCAACCTCCCTATAGACCTTCTTAACCTCTTCTACCTCATCCTTTGTTAGCTTATCAATCTTATTTATAACAAGAACTATAGGAGTTTCCACGTCCCTAAGCTGCTCTATAATGTATGAGTCCAATTTTCCTATACTCTTACTATCATCTACTAAATAAGTTATTATATCAACCTCATTTAGGGTACTCTTAGAAACCTTTAACATGTATTCTCCCAGTTTATTCTTAGGCATTTGAACCCCTGGAGTATCCAAGAATACTATCTGGTAGTCCTCTCCTGTGTGAACCATTTGAATCTTATTTCTAGTGGTTTGGGGCTTATTTGATATAATTGATATTTTCTCCCCAATAATCCTATTTAAAAGTGTAGACTTCCCTACATTTGGTCTACCTACTATTGTTACAAAACCTGATTTATACATAACATTCCTCCCTATTTTCCTAGATCCTGTGGACCAAAGCTATAGGGTAAAAAATCCTTAAGTTTATACTCCATATAGCTTCCATCATCTCTACCAATTAATATTGGCAGATCTTCACTAAATTCTCTTATAACCTGTCTACAAACTCCGCATGGATAGGTAAGTTCACTATCCCCTACTACAGCTATGGCCTTAAAACTAGTTATGCCATCTGAAACTGCCTTAAAAATCGAAACCCTTTCTGCACAAACCGTTGGAGTATAGGATGCATTCTCTATATTACAGCCTGTGTAAATCTTATCATCCTCTGTTAATATAGCTGCTCCAACATTAAAGTGTGAGTATGGTGTATAGGCCTTTTCCTTGGCCTCCAAAGCCCTTCTTACCAATTCTTTCTTTATATTTTCATCCATAATAATCCTCCTAAGCTAAAAATTGAAATATTACAATTCCAATTAAGATTCCAAGTATAGCACCTAAAACAACTTCTGACAAAGAGTGAATCTTCCCTTCTATACGACTTTCCCCTACAAGTAGTGCCAGGCTATAGGAAAGTATAGTTACCAGGGTGTTTCTTGATAAAAAAGTTATAATAGTTGCTGTACAAAATGATATTGCTGAATGTCCACTGACAATGCCCCCCTGAAAGGGAGTGCCACCTCTTGCCTGATATATGGTCTTTATACCTATGGTAAATATAACTGTTAAAAGTATGGCTATAAAGGTCAAGTATATAGGAGATGACTGAACTTTTATTATAACTGTTTCAGTGTAGACATTGAGTTTTTCAAAAAATATCAAGTAACCTACAATACCAGCATTTATAGCTGCTACTAAAACTCCACCAGCTGCTATATCCTTAGCAGCCTTAGCCAGTGGATGGTATCTATCAGTTATTAAATCTACAGTTCTTTCTATAGCAGTATTCATAAGCTCTGCTGATATGACCAAGGCTATAGAAAAGATAATCATTAGAAATTCCATCTTTGTAAGATCTAAGAAAAGGCTAAGACCCAAGACTAAAATAGTAGCTGAAAAATGTATCTTCATATTTCTTTCATGCTTAAGGGCATATATTATACCAGCGACAGCATGATTAAAACTATCAATTAATGAACTTGATTTCATATCTCACCTACTCCCTAATAATATTTAAGGACTTTAAAACTGCCTCTTCCTTCTCTCTCATAATCTTTTTTTCATCTTCCTCCATATGGTCATAGCCCATGAGATGAAACATGCTGTGGGTTGTTAAATAGCCTATCTCTCTTTTGACACTGTGATTGTAGTCTTTAGCCTGTTCCAGGGCCTTATCAACTGATATTATTATATCACCCAGTAGGGTCTCCTCCATCAGTCCCTCTGGCATATCTGTAGGAAAGGAGAGGACATCTGTTTCCCTGTCTATATTTCTGTAGTGCCTATTCAGTTCTCTTATTTCCTCATTAGTTACAAAGGAAATACTTACCTCATAGTCTGTAGAGTCTTTTTCAAAAATCAAGCTAGCCCTAATAAGACTTTCTACCAGTTCCTCTATCTCCTTGTCTATAACTAGATTGTCCTGCCTGTTGCTTATCTCTATATTCATAAAATCACTTCCTATTTCAATTCTTTTATATCAGGGTACTCTATTCTTTCATGATACATTCCCAGAAAGGTATCTATAAAAGTATTATAGGTTATATTTATTTCCCTAAAGGTTATATCGCACTCATCAAACTGGTTGGCTTCCAACTTTGACTTAAATATATTGCTGATCATTTCCTTGACCTTATCCTCATCAGGTTCCTTAATACTTCTAACAGCCGCCTCTGTAGAGTCAGCCAACATAACTATGGCAGCCTCCTTGGTCTGAGGCTTAGGTCCCCTATATATAAATTCCTCTGGATCTATATCTGGATTTTCCTCCCTGGCCTTATAGTAAAAGTACATGACGCTGGTAGTTCCATGGTGTTGCTCTAATATATCTATTATTTCCTTGGGTAGATCATTATCCCTAGCCAACTTACTACCATCTGTTACATGGTTTAAAATTATCTTGGCACTTCTTATAGGGTCTATATTATCATGGGGATTGGCCATCCCTATTTGATTTTCCTTGAAAAACATAGGTCTTTTTAACTTTCCTATATCATGGTAATAGGCTCCCGTCCTTGCTAATAGCCCATTGGCACCTATGGCCTCTGCCGCCCTCTCACCTAGATTTCCTACCATTATACTGTGGTGGTAGGTTCCTGGTGCTTCTAGTAAGAGCCTCTTTAAAAGGGGCTGGTTGGGATTTGAAAGTTCCAAAAGCTTAAGTGGTGTTATAATCTTAAAGAAATTTTCCCATATAGGAAGGGTTCCTATAGTTAAGACTCCTGAGAAAAGACCATTAATAAGGCCATAAACACCTATTAAAAACATCTCCTTCATTTCCACCTTCTTAAGTAGACCAAAGGCCACTATAAGGACAAGATTTACAAGACCAACAAATATACCATTTAAAAGGGCATCATATCTTTGCTGGCTTTTCTTTATAGTGTAGCTTCCCAAAGTACCACTTATTACATACATGGCAAAAACTGTACTTTCCAGCTTCAATGTATAGGTTAAGATAAAACTTAAGAGTATGTTTACCAGTATAGCCAGCCTAGTATCTATTATTACTGATATAATCATAGCCGCAGCCATAACTGGCATTAGGTAGGCTGATATATTGTAGATACCAAAGGAAATAAGTATAGTTGATAGTATAACTATCAGGAGTATAGTAAGCTTATTGGAGTTAAATACCTCCCTGTTAAATATATTTATATAGGCAAAAAGAGCCAACTCAAACATAAAAAGTAAAAGTATAAGACCTATAACTACCTTGCCATCATAGCCCTTACCTAGTCTTAAAATACCAAGATCCCTTAAGATCTTAAGGTGCATTTCCGTTACCAATTCACCTTTTTTAACTATAACCTGATGCTCTTTTATGGTAACTGGTTCTAAGGTTTCAAGCTTGGCCTCAAGATTTTTCTGTGTCTCCTCTTGGTCATAGAACTTATTAGGCTGAATAATATTATTTACTATACTAATGCCCAGCTTTGTTTCATTAGGATCCAGATCCAAGTCACTAAAAGCCCTCTCAACCTCTTCCTTGGCCCTAGGTAGCTCTCCTTCTGAGACACCAGTTCCCATTATTTGATTTATTAAATCATCAATAGTCAAACTAAAGGAATCCAATTCCTTATCGCTTAGGTAGAGTGCCGCCTTATACTCCTCTCTCGTTAAGTTAACCCTAGATTCCTTACTTAAGTAATCTATCTTATCATTTAAGTTTAAGTCTTCCATTTCCTTGGCTTTTTTAACATTGTAAAAGAAATCAGAAACTGTCCTCTTCATAGAGGTCTGAACTGAAGGGTTTTTCCTATAGATTTTCTCATTTCTATTTACTATATCTTTCTTTAGATCATCAGTGGCCTTCTTATCAACTATTTCCTTGTTGGCCCTAACCTCTATTGGAGACTCCTCTCCTACTTTTAAATCTAATTTTCCTGTGTCTAACTTACTGATTATAATGAAAAACAAGAGTATAGAAAATACTCCAATTTTCAAAATATCTAAATATGGTCCACTTTTTAAGGATTGTAAAAATCCTTTTTTCTCCCTATCTCTAGTCAAAACCATACCTCCTATTTATTATCATGATCATACTCATCATAGGCCTCTATAATCCTTTGCACTATAGAGTGTCTTACAACATCTTCCTTCTTAAATTCTGTAAAGCCTATTCCCTCTACATCCTTTAGTATTTCCCTAACAGTAATAAGTCCAGACTTTTTCCCCCTAGGTAAGTCCACCTGGGTTATGTCTCCTGTGATTATAGCCTTAGATCCATTTCCAAGCCTTGTCAAAAACATCTTCATCTGCTCATTGGTAGTGTTCTGTGCCTCATCCAATATTATATAGGCAGAGTTTAGGGTCCTACCTCTCATATAGGCAAGAGGAGCTATTTCTATAAGTCCAGTTTCCATAAGCTTAAGATATCTGCCATAGCCCATAATATCAAAGAGAGCGTCATAAAGAGGTCTTAGGTAGGGGTCTACCTTCTCCTGAAGATCACCAGGTAAAAAACCCAAGCTTTCCCCAGCTTCCACTGCTGGCCTAGTCAATATAATCCTATCCACTTCTTTTCGCTTATAGGCTGCTACAGCCATGGCCATAGCCAGGTAGGTCTTTCCTGTACCAGCAGGTCCTATTCCAAAGCTGATATCATTTTTCTTTATGGTTTCTATATAGTTTTTCTGTCCCACAGTCTTAGGTTTTATTGGCTTACCTCCAGCTGTCTCACATATAATATCAGAGAGAAGCTCATTTATGTAGTTCTCCCTGCCCTCCTTAACCAAAGACATTGTGTAGTCCAACTTTTGCCTATCTAGCTTTTTCTCTGCTTCTATAATATCCACAAGTTTTTCCAATAATTTAAGGGCAAACTTACTAGATATATCCTCTCCAATAACACTTATATATCCATCTCTAAGAGAAAGTTTAACTGAAAACTCCTTCTCAATTAATTTTCTATTAACATCTATTCTTCCAAATAGTTCCTTGATTACATAGTTGTCTTCTATAAGAAGTTTTCTCTCCACAATATTTTCCTTCATTTAATCCATCCTTTTTATAGTCTTTGATATTGATTATATCATATTTAGAGGAAAATAATTGAAAGCATTCTGCTTTCAATTTCCTAAGATTTCCTAATCAGCCCTTCTAATGATAATACCCCTTAAAAAGAATTTTTCCCAGCTAATATTAAAGATTAAAAAAAGGCCATATAGGCCCTTTTATCTTAAGGATTTGGGTTTATCTAAAACTTCCTGCATTATAATACCCCTAACTAAATCCTTCTTTAACTTTTTTTTATTTTTACTGGTCTTTTTTGGATCCCTAGACTCTTTTTTTATATTTTCTGACACCACTCTTTCAGAAGCCCTATAGTCTTCATCTATCAGGGCCTTTCTATTGGCCTCCTTAAGTCCTCTTTCCTTGGCCTTAAGTTCCTTATCATCAAGCCTATTTAAAAGCTGTCTATCATTGGCCCTGGTTTTAGCTGACTCTTTTTTCAAATAGGAAAAAAAGCTATATATGATAAATATAAATATAATATTAGCCATAATATCCCCTAACTTTCTTCCTCTTCATCTGATTCAACTATTTTTGAAAAAGCCTGCCTCATATCTGTATCAGATAGAAGATTTTTCATATTGTAGTAGTCCATTACCCCTAAGTGTCCTTCTTCTAAAGCCTTAGCAAGTGCTAAAGGTACCCTAGCTTCTGATTCAACAACCTTGGCCTGCATAGCTTGTACCTCTGCCAGCATCTCCTGTTCCTTAGCCACTGCCATAGCACGTCTTTCCTCTGCCTTAGCCTGTGCTATTCTCTTGTCTGCATCTGCCTGGTCTGTCTGAAGCTTAGCTCCTATATTTCTACCTACATCTACATCAGCTATGTCTATAGATAGGATCTCGAAAGCTGTTCCTGAATCCAAGCCCTTGTCTAAAACTGTCTTAGATATTAAGTCTGGATTTTCCAATACATTCTTATGGCTTTCTGAGCTACCTACAGTAGTAACTATACCCTCTCCTACTCTAGCTATAATGGTCTCCTCGCCAGCTCCTCCAACCAATCTTTCAATATTAGCTCTTACAGTAACCTTAGCCTTGGCTATAACCTCTATACCATCCTTGGCTACAGCAGCTATCTCAGGTGTTTCTATAACCTTAGGATTTACACTAACCTGTACTGCCTCTAAAACATTTCTACCAGCTAGATCTATTGCTGCTGCCCTTTCAAAGCCCAGCTCTATATCTGCCCTTTGTGCCGCTATTAAAGCGTCTACAAGAGTATTGACATTACCTCCTGCCAGATAGTGAGCCTCCAGCTCATCTACACTAATATCAAGACCTGCCTTGGTAGCCTTGATCATAGGTCTTACTATTCTAGATGGTATTACTCTTCTTAGCCTCATTCCAATAAGGTTGGATATTTTAAGCTTTACGCCTGAGAAAAAGGCTGTTATCCAAAGCCCAACTGGAACAAAAGAAAAGAATAGTACTAGCAAAACTATTATAACTGCTATTAAGGATAATCTTGGTGCTGAAACATATACATTATTCATTTTCATTCTCCTCTCTTACTATTATTTTTGATCCTACTACCTTTATAACCTTAATTCTACTAGCCTTCTCTATGTAGCTAGCTTCTGATATAACATCTACAATTTCATCTCCAAACTTAGCCTTCCCTGTTGGCCTCAAATCAGATAGGGCCTGGCCCTTTTTGTTTTCAAAGGCAGTAAGGTCTAAGCCTGAGCTAAAACCGGCCTCCTTAGTAAAGCTTTTAGTAAGCCTTAGCCTGTCTATAAAGTCACTTCTATAGCCCTTGGATATAAGTTTTTTAATTGTAAAAAACAGGATACTCACAACAAAGAATAGGACTAATAAGCCATAATAAATATTTGAAAAACTTGTTAAAATTGAAAAAATCATAAATCCAAGACCTGCTATACCAAATATAGTAAAACCTGGAACTATTATTTCTACAAGTAGTAGGGCTATACCCAAGATGAAAATAGAGCTATTTGAATAGGTCAGAAGTTCAGAGTGACTTGCAACTCCATTTGCCTGAAGTTTAAAAAATGTTCCAAAAGCAATTAAGCTTAGGAGAAAAGATATGCTTCTATTCTTAGAGAAAATTAGAAAAACAAGCCCTAAGAATCCCACTAATAGTAAGCTTCCCAAAACCAAGTAACTCTGTGGCCCCAAGATCTTATCAAAGGATTGGCCATAGGATATTTTTGGGAGGCCTAGGAGAAAAAACAAACTAAAGTATAAAATTCTACTAATCATTGTTACCTCCTTATTCAAATTAAACCTGGGTTTAAAACCCAGGTTTATTTATAATTGCATATTAATCTAACGAAAAATTATAATAGCGTTCTATTAATATTTTCTTCTTTTTGCTGCCTCAGATTTCTTTTTACGCTTAACACTAGGTTTTTCATAGTATGTTCTTTTCTTATATTCATTGAAAACTCCAGTACGTGCACATTGTCTCTTAAATCTTCTAAGTGCGTCATCTAAAGACTCATTGTCATTTAATTTAATTTCAGTCATCCTGTATTCCCTCCCCTCTCTCATTGAAAGAGTTTTGTACATTTTAATTTTTAGCCTGGTGGCCAATTAAGCTTCCTACCTGCTAATACATGATAATGTAAATGGGGAACAGTTTGTTGACCATTTTCACCACAATTGTTAACAATCCTATAACCATCTTTATCAATTCCAAGCTCTTTAGCTAATCTGGAAATCACGACAAATATATGTCCAATTATACTAGCATTGTCTTCATTAATATCATTAGCAGATTCAATGTGAGCTTTCGGTATCACTAAAAAATGTTCCGGTGATTGCGGACTAAGGTCCTTAAAAGCAATTACTATGTCATCTTCATATATGATGTCACTTGGTAATTCCTTATTTATTATTTTACAAAAAATGCAATCACTCACAAACTCACCTCCTAGCAAATACATTATATAATATTTTCTCAATAATTTCTATCTAAATCGTGATATTTCCTACAAGAATATCATCTTTTCTACCAATAATCTTTATTGACTTGATTTTTCCCTCTAGATTTTCACAATCAGTCTCAACTTTTATATAGTTACTAGTGTATCCTTCAACCACACCATCAGACTGACTTTCAAAGAGAACCTCCATATTTTTTCCTATAAACCTTGAGTTAAAGCCATTTGCAAGCTTGTCACTTAAGTCTATTAGCCTATGGCTTCTCTCATTTTTTATATTTCCATCAACTTGATCATCTCTTTTGGCTGCTGGAGTACCCTCCCTAGGTGAATATTTGAAAACGTGAACCTTGGAGAAGCCTACTTTCTTAACAAAATCCATGGTTTCCTGAAACTCCTCATCAGTCTCCCCTGGAAATCCTACTATAACATCTGTAGTCAGACCTGCATCTGGCATATATTTTCTAATAGTAGTAACTATGTCAAAGTATTCCTCCACACTATATTTCCTATTCATCCTTTTCAAAACACCATTTGATCCACTTTGTAGGGACAGGTGGAAATGATGGCAGAGTTTGCCTGTCTTTAAGCCCCTCTCCATAAAGTTGTCATCTATAAGGGTAGGCTCTATAGAGCTAAGCCTAATTCTCTCTATGCCCTCTACCTTAGCCACCTCTTCTATAACATCTATAAGACTAAGAGACCCTAAGTCCTTACCATATGAAGCTACATGTATTCCAGTCAATATAACCTCCTTAAATCCTGCTTTAGAAAGTCTTAAGGACTCCTTAACTATAGACTCCAAGGGCCTACTTCTAATAGGACCCCTAGCATAGGGAATTATACAGTAGCTACAGTATTGGTTGCAGCCATCCTGGATCTTTATATAGGCCCTGGTCTTAGATTCTACCGTATCTATACTAAGGTCTTCAAATTCATCAAAATTTCTTATGTCCTCAACTACATTTATCTTACCCTTGCTGAATAGGGCTTCCTCACAAAGATCAACTATCATATGTCTACTAGTAGTACCTACTATAACATCTACTTCTTCGATTTTCTCCACTTCTTCTGGAGATATCTGGGTGTAGCAGCCAACAGCTGCCACTATTGCATTCTTATTGGATTTTTTAGCCCTTCTCATAAACTGCCTTGACTTTCTATCACCTATATTGGTAACTGTACAGGTATTTATAACATAAATATCTGCGTCTCCATCTTCCAAGACCTCATAGCCCCTGGATTCAAAAATCTCCTTCATAGCCTCTGTTTCATATTGATTTACCTTACAACCTAAGGTATGAAATCTTACACTTTTCATTATCTCACTCCTATATCTCCCAACTCATAGAGAACTACAGAAGCTGCAACTATGCCTGCTGTCTCAGTTCTTAATATTCTGGGACCTAAACTCACTGGGTATCCACCCATAGATTCAACTAATTCTATTTCTTCCTCTGTAAATCCACCTTCAGGTCCTATAATAATGTGTATAGGTCCTTGGTTTTCATACTTACACAGAACTTCCTTCATAGCCCTAGTGCTTTCTAACTCATAGGGAATAAGTATAAATTCCCCCTTCAAGGAATCCTTTAGGCTGGAGATAGTTCTTACATCTTCAACCTCCATAGGAAGGTCTCTTTTACTTTGCTTTGAGGCCTCTAAGGCTATTTGATTCCATCTTTCTATCTTCTTGTCTTCTTTTTTCTCATCAATTTTAACCACAGCTCTTTGAGTTTCCAAGGGAATCAATTTTTTAACACCTAACTCTGTGGCCTTTTGAATTATAAAGTCCATCTTCTTTCCCTTGGCCAGGCCCTGGTAAAGATATAGATCTAAGGGTGCTTCATGGTCCCCTTCCTTATTTTCTAATACTAGAAGCTCCAGTTTCTTCTTTCCTATACTAGCTATCCTAGAAAGATATACTCTGCCCTCAGAAACTACTTCCAAGTCCTGACCTTCCTTAAGTCTTAAGACATTCTTTATGTGGTTAAAATCCTCACCGTCTATAACTATCTCATTATCTACTATTCTTTCCCTATCTACAAAAAATCTATTCAACTGCATCACCTTTTATTTTAATCTGGCAATAATCATTACCCATTCTCCGTCATGAATACTATCCAGTATTTCAAAACCTTTCTCTTCTAAGGACTTTCTAACACTTTCTTCCTTAACATTTATAATACCAGAAGAAATAAAGAGCCCATTTTTGCTCATATGCCCCTTTAAATCATCAAGCATGGATATTATTATATCAGCAAGGATATTTGAAACAACTAGATCTGCCTTGCCCTCAACATTATCCAAAAGGTCTCCCTCTCTTATGCTAACACAGTCTTCCACCTTGTTTATTTCTATATTCTCCAAGGAAGTTTTCACTGAAAGAGGCTCTATATCTACACCCAGTACCCTGCTAGCACCAAGCTTGGCTGCTGCTATACTAAGAATACCACTTCCGCATCCTATATCAAAAACTGTAAAACCAGGCTTAAGATAGGACTCTAGCCCCCTTAAACACAGGGAAGTTGTTTCATGGGTACCAGTACCAAAAGCCATACCTGGGTCCAATTCTATTAAAATTCTTCCCTGACTATTATCATAGTCCTCCCAGGAAGGTTTTATAACTATTCTATCTCCCACCTCTACAGGTTTATAGTGCTTCTTCCAGTTTTCTCCCCAATCCTTATCCTCTATTTCTTCTAGCTTAAAGTCTAATATGTCCATAGATTTAAGGGAAAGCTTCAAACTTTTCACAAGCTCAGAAACATCTTCCTCATCAGATATATAGGCAGTTAACTCTACTTGACCATCATCACCAATTATAATATTTTCATCGAACAACTCCCAACTACCAATATCATTTTTAATATCTATTAGGTCCCTAGGGTCATCTATAGAAAGTTGGTCTATTCCCAATTCATAGAATTTATTAATTAAAATTTCCTCATCCCTATCCCTTACTCTGACCTTAATCTCAGTCCACTTCATATAGTCACATCCTTTTTATTCTTAAATTATTATATAATAAAAAAGAAGAAGTTTCTAGGATAATAAAAAAGCAACTACTAGTGTAGCTGCTAATTTTTAAAAGCTTCCTTCATCTTCTCAAAAAAGCCTTTCTTCTCTTTCTTATGATAAGTTTTACTTTCCTGTCCAAACTCTTCTAAAAGTTCAATCTGCCTATCTGTTAATTCAGTAGGAACCTCTACCTCTACTGTAAAGTAAAGATCTCCCTTGCCATGACCCCTAACATTTTCTACACCCTTACCCTTTATCTTAAAGGTGGTGTTTGTCTTGGTTCCCTTAGGTATATCATAGATTATTATCTCATCTAGGCCAACTACCTCTATGCTAGCCCCTAGGGCTGCATCTACAAAGGATATTGGCAGAGTATAGTGAATATCATCACCAGTTCTCTTGAAAAGCTCATGTTCCCTTACATATATATAGATATATAGGTCTCCACTAGCTCCACCTCTGTTACCAGCTTCCCCCTCACCTCTAATAGATATAATAGAGCCATTATCAACACCCTTAGGTATCTTTACTTTAATAGTCCTTGTAACTGTATTCTTTCCTTGACCAGAGCAATCTGTACATTTCTCCTCTATAATTTCTCCTGTACCATTGCACACATCACAGGTAGATACTCTTACCATCTGCCCAAAAGGTCCTCTTTGAATATTTTTTACCTCTCCTGTTCCCTGGCAATTTCCACAAGTTTTCTTTTCTGTACCTGGCTTAGCTCCACTTCCCTCACAGGTCTTACAAGTTTCTGAACGTCTTAGAGTGACCTCCTCTTCCTTTCCAAAAACCGCATCCATAAAATCTATTTCTAGATTGTATCTAAGATCCTCGCCTATAGTAGGGCCAGTATAGGGCTTCCTATTCTGGTTAAAGCCTCCACCAAATATATCTCCAAAGAAGTCTCCAAATATATCCTCAAATCCACCAAAACCTTGACCTGCCCCGCCATTAACTCCATCTGGACCAAACCTATCATACATCTGTCTTTTCTCTTGGTCTCCTAGAACCTCATAGGCCTGGTTTATCTCCTTAAACCTTTCCTGGGCCTCTTCATCACCTTGATTTAAATCTGGATGATATTTTTTAGCAAGTTTCCTATAGGATGACTTTATCTCTGCCTGGCTGGCATCTTCAGATATATCCAGTATTTCATAGTAATCTCTCACAAATCTACACCTACCTTAATCTTTTATCAAAGACATAATATATTATATCTTATCAAAAATCAAAGCTAAATCAATTGATTTAGCTTTGATTTTAATTTATTTTATTCTTCGTCATCTACTACTTCAAAGTCTGCATCTACTACATCATCTTCTGGGCTAGCCTGTCCTTCTGGATTTTGGCCTCCTGCTTGTTCATATAGTTTCTGGCTAATAGCATAGAATTCTTGAGTTAATTCCTCTGTTTTTGTCTTTATAGCTTCTATGTCATCACCCTTAGTAACTTCTTTTAGCTCCTCTAGCTTTTCTTCTACTTTTGATTTTTCATCAGCTGAGATCTTACCTTCTAATTCAGTTAAGGTTTTTTCTGTTTGATAGATTATTGAGTCTGCATTATTCTTAACCTCAATAGATTCTTTTTTAGCCTTGTCTTCTTCAGCAAATCTTTCTGCCTCTTGAACTTTTTTATCTATTTCATCATCTGATAAATTAGTTGATGCTGTTATAGTTATTTTTTGCTCCTTACCTGTACCAAGGTCCTTCGCACTAACATTTACTATACCATTAGCATCTATATCGAAAGTAACTTCAATTTGTGGTACTCCTCTTGGAGCTGCTGGAATGCCTGTTAATTGGAATCTTCCTAAAGTTACGTTGTCTTGTGCCATTTCTCTTTCACCTTGTAGAACATGAATGTCTACAGAAGTTTGGCCATCTGCTGCAGTAGTAAATACCTGGCTCTTTCTAGTTGGTATAGTTGTGTTTCTTTCGATTAACTTAGTAGTAACTCCACCTAAAGTCTCTAGTCCTAATGATAGTGGTGTAACGTCTAGTAATAGTAAGTCCTTAACCTCTCCTGCTAAAACACCACCTTGTATAGCAGCACCCATTGCTACACACTCATCTGGGTTTATGTCTTTTTGTGGATCTCTTCCTATTAGTCCCTTAACAGCATTTTGTACTGCTGGAATTCTAGTAGAACCACCTACTAATATAACTTTCTCTATTTCATTAGCCTCTAATCCTGCGTCCTTTAAAGCTTCCTTTATAGGAGTTAGAGTTTGATTTACTAGGTTTGAAGTTAAGTCTTCAAATTTAGCACGGCTTAAATCCATATTTAAATGTTGTGGTCCAGCTTGAGTTGCTGTTATAAATGGTAGATTTATATTTGTACTCATAACAGATGAAAGTTCCATCTTAGCTTTTTCACTAGCTTCTCTTAATCTTTGAAGAGACATATTGTCATTTCTTAAGTCTACTCCATGTTCCTTTTTAAAGTCCTCAGCTATATAATCTACTATAGCCTTGTCAAAGTCATCTCCACCTAGATGGTTGTTTCCTCTAGTAGCAAGTACTTCAAATACTCCATCTCCAAGCTCTAATATAGATACGTCAAAAGTACCTCCACCAAGGTCAAATACCATGATCTTGTGTTGTCCCTCATCCTTATCCATACCATAAGCTAAAGCTGCTGCTGTTGGCTCATTTATAATTCTCTTAACTTCTAGGCCTGCTATTCTACCAGCATCTTTTGTAGCCTGTCTTTGAGCGTCTGTAAAGTAAGCTGGAACAGTTATAACTGCCTCATTTACCTTTTCTCCCAAGAAGCTCTCAGCATCTGCCTTTAGTTTCTGTAAGATCATAGCTGAAATATCTTGTGGCGTATAGTCCTTACCATCAATATTCTTCTTGTAATCCCTACCCATTTCTCTCTTTATAGACATTATAGTTCTATCTGGATTTGTAACAGCTTGTCTTTTAGCTGTCTCTCCTACCAATCTCTCTCCCTCTTTTGTAAAAGCTACTACTGAAGGAGTTGTTCTATTTCCCTCTGCATTTGGAATTATTACTGGACTTCCACCTTCCATAACTGAAACACATGAATTAGTTGTACCTAAGTCGATACCAATTATTTTACCCATAATCTATTCCTCCTCTACTATTCTATAACCTTAACCATACTTGGTCTAATAACTTTTCCATTTAAAGTATATCCTTTTTGAAGAACCTCTAGTACGTAGCCCTTCTCATACTTGTCTGACTCCTCCATCAATACTGCATGATGGTAGTTAGGATCAAACTCTTGACCTTCAGCCACAATCTCTTCTAAACCACTTGCTTTTAGCTTATCTATAAGCTGAGTATATATAAGTTCTACACCCTCATATATACTTGTATCCTTCTCTATATTTTCTAAAGCTCTCTCAAAGTTATCCAAAACTGGCAGTAGGCCGTTCATAACTTCTTCGGAAGCAGATTTTATTATATTTGATTTCTCTTGCTCTGTTCTATTCTTATAATTTGTGAAGTCAGCCTGCAGCCTTAAAAAACTATCTGTTAACTCTGTATAGTCAGCTTCCCTCTTATCAAGCTCAGCCCTTAGAGTTTCCAACTGATCTTCCAGTTCTTCAGAATCCTCAAGCTCAACTTCTTCCCTTAAATCTTCTTTTTTACCTTCATCCTTAGCCATTAACTCACCTCTATTCAAATAATTAAATACCTTTTAATATCTTTCCCAAGTTCACAGACACTAAATCAAGTAAGTTTATTACAGTAATATAGTCCATTCTAGTTGGACCTACAACACCTATCTTTCCTATAGTCCTATCACCTACTACATAGGTTGTAGTTATTAGGGTACTTTCCTTTAATGGATCATAGTCATTTTCATCTCCTATAGAAATATCCAGGCCCTGATTAAAACCACTTTCTAAAATCGCGTCTAGGAGCATATCCCTATCCTCTATAAAGGATATTAATGACCTTGCTTTTTCTAAATTGTTATACTCTGGATATCTAAAAATATTATTAACACCATCTGTAAAAATCTTCATATCTTTAGTATCATCCAAGGTCTTTCTAACCAAATCTCTAATGGATTCTATTAAAGACCTAAATTTAAGATCTAACTTCAAGACATCTGTATCTAAGGCCTTATAGGCCGCCTCCAGGTCCAAGCCCTTTGAAACTTGATTTACTAGAGCACAAAGCAAAAGGAGCTCTTCACCAGTCAAGGCCTCCCTATTCTTAAAAATACCTGTCCTTACATTATTTGTATCCGTAACTAAGACAATAAGCACTTCATCATTTCCCATATAGGTCAATTCTATATGCTTAAGCCTCTCTATTTTTGTCTGAGGTGATATAACCAATGCTGTATAGCTAGTTATAGATGACAATAGTCTTGAAACATTCTTTAATACATCCTCAATCTCTAAAAATGTATCTTCCCTTACACTCTCAAAGTCTATAGCCTCTGGAAAATTCAGTTTTATATTCTCGCTTAATATATAGTTTACATAAAGCCTATAGGCCTTGTCCGACGGCACTCTACCTGCCGAAGTGTGAGGCTTGTTTAAATAGCCCAAGGTCTCCAGATCTGACATTTCATTTCTGATGGTAGCCGAGCTAACTCCAAAGTCATAATCTTTTAAGATAGTCTTTGAGGCTATTGGTTCGGCTGATGCTATATAGCTGTTTATAACAGCTCTTAAAACCTTTAGTTTTCTCTCATCCAACATAACTTCACCTCATTTTTATTGGACTTAGCACTCATCACTCCTGATTGCTAATTTAAACTTAACATTTTTTTAAATCTTTGTCAACCCTAATCCATAAAATCTAGATATACTTGATTTGAAAGATCCATTCCCAGGTCAGTAAAGCTTAAATAGCCATCTTCTAACTTAAGGAGTTTCCCAGCTATATTCTTATCTATAGCCTGGCCATAAAAATCCAGAAGCTCCATCCCATATCTTTTGGAAAACTCCTCTAGACTAACTCCCTTCTTAAGTCTTAGACCCATCATTAGAAACTCAAACATTCTTTCCTGATCCCCAATAATCTCCCTATTAACCACTGGCTTTTTTCCCCTATCTATAAGCTCATAGTAGGAATCAAACCACCTGGCATTACTAAATCTCTCCCTAGCTATATTAGAGTGGGAGCCCAGTCCAAATCCTAAGTAGGGCCTTAAGGTCCAGTATTTTATATTATGCCTAGACTCCCTGGCCTCCTTGCTAAAATTCGACACCTCATATTGATTATACCCATATTCCTTGAAAAGACTTATGGAATCATGATACATTCTTCTCTCATTATCCTCATCTGCCAGAATAAAGCTTCCCTCCTCATATCTCTTACTTAAAACAGTCCCCTCTTCTAATATAAGACTGTATAGAGATATGTGCTCAGGTTCTAGCTTAATTATTCTATCTATTGTATCCCTAAGAAAATCCTCACTTTGTTCTGGCAGGTTAAACATAAGATCAAGACTTACATTCTCAAAGCCTTCCTCCCTTACCTGCCTATAGTTGTCAAAAAACGTTTTACTATCATGAATTCTACCTATGTCCTTTAGAATATCATCATTTAGGGTTTGGACCCCCATACTGATCCTATTTATCCCAGCCCTTTTATAGGATCTTAGCTTATGAGGATCCAAGCTTCCTGGATTTACTTCAATAGTATTTTCCGAATCATGAGCCACCTTAAAATTACTATATATGGCCTCCATAATCCTTTCTATAAGCTCTCCATCTATACTGGAGGGAGTTCCTCCACCTATAAAAATACTATCAACCAGATACTGGCCACCAAGCTCTTTATAAAACTGGATTTCTTTTATTAGGTAATCCACATACTTTTCCCTACTAACATCTTTTTTACTGCAAGATATAAAGTCACAGTAGTGGCACCTGCTAATACAAAAAGGTATATGAACATACAAGCCTAAAGTTTCCAAAATATCACCCCTATATAAAAATTAAGTGTACGCTAAAAGCGTACACTTATACTAATCATTCTCATCATATTTTAATACTGCTAGGAAGGCCTCCTGTGGAACCTCAACAGATCCTATCTGTCTCATTCTCTTCTTACCTTCTTTTTGTTTTTCAAGAAGCTTTTTCTTTCTTGAAATATCTCCACCATAGCACTTAGCAAGAACGTCTTTTCTAAGGGCTCTTACTGTTTCACGAGCTATGATCTTAGAGCCTATAGCTGCTTGAATTGGCACAGCGAATTGATGTCTTGGTATCTCATCCTTTAGTTTAACTGTTATAATTCTACCTCTTTCATAGGCCTTATCCTTATGAACTATCATAGATAGGGCGTCTACTGACTCTCCATGTATCAAGATATCAAGCTTAACAAGTTCAGATTTTTCATAGCCCTTTAGATCATAGTCCAGAGAAGCAAAGCCCCTTGTCCTGGATTTTAAGGCATCAAAAAAGTCGTAAATTACCTCGTTTAATGGTAGGTTGTAGTGGATGTTTACACGAGTCTCTTCTAGATACTCCATGTTAATAAACTCTCCACGCCTATCCTGGCATAGCTCCATTATGGATCCTACATAGCTAGTTGGTGACATTATAGAAGCTGATACTATAGGTTCTTCCATATATTCTATTTCAGATTCATCCGGCATATTAGTCGGGTTCTGAATAGACATCATACTGCCATCTTTTTTCTTTATATTATATATAACACTTGGTGCTGTTGTTATAATGTTTAGGTTAAATTCCCTTTCCAGTCTTTCCTGTATGATTTCCATATGTAGAAGCCCTAAGAAACCACATCTGAAACCAAATCCTAAAGCCACTGAAGACTCTGGTTCAAAAACTAAACTTGCATCATTTACCTGAAGTTTTTCCAAGGATTCTCTTACAGAGTTATAGTCCTCTCCTTCAGCTGGATATATACCGCTATATACCATTGGTACTACATCCTTGTAACCTGGTAGTGGAGTTTCCGTTGGATTTTCCTTGTCTGTTATAGTGTCCCCTACCTTGGCATCCTTTACATTTTTTATGCTAGCTACAATATAGCCTACATCACCAGCATCCAAAACTTTTTCTGAGCTCTGCTTGGACTTAGTAACACCAACCTCTATTACTTCATAGCTCTTACCTGTAGCCATCATCTTTATTTCCATTCCCGGTCTTACACTGCCCTCTACTACTCTAACATAGGAAACAACTCCCTTATAGCTATCGTAGTAGGAGTCAAATATAAGGGCTTTTAAGGCTTTTTCCTTGCTTCCTGAAGGTGCTGGAACCTTCTCAACTATTTGTTCCAAAACTGCCTCTATATTTATACCATCCTTGGCTGAGATCAAAGGTGCATCTGATGCATCAATACCAATTACATCCTCTATTTCCTGCTTCACCTCATCTGGCCTAGCTCCTGGTAGGTCTATTTTATTTATTATAGGAATTATTTCCAAATCCTGTTCTAAGGCAAGATACAAATTGGCTAGAGTTTGGGCCTCTATTCCCTGTGTAGCATCTACTATTAGAAGTGCTCCCTCACATGCTGCCAGAGATCTTGAAACCTCGTAGTTAAAATCCACATGACCTGGAGTATCTATTAGATTAAGTGTATATGTTTCTCCATCTTTATAATCATAGCTTAATTGTATATTTTTCAACTTAATGGTTATACCACGTTCTTTTTCTAAATCCATACTATCAAGGACTCTACTTTTCATTTCTCTTTCGCTTAAAAGACCAGTTTTCTCTATTAATCTATCAGCTAAAGTAGATTTTCCATGGTCTATATGAGCAATAATTGAAAAGTTCCTTATGTTCTCCTGCTTAACTTTCTCCATCTTACTCCTCCTTAAGAAGTTCATAACTTATAGATTATAATTGTATCAAATATACTCTTTAAATACAACAAAAGACCTATTAAGGCCTTTTATTTTAATCTTCCAAATTTTCCTTTGAAGGGATAAAACCTAAAGTTTGCAATCCCTTTTACTAGATCCAAGTCAACCAAGCCAAAATATCTGCTATCCTTACTTGCATTTCTTAGTCTATTATCTCCTAAAACAAATACAGTACCTTCTTCTACTTCCCACTCACTTATATCATAGGCATCTGTATAGGAATCTTCTGCAATATAGTCCTCAACTAAAAGCTGATCATTTAAGTAGACCCTACCTTCTTCTATCTTGATCCTATCTCCCTCTACTCCTATAACTCTTTTTATATAGTCTTTTTTAGGCTCTCCCTCACTTAAGTCTGGAGCCTCTATAACAACTATATCTCCTCTTTTAGGAGCCTTAAAGTAAAGACTTACCTTTTGGGCAAAAAGCCTATCATTCTCTTCTAGAGTAGGATACATAGACTCTCCCTTTACCAAGGTAGTGTTAAAAATAAAGGTTTTTATAATAAGGGCTATAATAACTGCCCATAAAATACTAGAAACCCATTCATATATTTCTGATTTAATTTTACTCTTGTCTGCCATCAAAACTCCTCCTATATCAAGTCTTTCAAATCATAAGTATAGTATATACAATTAAAACAAATATGTAAAACTTAACTTTTTTATATTTGAAACCTTGATTTTTCCCTTCCTTCATGATAAGATTATTTTGTTAAGAACATAGGAGGTGAATGGTTTGGCAAATATTAAATCAGCTAAAAAGAGAATCTTAGTAAATGCGAAAAAGGCAGAGCAAAATAAAAGTGTAAGATCAAAACTTAGAACATATATTAAGCATTTTGAAGCTGCTGTTGAAGAAAACAATGTTGAGGAAGCTCAAAGATTAATTAAAATCATAGATAAGAACTTGAAAAAAGCAACACTTAAAAACATCGTTCACGAAAACGCAGCATCAAGAAAATTAAGTAAGTTGACAAAAGAATTAAATGCTATAAGCTAATAAAAACTTCGGCTATCCGAAGTTTTTTTACTTTATAGAAAACATAATTTACTTATTAACCTTTCCAAGGCCAACCTATCCTCATACTGTCCTGTCTTTATAGCCTTATCAGTTTCCAGGGCATAGGCTATAAATCTCTTAAGATCTTCTTCCTTGAAATTTCTAATCTCCCCTATAAGCTTATTATATTCGTAGTAACTAAGCTTGGTCTTTTTCCTTACGCTATTATCATCATAACCCATAGACTTTAAGCTTGATATATAGAGCATATTCCTTAACTGTCTAACTATCATATGAAGTATAAAAAGAGCTGCTTGACCAGAAAGGTAGATCTCATTGAAAATTCTTAAGGCCTCCTCACCATTCTTTCTGCTTATGGCTGAAAGTAGATTAAAGATATTATTTTCCAGAGGATCCTTTAAAAGCACGTCTATATCTTCTTTAGAAACGGTTTTTCTTTGACCCAAGTAGTCTACAATCTTATTTAATTCATTTTTAACATCATAAAGACTCTTGTCTGACTGTCTATTTAAATAAGAGGTCTTGTCAATAAGATACCTAAGCTCTGCCATATCTATAGTTTTTCCATCCTCCCTAAACTCCTTCTTAATCCAGCTCTCAAAATCCCTATAGCTTAAGGTCTCCATTTCCACAGCCCTGCCCAGGGAATTAAGCTTCTTATAGATGGAGTTGTTTTTTTTCAACTCAGAATTCCTATCAACAATAAGTAGGATAGTATCCTGACTGATCCTATCCAAATAGGTCTTCAAGTCTTCCTTTAAATCACGCCACTTACCATCTATACTATTATTCCCTTGAAATAGAAGGCTGTCCTCAATTAGAACAAGCTTTTTATCTGACATAAAGGGTAGGGTCTCACAAGCATTCATTATGTCCTTAAACTCCATATCCTTGCCCTTTATCTCCACATAGTTTAAGCTTTCAAATCCCTCATCTATAAACTCTTCCTTAATATACTTTACTGTTTTATCTATAATGTAAACTTCATTTCCATATAGTAGATATGGGCCAGCCATATCCTTATCCCTTATATTTTTTAGTAGTGTTTTGTAGTCCAAAGTTACAACTCCTCATATAAATTATTATTAAATACCTGCTAGCCAGTAAAAACAAAAGGTATATAGCCAGCTCCCCAATATTGGCGTATAATAAATCCTCTAGGCTTAGCCTATCCTTTAAATAGGCATCAATCGACCATGTTTTCTCTCCTATATAAAGACTAATTAAGCCATCCTCATCGGTTCTATATATCCTAGTCCCCACAGATTTTAGCCTGTCTAAAACCTCCTTACTTGGATGACCAAAGCCATTGTTTCTGCCTACAGAAATAATAGAGACCTTGGGTCTTAGAAGGTCTATAAAGTCCTGGCTAGAAGAGCTATCTGATCCGTGGTGGCCAAGCTTAAGAAAATCTACAGCTGACAGCTGGTCCACTAGCTCCCTCTCCCTTTCCTCCTCTATATCCCCAGTAAACAAGATGGACTTAGAAAAGAATTGCCCCCTTAAAACCATAGAGTTATTGTTCTCATCTAAATAGTCTCTGGATCTATCCACAACTTCTAGAACCTTGCCTTCTCCTAAATCTATTCGGTCACCAGCCTTTAAAAGCTTAATCTCTGTAGAAGCTTTACTGACCTTAACTAGTAGTTCTTTCAGGTCCTGGTCCTCAGGCCATCTGTTTATATATATTTTAGATATCTTGTAGTTTTCTAAAAGATAGACTAGGCTTCCGTAGTGATCATAGTCAAAGTGACTTATGAAAACCCTATCCAGCCTATCTATAGACCTATAGTCTAGGTAGGGCCCTAGATCATTTTTCCCTACATCCCTAAAATAGCTGCCTCCTGTATCTATTAGGTTCTTGGTCTTATTGTCACTTAAAAGAATGGCATCTCCCTGACCTACGTCAATAAAATCTATAGATATAAACTTATTGTCATAGCTTACAAGTGAAAGTCCCATACTAAAGATAGTAAAGTAAACTAGAACTTTCCTAAGTTCTGGTCTTAACCTATTTAAATCTATAAGCTTAAATACTATTAAAAATATAAATATATAGAGGCGAAAATAAGTCCCTCCAAAAGCAGCCCTAACTGAAAAAATACTAACCAGAGCTAATTTATCCACAATAAGAAAAACCAGATTCAATAGTTTGCTGACTAAATACAAAAAGCCAAAGCTTAAGTTTTTAAATCTCCTGAATATAAAGAAATTTATAAATACCAGGGGTATTATAAAAGATATTATAGGTACTACTATTATATTAGCAAATATAGTTAGGAAATTGTAGTTCCTAAAATAATAAATCTGAAGGGGCATGAGGCCTATAGATACCGATAGACTAAGGCAAAGAGCCTTGGCTAGATAGCCATCTCCTCTTATGTAATGCCTTCTTAATTTACTGCCTATATAGTAAATTGAAAGACAGGCTAGGAAGGATAGCTGAAAGCTTAAATTATAGATTAAATAGGGCTTGAATATAAGGAAAATAAAGGCAATTCCCAATAGAATATTAATAGAATCATAGTATTTTTCCTTTATAACACTTATAAACTTAAGAGTAAACATAGAAATAGCCCTTAAAACAGAAACTGGAAATCCAATTAAATAGCCATAGTATAGAAGAACTATAATTCCTATAAATTCTCCTAGATTAATTGACATTCCAAAAACTATTACAAGGCTTCTAGTGAAACTGGCTATAACTCCAATATGTAGGCCTGAAACTGCTAAAATATGGGCTAAACCAAGGCCCCTAAAACTATCTAAGTCCTCTTCTTCCATATGGTCTGTCCTACCTAAAATAATGGATTTTAAGAGTTTCTTTTTTCTTCCAGATAAGGCTTTAAGAGAATCCTCCAGTCTCTTTTCAAACCTAAGGGGACTTTGACTAGATCTGCCCTTAGATCTTAACTTAAGTTCTCCCTTATCAACTTCAGCTACTACTTTTATTCCCTTGGAATTTAAGTATCTCTTATAATTAAAGCCTCCTGGATTTGTATTTTCTAAAGGCTCCTTAAGACTAGCTCTTAGACTAATAGAATCTCCCCTAGAGAGGTCCATTTTTCCAAAGTAGCTTACCAGAATATTTTCTTTTCTTTCCCTATTATCTATTTCCCTTGTTCTTACAAGATATCTTGAGTAGGTCTCAGACTCTCTTTCTATATCCACTATACTAGCTTCTATAGTACACTTACTCTGGTCTAGGTCCATAGGCCTATTTTCGTAGATTCCTAGGCTTAGGCCCAGTAAAAAGACCAGAATCAAATAACCTCTTATTTTTGATTCAAAAATAAGAAAAGCTAGTAGGCTGATCCCCAGTAAAAGAAAAAGGGACAAGCCAGTAATTTTCAATTTCCCTGGAATTACAAGCCCTGATATTAAAGCTATAATCAGAGGCAAAAATGGCCTTCTCATCTTCTCACCCATCCTTAATCTATATATGATTATAGCATATTCATATTAGTATAGAGGGCTAAAATGTACTATACTATTAATAGGAGGTGCCTGTATGACTGAAAAAGTATACTTAGACAAGCCTTACCTAAAAGAATTATATGGAAGGATTGTTGACAAGATTTATAGGGATAATAAATACTACATCATTACCGACAAGACCATCTTTCATCCCCACCTAATTGGAGGGCAACCTAGGGATAAGGGGACTATAAATGGCATTGAATTAATTGATATATACCAAGATAAGGGAAGGGTTGTTCATGTAATTGATGAGAACATATCATCAGATACAGTTATGATGAAGCTTGACTGGTCCTATAGATTAGATTTTATGCAACAACACTCTGGACAACACTTGCTATCTTCGTCTTTTTATAGGCTGTTTAACAGTAAAACCATTGATTTTTTTATAGGAGAGGAAAAATCCTACATAGATATAGACCTTAAGAATATTTCCTATGATGACATATACAAGGTAGAGGATTTTGCCAATAGAATTGTAT
>JASLIL010000057.1 GCA_030152145.1 Tissierellales bacterium
CAAAGGCAGTATCCTTTGACTATGGAAAATATAATATAAATAAGGAGTTTATAGTTGATGAAAACCGTGAAAAATCAACAATATATCCTATAAACCTAGTTTGGAATCATGGATTCTACTACCTAATAGGCTATAATGTAAGAAAAGAAAGAATTGTAAACTATAGGGTTGATAGAATGAGAAATGTAGAGGTTCTTAATGAAGGTTTTAATAAATCAAAAGTTATTAAAAATATGGGCAGCCTAAGAGATTATATGCAAAGTTGTTTTAATATGTACCCTGGAGATGTTAGGTATGTTGAGATAAAAATTCATAAAAGCTTATTAAATAGTATAATAGATAGGTTTGGTCTAGGAGTAGAAATAGAAGATTATGATGAAAATTACTTTATCTTAAAGGAAAGAGTAGCTATTACAGATGGTTTTGTTAGATGGATTTTAAACTGGGGCAAGGATGCAGAAGTTCTCTACCCAGAAAGTTTAAGGGAGCGTATGAAGGAAGAATTAGAGGGGCTTTGTAAACTATATAGATAGGGTTTTGATCTTTGGGGTATTATATATATTGAAAATAAGCTAGGAGTGATATATATATGAAAATAGGACTAGTAAGACATTTTAAGGTAGATATAGAAAACCCAGGACCAGTAAACTCAGAGGAATACAGTCAGTGGATTAGAAACTATGATATAAGCCCAGTAATAAAAAAGCCAGTGGACCTAAGGGGAATAGACTGGAATATATGTTACGCCAGCGACCTACCAAGAGCAAGGACTACAGCAGAAACAATTTACCAGGGAGATATAAGCTATACCAATCTTATAAGGGAAATAGACCTGGAACTAGCCAGAATAGTAGAAGGACAACAGGATGTAGTCGCTTGGTTTAATGAGGCTATGGCCTATTGGGCAGCTGATGATAAGACTCTAAAAGAAATTAAGTCTCACTCCCATAAAAGGGTAAATAAATTTCTGGACCTAGTGGAGCGAGAAGCAGATGATCAGGACAAGGTATTGGTAGTTTGTCATGGTATGATCATGACTGTTATAGAAGAGGAGCTAAGGAAAAGAGGCTTTGAAGGTGAAGAGATTATAGTTGCAGACAATGGGGAACTATATCTATATGAAAGAGAATAGGGCCTTTTGAATTGACAAATAGGAGAAATCCTATAGTATATTATATATAAGTAAATATATGGGAGCTTGGAAAACTTGCTGAGAGGGATTTATTGAATCCGACCATTGACCTGATTTGGATAATGCCAACGTAGGGAGCCTTAGAAATTTTGAGACATGCTGTTGGCATGTCTCTTTTATATTTAAAGGGGGATTTTTATGTATAAGGAAATTTTTGATAATGTAAAAAGTAGCAAGCCTTTGATTCACTGTGTAACCAATGATATAACAAATAATGACTGTGCTAATATTATTTTAGCCATAGGTGGTTCACCAACTATGGATGATGACTATAAATCCATGGAGGAAACCAGCTCTATAGCCAATGCCCTGGTTTTAAATATGGGAACTAGACTTTTAGATGAACTGGTTGAGGCCATGATTTTATCTGGGAAAAAAGCTATGGAAAAATCTAGGCCTATAGTTTTGGATCCTGTAGCCTATGGAGCTTCAAGCCACAGAAGGGATGTAGCCAATAAGCTTTTAGATCTTTTGGATTTTACTGTTATAAAGGGAAATGCCTCTGAAATAAAGGCTATGGCCAAGGGATCCAGTTCTGGAAAAGGCGTAGATGTAGATGAGGAAGATCAGATAAATAGGGAAAATTTAGAGGAAACTATAGAACTAGCCAAGGACCTGGCTAGAAGAAAGTCAACTATAGTTGTTATATCAGGTCCTATAGATATAGTAACAGATGGAGAAACTACATATACAGTAAGTAATGGTCATGAGATAATGTCAAGAATAACAGGTTCTGGCTGTATGCTAAGCTGCCTTATAGCAACCTTTATAGGAGCTAATAAGGGTAGGGAGCTGGAGGCCACCTGTTTGGCTCTAGGAACTATGTCTGTAGCAGGGGAACTAGCCTATGAGAAAGTTTTAAGGGAGGAAGGGGGAAATAGTAGCTTTAGAAATTATTTAATAGACTATGTCTATCTTATGGATTACGGAAAGTTAAAGAAAAGAATGAAGCTAGATAGGTATTAGGGATTACTAGTCTAAGCCATGGCTTTATAGAGAGACGGGATAGATAAAAAAACTTAGGACAGGCCTAAGTTTTTTTATCATATAAAGCAATTGGGAGTATAATATAGCTAGGAGGGATAAGATGTTAAAAGAAAGAATAAATATACTTAATTTTGATAATTGCTATCTTAGCCAGGACTACTATAGGTCTATAGACTATAACTGGATAGACCTTTCGGAGCTAGATGAAACACGGTGTTACTGCTCGGAAAAATCAGAGCTAAAGCTAGAAGATATTTTATCCAGCTACAGGAAGAACAAGGTAAGTTTTATTGGCAGTGGAGACTATCACTATGTAAGCTATATCTTACTAAAGTTTATAGACCAGCCCTTCAGCCTACTTGTATTTGATAATCACACAGATATGCAGGAGTCGGTTTTTGGGCCAATCCTAAGCTGTGGTTCCTGGATCCTAGCAGCAGCTAAGAATATAAAAAATCTTAGAAACATAATTATTATAGGTGTAAACTCAGTTTATATTAAAAATATTAAGAATAAGAGGCATGTCTACTTTTTTTCTAGGGAACTGGACAGCCAACCTCAAAAGATTATAAGTTATATAGATAGGATAATTAAAGATAGTAGCATATATATAAGTATAGACAAGGACGTTTTAGCGAAGGGAGAGGTTTATACTAATTGGGATCAGGGGTTTATGGAGGAAAGGGAGTTGGAATATATACTTAAATTTCTTCTTAAAAATAAGGATTTGGTTGGAATAGATATATGTGGAGAATACCATAAGGACAGTCCCCTGGCTACTAGGGTTAATAACGAAGCCAATAAAATGATACTGAATACGATTTTTAGCAATATATAGAATAATCTGACAAGTTAGTAGCTTTAAATTTCATTTTAGCTATAATTAGTCTCTGTATAGGCCTTAATAGCCTATATCTGCAGTTGGAAGAAGATTAAAATTCATTCTATTCCTATAAAAATAGACTTAAGTATGTTATAATTAAGGACCTAGAATAATTAATAATTTGAGGATTATTAGGAATATAATTTAGCAAATGTTAAGGGGATGAGTAGGAGTATGAGGATAAATAGCAGTCTATATTATGTAATTTTATCTTTATCCATAGTATTCTATATTTATATGGTCTACAAGCTATCTTTTACAAGAAGTAAGTATAGTGGCTATATAGTACCTGGAGTGCTGGGAGGCTATGCTCTATGGCATTTGTTTAATCCAAAACTTACAACAGATATTGAAATATCGATCAGTAGAAGCTATGGGAAGGTTTTTTCCCTGCTTTCAATAATTGGATTTGGACTTGCAATAGGCTTGAGCTTTAGAAGAGAAAAACAGAGAACTTAATATAAGCAATAGGGAGGCCCTAGGGTCTCCCTATTTTTAAGAATATTTGTATAAAAAATAACGATGAAAAGATTATTAAAAACTATGGCCCTATAGACAAAGTTAATTGGATTTAAAAACAAATGGCTTAAACACTTGGGTAGATAAAAAGGTATAAGTTCAAAACTTTGTGGCTTCAATGGTTATATTGGCCTATTTATAAGATTCAGAAAAAAGATTGTTATAAAAACAAAATAACTAGTGACAAAGTATGACATTAGGTATTATAATAGGAGATAGAAAAAGTTGATAAAAAAATATCAAAGTTAAATAGGAGGATGATAGTAGTGGAAAGATTAATGAGAACACCTTCAAGATATGTTCAGGAGAAAGATGTACTTTTAAAGATGAAAGATCATGTGGAAATGCTGGGAGATTCCCTTTATATAGTGGCTAGTAGATCTGGTATGAGATCAACTAGAGCAAAAATAGAAGAAAGCTTTAAGGATTCTGAAATTAAATTGATATTTGAAGAGTTTAATGGTGAGTCTACTTGGAAGGAAATAGATAGGATTAGAGATCTAGTAAAGAAGAACAAGTCCAATCTAATAGTAGGTGTAGGTGGAGGAAAGACCATAGATACAGCTAAGGCTGTTGCCCACTTTGAGAAGCTACCTATAGTTGTAGTTCCAACAGTTGTAGCAACAGATGCACCCTGTACAGCCCTATCAGTAGTTTACACAGATGAGGGAGAGTTTTCCGACTATTTATTTTACCCTGTAAACCCAGATGTGGTTATAGTAGATACTGATGTAGTTGCAAAGGCACCAGTAAGGTTTTTGGTTTCTGGTATGGGAGATGCCCTGGCAACCTATTTTGAAGCCAGAGCTTGTAGGCAAACTCTATCACCAACCCTAGCCTTTGGAGGCCATACAGAAGCAGGCTTTGCCCTATCAAAGCTTTGCTACGAAACCCTTCTAGAATATGGAGCCCAGGCCAAGCTAGCAGTAGAAAACCAAGTTGTAACAGAAGCGCTGGAAAAGGTTGTGGAAGCCAATACCTACCTAAGTGGAGTTGGAGCAGAAAATGGTGGCCTGGCAGCAGCTCATTCTATCTACAATGGCCTTACCATAGTTAAGGAGTGTGACCACAAGAGTCATGGAGAACTAGTGGCCTTTGGAACCTTGGTTCAACTGGTAATGGAGGGAGCTAAGACAGAGGAGATAAAGGAAGTTTTAGGCTTCTGTAGACAGGTGGGACTACCAACTAGTCTGGAAGAAATAGGTTTAAGTAAGGACAATAGTGAGGAAATAAAAAAGGCAGCAGAACTAGCCTGTCAAGAGGGAGAAAGCATCCACAATATGTTGGGTGGTGTAAGTCCAGAAAAAGTCTATAATGCTATTATGGCAGCAGACGGAATATCTAAGATCTACTAGTCTAAGGGCATCTAAAACCTAGGTTTTAGGTGTCTTTTTTATATAAGGTCTGTCTATATCCTAGAAATTGTCATAAGACTTTGCCGAAAGTACTGGCTCTTATAGTAATAAGACTATTTCTTTACTATAATAGAAGCATAAAGACTTAAGGAGGTTTATTTATTGAATAAGAAATATATTTTAGCAGTTCCTAATTTCAGCGAGGGAAGAGACCAAGAAAAAATAGAAGAAATAGTAGCTTCAGCTAGAAATATAGATGGAGTAAATTTAATAAAGGTTGAACCAGAATATGACTTTAATAGAACTGTAGTAACCCTACTAGGAGAAGCAGAAGCACTTTTAGATGTTCTGGTAAATATGTCGAAAAAGGCCAGTGAACTAATAGATATGGAGAAACATCAAGGAAGCCATCCTAGAATGGGATCCATGGACATAGTTCCCATATATCCCTTTAAGAATACAGACCTAGAAGAAGTTAAGGACTTTGCTAGAAAGTATGGGGAAAGATTTCATGAGGAAAGTGGAGTCCCTATTTATTTTTCTGGAGCAAGTGCCAAAAAGGAGGAAAGATCTCAGATATACTTTATACGAAAAGGTCAGTATGAGGGACTGAGGGAGCTTTTAGAAGAGGAGGGCCATGAAGACAGAAGACCAGACCTATCAAAAGACGGCAGGCTTTCCAGAAAGTCAGGAGCAACCATAGTCTATACTATGGAGGAGGGACCTTTGGCCTATAACATATATTTAGGAACAGAAAACTTGGAAGTAGCTAGATCCATATCACAAGCCCTAAGGGGACCAAGTGGTGGCTTTAAAAATATAAAGTCTGTAGCCATAAAGTTTAAGGAGCATCCAGGAGTTGTAATATCTATGAATATAGACAGAGCTAATGAAACTCCTCTATACAGGGCCTTTGAGTTTGTTAAGATGGAGGCCAAAAGATATGGAGTGGCAGTAACAGGGTCTGAAATAGTAGGACCAATAGGTCTAGACCATATTATAGATAGCCTAGAGTACTATCTAGGACTAGAAAATTTCAAGAAAGCTCAAATTTTAGAAAATCATTTAATGGATTAATAAGAGAGGGGAAACTCTCTCTTTTATTAAGAAAAATATGAAAAGGAGTGATAGTATGAAAAGAAAAATATCTTTATTAATGGTTTTACTTATCCTTATTGGATCCCTATCAGCCTGTAGCCCTTCTAAAGAGGAAGCAAGGCTAAGAGTTGGTTCACTAAAGGGACCTACCTCCATAGGTTTAATGAAATTAATGGATGAGGAAAAAGAAGGGGGAAATTTAGATTTTGAAATATACTCTATGGCAGATGAGCTGGCAGGAAAGTTAGTTAAAAATGAACTGGATATAGCAGCACTACCAGCCAATCTAGGAGCCACCCTTTACAATAAAACACAGGGGCAAATAAAGGTGGTAGCTATAAATACCCTAGGGGTTCTCTACATAGTTGAGAATGGAAATGATATAAAAGAAGGCAAGGATCTAGAGGGAAAGACAATTTATAGCATAGGCAAGGGTATTACCCCTGAGGCAGGCCTAAGAGCTTTTTTAGAGGGAAATGGACTGGAAAATGTAAATATAGAGTTTAAGTCTGAGGCATCAGAGATAGCTCCACTTTTACAGGAAGAGGGAGCTCTTGCAATGATTCCAGAACCCTTTGTAAGTCTTATGAAGAGTAAAAATAAGGATATAAGAACTGTTTTTGATATAAGTGAGGAATGGGAAAAGCTTCATGGAAGTCCTATGGTTACAGGTATAACAGTGGCCAGACAGGAAGTCATAGATAAGAAGAAAAAAAGTTTAGATGATTTTCTGGATAGCTATAAGGCCAGTATAGAATATGTAGGTGAGGATCCTGAAACTGTAGCCAGACTAACAGAGGAAAAATCTATTTTACCAGAGGGAAGTGGCCTAGAAGCCATAGGAAACATAGACATAGATTTTATTGAGGGAGAGCCTATGGAGGCCATATTAAAGCCTTATTTAGAAAGCCTCTATAATTTCAATGAAAAGTTACTTGGAGGTAAGCTAGCAGATGAGGATTTCTACTACAGAAGATAGGCATAAAAAAATAATATATATTTTATTTTGGATCTTAATATGGCATTTAATAAGCCTTCTTGTAGACAATCCTATTTATCTACCTAGCCCTTGGAGGGTCCTAGGGGCCCTGCTAACCATGATGGGCCAGGTAGACTTTTGGTCTAGTATAGCTAATTCCATACTTAAAATAGCCTTGGGATTCTTACTAGCCATAGTTTCAGGCCTGGTTTTGGCCTACTTAAGTTTTAAGTCTACTATTCTAAGGGGACTAATTTTAGTTCCCTTAGATCTATTGAAGGCTAGTCCTGTAGCCTCCTTAACTATAATTCTTCTAGTATGGATAAGGTCAAAATACCTATCGGTCTTTTTGGTAGCCTTAACCCTGGTAAGCAATATATACTATTCAGCCTATGAGGCCTTTATAAATAGTGATTTAGAACTTTTGGAGATGGCAGAGGTTTTTGCTGTAGAACCATCCAAGGTTTTTAAGGAAATCTACCTGGAAAGCCTTAAGCTCTATTTAAAACCAGCTATATTAGTATCTACAGGCCTGGCCATGAAGTCTGGAGTATCAGCAGAGGTTCTAGCCATGGCAGAAAAATCCATAGGTGAAAATATTTACTACTCCAAGCTCTATCTAAATACTGAT
>JASLIL010000064.1 GCA_030152145.1 Tissierellales bacterium
GAATCATTAGGATTTAGGGCAATTTTAACAAGAGGAATGTCCGCTATATCTCCATCCTCCACGCTATATACTAAAAGATTACTAAAATTCTTTATAATTATGATATCATCATTTGGTGAAATAAAAGCATCATCAGCCTCAGGAATCTTCTTTTTTATCGCTGCCCAAGGAATACTCATATCATCATAGGATACTATATCATCTGGCATCAAGGCCTTTATATAGAAATCTCTATTCTCACTTATGCCCCTATTTGCATCTACTATATTAACCCTACCCTTAAGAGTCCAATATCCATTTCTCCTAAATAAGCCAAAATTATGCTCATCTATATCAAAATCACCTATATTCAACTTTTCTTTGGCATCTCTTAGGGCCTTATCGTTATTTATCCCCTCTAGAAAAGAAGTCCTGCCCTTATCTCCTAAAATATCACTAATCTTCATAGGATTACCTATATTAACATTATCTAAAGGATAAAACTCCAAACTTTTTACAGGACCATCTAAATCCGTTATAGTTTCCAAGGAAATATAGTTTGAGTTTATATAAAGAATATTTTTTAAGCCATCGTTAGGTCCATCTTTCTTAGTCCTAGACATACTAGGTTTTTTTTGTATTCTCTCATTAGCTATAACATCATAAACAGTCTGACCCAAGTCTTCCCTAACTACCTCTATATTCCAAAAACCATTCTTCCTAGGTAAAAATAAGTTGTCAGACTCATAGGCTCCCAAAAGCTTCCTATTTTTAAATCTTAAAAATATAGTTCTGTAATCCCAGCTAGGGTATTGTCCATCTTCCTTAGGAGTTTTTAAGCCTATTAAAACTCCTGTGTTCTCTACAGAATTAACATCCCCTCCAACAATCCCAACGCTAGTCTGTTCCTTATCTTGAAAGTAATACTCCGCTATAATTTCATCACTAACCTCATCAGATAGTTTTCTTATTATAAAAAATACCCCATCTATGTTTACCGCATACCTTTCATTGCCAAGCTCTATAAATTCATAAAAAAACTGCTCTCCTCCGCTGGCTGATATAACTAAAATCTCTTCTTTTTCTATATCTAAAAACTTAGGATTGATCTTGTAGTTATAAATTAGGTAGTCCAAGCTATTAACATATTTTACCTTGTAGGATGGTTCTAAACTATAATTGCTTCCTACAGCTGCTAATTTTTGGTGTATTATAACATCCCTTCTAAGATAGGTATTAGCTGCCTCTTCTGTCATATTGGAACTATCTACAATTTTATAGGACTCTATAACCCACCTTCCTTCAAGGGGAGGATGAATATTTTCTGGAGCAGCTATGCTATCTGTAACTTCTAGGTTTTCTGCACTACAAGAGCTTAGTATAACTAGCGCCAAAAAGATCAAACCTAAAAAACTAAGCTTTTTGTTCATCCAAGTCCCCTCCTTCAGCTGGCAAATAAACCTCTATCTCCGTTCCTTGGCCTAAAACACTTTTGATTTCCATAGACCCCTTGTGTAAACTAACTATCTCATCACAAATAGAAAGCCCCAGCCCACTGTGAGAGTTACTATCCTTACCTTTATAGAACCTTTCCTTTATATAAGGTAGATCCTCCTGAGGTATACCAGGTCCAGTATCACTAACTATTATAACTATACTGTCCTCTGTCCTTCTAACCTTTAAATCTACCTTACCAGACTCTGGTGTAAACTTCATAGCATTATCTAAAAGGTTTATTAAAATCTGCTTTATCCTATCCTCATCTCCTATTATAAACCCTAGGTTATTTTCTATATCCAAGACAAAACTTTGCTTTTTTTCCTTGGATCTAGGTCTCAACTGCTTGTAGACCTGAACTATTAAATCCTCCATACCTATATAATCCTTATTTAAACTAATCCTACCAGATACAAATCTAGAAAAATCCAAAAGATCCTCAACCATACCACTTAATCTATCACTTTCCTTCTCAATTATATCCAATCCATCCCTCATTATAGGATCCTCTGTCAGATCGCTAGCCTTTAAGGTTATAGCCCATCCCTTAATAGATGTAAGAGGAGTTCTAAGCTCATGAGATATAGAGGATACAAAATCATTCTTAAGCTGATCCTTCTTTATAAGCTCCTCAGCCATATAGTTAAGAGTATCAGAAAGCTTGCCAATTTCATCATCAAATCTCTTGGTAGATCTAACCTTTAGCTGTCCATCAGCCATTTTTTCCGCAACCTCTGTAACCTCCTGTAAAGGCTTTATTATAGTATTGGCCAAAAATATACTTAAGATACCTGAAACCAAGACTACAAAAACTCCCAGGAGAATAAGAACCTTGGAAATATCCCCTATAACCTTATTTGTCTCCTCTAGGGAGGTTATAAATCTCAAAACTCCTATAAGCTTACCATCAACCTTAAGGGGGTAGGAAACTGCCATAACAGGGTAGTCGGCATAGTTTACATTACCAGTCCAAACACCTTTTCCTCCCTCCAAGGCCTTTGAAACATCCTGGGTCTCTATCCTATTGGGCTCATAAACTACCCCAATAGAGTCCATTAAAAGCTCCTTATCCAAGTTAATAATCTGCACCTGGGCTGCTGTTTGATGCCAGAAAACATCTATATCATCTATAACCAGATCATCCAGGTCCGCACTGGAAAAATATCTTGAATAGAAGTTAGAGGAGGAAATTATTTGACTTGAGACTATCTCCTCTACTGACTTATAGTAGTACTGCTTTACAGCATTCAAAAGAACTGCCTCCAAAATCAAAACAGTTATTAAGATTATCAGCATAAAATTTCCTGTTAACCTCTTTTTTATACTCATCTTCATTTTACTTCCTCCATACTAGGATTTTTTCCTCCATCTATAGCCTATGCCCCATACAGTCTCTATATACTCTGGATTCTTAGAATCATTCTCTATCTTAGACCTAATTCTTCTTATATTAACATCCACTATCTTAGAATCACCAACAAAATCATAACCCCATATAGTATTTAAAATTTCATCCCTACTAAAGGCCTTACCAGGATTTTCTATAAAAAGTTTTATAATGGCAAACTCTGTAGGTGTGAGTTCTATATCCTCCCCATTCTTATAAAACCTTCTGGAGTACTTATCCATCTTAAAAGGACCATCTAAAACTATGTACTGTTCCTCCTCTGTGGTATCAAGTCTCCTAAGTAAGGACTTAACCCTTAAAACCAGTTCCATAGGATTAAAGGGCTTAACCATATAGTCATCAGTTCCATACTCTAGACCCATGATCTTGTCCATATCTTGTGACTTGGCTGTAAGCATTATTATACCTATATCTGGAAATTCCTTCCTAAGAAGCTTACAGACCTCGAAGCCATCTATTCCTGGCAACATTATATCTAGAACTACTACATCTATATCTTCCTGTCTAGCTATTTCCAGTCCTTCTTCTCCCGTTCCCGCCTCCAGAACTTGAAAACCACTTCTTTCTAAATTTATCTTTATAAACTTTCTAATAGATTCCTCATCTTCCACCAATAAAACCAAGTTTTTATCCTTCATATTCCATCACCTTTCTTTTATATAAAAAAATAATTGCTGTAAAACAGCAATTATCTTAAAATATCAAACTCATATCCTTCTGATTTTAAAAATTCTATTATTTCTGGTAAAGCATCTGCAGTAGTCTGTTTTCCTCCCATATCATGCATTAAAACTACCAGTTCCTTTTGACCTTGAGTAGTTTCTTTTAGTCTATTAACTAAATGCTCCTTAGGGAAACTCTTTCCTTCTGCATCTCCATTTAATGCATTCCAATCAAAATAACGATATCCGTGATTAACTGCTGCTTCCTTATATGGATTTTTCTTGTCCCCATGAGATCCGCCAGGGAATCTTATAATATCCGTCTTATAGTCTGTTGATATTATGCTCTTCATTACCTCTTCGTTTTTCTTCATATCATTAATGAAATTTTCTGTAGAGCTATATAAATATGAATAGTCATGGGAATAACTATGGTTAGCTATACCATGGCCATCTTCATAAGCCCTCTTAACTAACTCTGGATATTGTTCTGCATTTTTCCCTATTATAAAAAAAGTCCCCTTAACATCATACTGCTTTAATGTATCCAGTATTTGTGGAGTAACCTTTGACGATGGTCCATCATCAAAGGTTAAATAGGCAATCTTCTTATTCTTATTTGACTCACGAATAGCACGATCTTCTTTTTCCTTTTCGATTTTCTCAACATATACCTTCTTTTTCTCCTCTTTCAAGGCCACATTTACTGCAGATTTTTCTGACATTAGTCTAATGCTTTCTGTTAAATCACTGGCCTCAGCAACAGCAGGTGTAAATCTACTAGGTATATCTATTTTTCTCACTATAGCTACTATAAGTACTAGCAATAGCAGGGAAAAAAACCTTCTGCGCCTTTGCATCTGTCTTTTCCTTCTCATTCTTTGAGACCTATTCATTAACCAACCACCCCTTTAGTATAAGAGTAGAGCAAAATCATCCTAATATAATCTTACTATAGGAAGTTTGATTTTGCTTTACAAATAAGTTACAAGTATTTTCTCTATAACTTTAGTATACCCTAAACACTAATCATTTTGCAATCTAAACTGGGACTCATAAAGTTCTTTGTACATACCACCCCTATTTATAAGCTCTTCATGAGACCCTCTCTCCTCTAAACCGTCCTGTGTTAATACAATTATCTCATCAGCATTTTTTATAGTTGATAACCTATGGGCTATTATAAGGGTTGTCCTTCCTTTAGCCAATTCATTAAGAGACTCCTGTATAAGAACTTCTGTCCTATTATCAAGGGCGGAAGTAGCCTCATCCAAAATTAAAATTGGAGGATTTTTTAAGAAAAGTCTAGATATACTTATTCTCTGCTTTTGTCCTCCAGACAGCATAACACCTTTTTCACCAATAAAGGTATCATATTGTTTTGGCAAGGTCATTATAAAATCATGAATCTCAGCTTTTTTAGCTGCTTCTATTATTTCATCATCGCTGGCATCTGGCCTACCATAAGCTATGTTTTCTAAAATACTGCCTGTAAACAAGAAAACATCCTGTTGTACCAAGCCTATATTCCCCCTTAGGGATTTTATACTAAGATCCTTAACATTCTTTCCATCTACCAGGACCTGACCCTTATCCACATCATAAAATCTTGGAACTAAGTGGCAAAGAGTAGTCTTACCAGCTCCACTAGGACCTACAATAGCCACTGTTTTACCCCTATCTATCTTTAAGCTAAGATCCTTTAAAATCTTATCATCATCATTTTCATACTTAAAGGTAATATCCTTAAATTCTATATCCCCCTTAACATCTTTAAGTTCTATAGGATTATCTTTATCCTTTATATCTGGCTCTAGGTCCATAATCTCTACAAACCTTTCAAAACCTGACATACCTTCTTGAAACTGCTCCATAAAGTTAGTCAGTCTTCTTATAGGCTGCATAACCAAGTTAACATAAAGTGTATAGGCAAATAAATCCCCTATATTAATATAATTCTTATAGGTAAAGTAACCACCCGCACTAATTACCAATAAATTTAAAAGATCCATAAGAACATTCATTCCTGAGTGAAACTCAGCCATATTCTTATATGACTGTTTTCTAGCATCCTTAAAAGCCTTGTTTCCTTCGCTAAATTTTTCTATTTCATAGTCCTCATTTGTAAATGACTTGGAAACCCTAACTCCAGCTATACTATTTTCAAGCTGGGCATTTACATTGGATATTTTCTGCCTTACATTTCTAAAACCCTCCTGCATCTTCTTTCTCTTGTGCATGGAGAACCAGATCATAAAAGGTATAAAGGCAAAAACTATAAGAGTAAGCCTCCACTCTATTTTTAAAAGTATTAAAAATGATCCGACCAACATAACAAAAGATATAAATAAATCTTCTGGACCATGATGGGCCAACTCTGTTATATCTCTTAGATCATTAACTATTCTAGACATTATGTGACCTGTCTTAGTGTTGTCGTAATAGTTAAAGGACAGGGTCTGAAGATGGCTAAAAATATCTCTCCTCATATCATGTTCTATATAGACTCCTAGAACATGGCCCCAGTAGGCAACTATATAGTTACCTATATACCTAACTAAAAATAAGGCTAGCATGGCCAAGGACCACTTAAGCAAAAGCCCCATATTACCTGTAGGAATTATAACATTTATCATTCTTCTTGTGTAAATAGGAAATACCAAATCCAAAGCTGCTATTAAAAAAGCAAAGAACATATCTAAGAAAAATAGTTTCTTATGTGGTTTATAGTATTCTGCAAATCGTTTTATCATCTTATTCCTCCTTTAATATATTCTCATAAAATTTTATAAGTCCAGAAAGCAACTGATTAACTGACTCTTCATCCATATCATCTATGGCCTTAAAGGCTACTCTTTCAGTTCTCTCCTTCCTTATATCATGAATTAATCTTATACCCTCATCAAGTATAATAACTCTAATAATTCTTCTATCCTTAGTATCTTGTTCCCTCCTGACTAGGTCTTTATCCTCCAACCTGGTTATTTTTTCAGAAATAGTATTTTGAGCCCTATTGAATTTTTCTGAAATCTCCCTAATAGATGGTGGAGTTGGGCAGTGCTTTATATATAGTAGAAGATGGTACTGATCAAAGGTTAAGCCATGTTCACAGGCTATCTTGTGACCCTCTTCATGAATTATATCGCTAGTATATCTTATATACTTTGATATCTCTTCTGACTTATCATAACGATTCATCTTCATCCCTCCAGTTATTATATCGTACCACGAATTTAATTATTTTCATAGATATATTTATTGTTTTTCTGTTATGTTTGTTATATACTAACTATAACAAAAAGGAGGCAATATATGTTTATAGAACTTGATTTTGATTCTAAAATTCCAATTTACGAACAGCTCTGCAATGAAATTATCCTTGCCATAGCTAAGGGTGACCTAGTTGCCAATGACCAGCTGCCATCTGTCAGAAGTCTAGCTGAAGATATTGGAATTAATCTTCACACAGTTAGGAAGTCCTATAATATCTTAAAGGATCAGGGTTACCTAAGTATAGATAGGCGATCTGGTGCCAAGATTAAGGAAAGCTTTCTAATTGACAAGGATACTTATATAGAAAGTATTGAAAAAAAACTTCTATATATGGTTGCTGATGGAAAGAATAAAGGTTTAGAGCTGACTGACTACAAGGAGCTCTTTGAAAGACTATATAAAAATTTGGAGGGATAAAAATGAATGAAGAAATACTAATATCTATAATAATGTTTTTTACCTTTACTATTATCTTAATAAACCAACTTATGATTACTAAAATTAGCAGAAAAAATATATTTCTAGGAGTGAGGATTCCTGAATCCAAGCTTGACTCAAAGGAAATAAAGGATATTCATAGAGATTATCTGTCTAAAAGTCTTATAATAGGTATAATCAGTCTTTTAGTCCTAATCTATATAATATATAGGAGCCAAAATCTTGCTTTTATAGTCCTTTCAAGCCTAGTCTATCCCCTTATACTATTTTTAGTCTACCTAAGATCCAACAAGAAGGTTAAGGACTTAAAGGCTCGTGAAAACTGGATGGAGCTTTCTAGCTCTAAAAAAATAGTTAATATTCAGCTGGGCAAGAAGGAGGCCCTATTTCCAGGCTACCTACTGCTTATTCCAGCCTTCATATTGATATTTAATATTTTCATAAGCTTCTATAGCTACCCTAGTTTGCCTGATAAGATAGCCTTCCACTGGAATTTTGAGGGCCAGGTAGATGCCTATAAGGATAAGAGCCTATTGACTGTTAACTTTATCAATATAAGTCAAGCTGTTGTCCTTATTACCATGATTTTTGGGTATTTCTCCATGGTAAAATCCAAGGGAGAACTAGACCCTAAAAATCCAGAGGAATCCCTAAGGCATAACCGTATATTTAAAAAGGCCTGGGCCCTTTATTTCCTCCTTTCCACTATATTTTTACAGCTGATATTCAGTCTTTTAAATATGGCTAGTTTAGGTATAATAACTGATATTAGGCTGGTAAATATAATGACACTTGTAGGCAGCCTGGTCCTAGTTATTATGACCCTTATTATAGGACTGACTATTGGCCAGGGTGGAGATAGGCTGAAAAAACATTCTGGAGAATCTTTTATAGAAGATGATGACAAGTGGATTCTAGGCAACACTATATACTATAATAGTGATGACCCAAACCTATTTGTAGAAAAGCGAATTGGAATTGGTTGGACAGTAAACATGGCCAAACCCCTAGGCCTAATACTTCTTGCCCTTCCTATTTTTATAATATTGATCATTGCCCTATTTATCTAGGAGGTTTAAAGTGAAGAAAAAAATCAAGAATTTTTTTACAGACCTAAGAAAGTCTGCCTATGGATATGGTCCACTTGAGACCATAGACAAGTATATAGAAGAAAATATTTCAAAAAACCACTTTCTAGTCCATGAAAAAAATCTTAACTTAGAGCTTTTTAGCATGAAGGAACTAGAAACTGGCGTTGGTAACTGCAGTCTTGTGGCTATTACCAGGGTCCTTCTATACTACAGGAGTCTAGGCTATGATAGAATACCAGAAGATATCCACCATATCTATCCACTAGTAAAACACAATGGCCTGAAAAACTACTATTCTCCTAAGAGGGGAACCCTTCCCAGCCTTATAGCTAGGATTACAGACCAAAGTTTAAGGGACCTAGGCTACTCTAATAATCTTGCCTATGGAGTCTACTTTTGGACCTTCCACAAGGAGGTCCTAGAAGAAATAAATCTAGGCTATCCTCTTATTTTTAATATTTCACGGGGCTACTATAAAAATCACTCTGTAGTTGTTTCCGGCTATTCCATCCATTCTGTAGATGGATGCCTTAGAAGATTTTTAATAATTCATGATGGCTGGCATAGAAAACCTTACTTTCTAGACTATGATAGGTTTTCTAAAAACCTTGTCCTAGCTGGACTGGGTTCTTTCAATAAATTAAGGATAGGCTAAAGCCTATCCTCTTTTAAAATCATATGAGCTATTCCATAGTTTAAAATATAGATCATAGATATCATACCTGTATCATTTATTATCCATGTTATTAGGCCTAAAAATAGGAAAGAAAATTCCCTAGTCCTAATCTGGACTTTTAAAAGCTTCTTTAAGATATAGAGCTGGCCTATAAAAATCAAGCTAAAGGGTGGCAGCAGGCTAAATTTTAAGAACTCCCTAAGCTTTAGTCCCAACATATTTATAAGCTCTGAAAGCCCAAAAAGTCTAATTCTCTCAAAAAATTTAAAGGCATGACTCTTGTTTAAGCTCTTGCTGTCCAGGTAAATACCTAGGGCAAAAATCAAGATTCCTACTAACCCCAGACCTAAGATTCTCTTAAGGTCCAAACTGTCCTCAAAAAATCTTCTATAGATCATGTAAAGTAGAAGGATAACTGATGAAATAAAGCCTCCTGTATTGGCTCCTAAATTTGCCGATAATATATAGATATTTAAGCCAAAAATCAAGAAAATCAAAAGTCCAGTAAATTTCCTACTTTCAATCCTGTCTTCCATATAGTGATAAAGGGCCAGGGAACTCCCTAGTAATACCCCCATAATCCCATTATTAAATCCATAGTACCTAATGCCATAAAAAAGATTATTAAAGCCCAGATAGGAACTATAGATTAGATCCCTATCTATAAGACTTGCAAATACTATTAATAGATAGCTTAGGCTGGCAAAAAAACCTAGAAAATCCAAGTTCTCATCCATATATCTAGCCAGTATATATATAAGACTAAGGCTTATTAAAAGATAGGCCAAGAGATATCTATGTAGGCCAGTTGCCATTAGGACAAGACTTATAAAGATAGTGGCTATGGAAAACCTATAGATAAACTTTAAGTCTTTCTTTCTAGACTTCTTTAGAAAATAAACTGCCAGGCCTTGAATAGAATAAACTAGGCCATGAAAAATTGAAGCTATGATTAAAAGATTTAAATTTTCCCTATATATAAGCTCTAGGGATTTTCTAGGACTATGGTCATAGAAGTTTACAATAGGATGACCTATGCCCCTATTGTCCTTGCTGTCTAGAAGCTCTCTGCTTATATCCTCAAGGCTTATAAAGCCCCTTCTATTTGTAGACCTACTGGAAAGAAGGCCCTTCTCACCAGCCCTATAGTAAACAAAAGGAGAAAGATTCCTATTGTAAATAGACTCCATTTCCTTTGATACTCCCTTAGGTAGAAGCATTATATCCTTATCTAGGTTTTTCTCTATAATATGCTTTAACTGATCCAGAGAAACCCTATCTTCAAGATTTGAAACCACTACCAGGTCAGCCTCTTTGAAGAAAAGCTCCAACTGCTCTTCCAGGCTGTCATCAATTCCTGGATACTCATAGTCCACCCTTCCCTGACTATCTACTAAAATTAGTCTTGAACTATCCCTGCCTATGTAGGCTGTTTTCAACTGATCTCCTAAGAGCCCTAAATTATGGTACTTCCTCTTGGATTTTATGTCCTTGAAATAGGGGGAAAAATCCTCCCTAAGGTCATAGGGTTTATTAAGATCTACTCGCCTGCCTGCATTTATAGATAAAAAATAGCCCTGATCTTTTTCCCTGCCCTTTTTCCTGGTATTTAGGATTCCCAGTCCGTAGTCTGTAAAAAACAAATCCTCTCCACTGGAAAAATCCAGGTCTTCTAGGACAAAGACCAACTTTTTATTGTTAAATCCCTCTCCATAGACACTGCTAGTAACTAGGAAGAATAGGACAAACATCAGCCCTAAAGCTTTCTTATTTCTCATCTAAACACCCCTAGTCCCTACTATAGTTTCCTTAAACATTTTTATAAATCCAGTCTGCCATATCTGAAACAATCTTAGGTCCCATTTCCTCGTTAAATATTTCATGGTAGAGTCCATCATATATTTTAATCTCCTTGGATTGGGAAGATATACTATTGTAAAGATATATAGAAGCTTCCTTGGCAATTATATTGTCCTTTTCTCCATGGGCTATAAAGCAGGGATACTTGTAGTTCTTGATATTGGCCTTGACAAAATCTGTAGCCTCTATCTGAAACTCCTTCATAAACCTTGCCGTAGCATCTTTTAAGATCAAGGGATCCTCCATGTAGTCCTTAACCACAGAGTCAACTGTGCATATGTCACTAGTCAGACTGTTTTTTATCCTCATCTCTGGTGAAAACTTTGCCACTAGCTTTAAAAGTGAACCCTTGTAACCCTTGGCTTCATTTGCCCTAATCACTGCTGGTCCAGAAAAAAGTTGACCGGCCAACTTATCCTGCTTTGTTATGCCATAGATACAGGTTATAAGCCCTCCCATACTATGACCTAGCATAAATAAGGCTTGGTCTGGAAACTCTCTTTTTATACCCTCTACCAGTAGATCCAGGTCCTCTATATAGTCTGAAAAGGCCTCTATATCCCCCTTACTTGTCTTGGTCCTTCCATGACCTCTTAAGTCATACCTAAAGACTGATATATTTCTTTTATTAAAGTACTCTGCCACATGATCATACCTGTCTAAATGTTCTGCAAAGCCATGGTTTATAATTAAATTAGCTACTGGTTGATCTACCAAATTTCTCTTGGTGTAGATCTCTGTATTTCTAATATTCTTATACTCACCCATCTTATCACCCTACTTTCTACATACTACACTAATTATATAATAAAGATTTCTCTTTTGTATACTTATTTTCCATAACACAACCTACTATACTTACACCTGAAAGAACAACTTTCTGACCTAGGATAATCTTCCAGCCTAGAATTATTCTCAATGTAATTTAAGAATTCCTCTAATCCAAGAAGAGTCTCCTCTATTTTCAAGGGTGAAATATCTACCTCTACTTCCTCTCCCGTCTCTAAAAATAAGAGACTGGCCCTGGCAACTTCAATGCCATATATTTCCTCAAAGGCCTTGGCGTAAATTTGCAACTGAGGGCTGTAGTGACTTTTCAGGGACTGAAGATCATCTGTCTTATTGGTCTTAAAGTCATATATATAGGCCTTGCCATCGATTATATATATTCTATCTATAACCCCTATTATAAAGCTAGAAGCCAGGCTTAGGTAAAAAGTTTTTTCGCTATAAACTTCCTGATAACTTCCTAATTTTCCCTGGTAAAAATCTATATAATTATCTATATAGCCCCTTAGCTCCATTTCAACTTCAGGACTGTAGGCTACCTCCATTTCCTCTAAAACTTCTTTTAGAAGGTCTTGCCTATCCTCTCCCCTATATAGTTCTGAAAACCTATGGACTAGATCCCCTCTAAGGGTTGGCTCTAGAATATTTTTTCCCACAAAATCAAGGTTTCTAAAATTACTTGGAAAAGGCTTGTAAAAACTATGATAGTAACTTCTCTTGCAGTTTTTAAACTCCATATACTGGGACATATTGATATTATAAAAACCCCTGCCTCTATAGTTATCATACTCTCTTATGCTTTCTAGCTCAAATTCTTTTGTTTCTTCTAAAAGAGGACCAAGATTCTTAAAACTTGTCTTTTTTTCAACTTCTTCCATGGGATAGGATATATTTCTATAGTTATCAACAGAGTCAAGTTTGGAGATTAGGGCCTTAAAGCCTGAGTTATTCCCCTGGTTTCCAAGAATCAAAAGCTTCTCCGCCCTAGTCATAGCAACATATAAAAGCCTTTCCATCTCTCTAGCATCCAAGTCCCTATTATATTCAGCAATCCTATTATAATAGCCTGACTTACTATTATACTTTAATCCCATACCATAGTCATTATTATAATTCATCAGAAGACTAGGGGATGAGCCTGACTTTGACATTTCTGCCAGGACTACAACTGGAAACTGAAGGCCCTTGGAGCTGTGTATAGTCATAAGCTTTACTACATCAGAGGACTCTGATTTTATCTTGGCCTGATTCAGTCCTCTATCATGTTTTTCATAGCTATCTACATAGTCTATAAAGCCCTCTAAATCTCCATTTTCTTCAACTATATACTTCTTAATCAAATCTCTAAAGCTTCTTATATTACTAAATCTTTGAAGCCCATCGGAGTAAAGTAAAACTAGCTTAGAATAGTCGGTTTTTTCCAGAATCATATCCAGCAACTCTAATATATTATAAAGGTCCTTCTTCATCCCCAGATCTTCAATTAGATCTAGTGCCTCTCTATATTTTTCAAGCTCCCTTCCCTCTAGATCCACTTCTTTAGGGTCTCCTTCTTCCTCAAGACTTCTTGCTATATAGTAGATGCTTTCATCCTTAAGTCCCACCATAGGCGATCTTAGAAATCCTAGGAAACTTAGGATATCATGGCTATTTGAAAGAAGCTTAAAAACATTTAAAATATCAACTATCTCCTGCCTATCAAAGATAGATATGTCCCTAGAATTATAGTAGGGTATATCTAGGCTGGAAAGATATTTCTCATAAAGTCCCATATTAGGACTGGACCTAAACAGTATGGCTATATCCCTGTAATTGTAGCCCTCATTTTCCACCAGATCCCTTATTCTCCTTGCTACTACATAGGCCTCATAGTCCTTGTCAAGACTCTTCTCCACTTCCTCTTCAATTACCTCTACATCTATGGCATTAGGAGACTTGTGAAAGGCCTTTAGGGCCAGATACTTGTCCCCCATAATCTGGCTAAAAACTTGATTTACAAAGGATATCAGACTATCCAAGCTTCTAAAATTCTGATCCATATTTATTATCTCTGAATCTGGATAGGCTGAAACAAGGTCCATAGTATCATAGAAAACCGAAACATCCGCCCCCCTAAAACCATAGATGGACTGCTTAGGATCTCCTACTACAAAAAGATTCTTCCTGTCTAGGGCCTTGTTTTCAGAGGCCAAGAGATAGAATATTTCCTTTTGTATCCTGTTTGTATCCTGAAACTCATCTACCATTATGTAGCTATATTTCTCCTGATAGAACTGTCTAAGCTCCCTATTATTCTTTAAAAGCTCATAGCTTTTAAATTCCAAGTCAGAATAGTCAACTAAACCTAGCTTGTCCTTTTCCAAACTGTAAAGTTTATCTAGCTCTCCTAAGATATCAAAAACCATTTCATAGGCCCATTTTAAGTCCAAGTCCTCAGCTATCAGGGCCAGCTTTATATCATCAGTTAAAAGTTCAAGCTCCTCCTGGTATTTCTTATTGCTGCCCAAACCTCCTAAGATATCTCTCAAAAGATTATACCTATCTCCCTCCCTATAGTCTCCCTCCTTATATTTAATCCATGATTCACTTTGGCTAAGATCTTTAAATTTTTTAGAATTGATCTTATCTAAAAGATAGTCCAAGCTAGAAACTATTCTTTTATCCAAATCCTGTGGTATGGATATTTTTTCCAGCTCCCCCAGGGTTATTGACTCCAAACTAGCTAGGGTCATGCCATTGCCACGACTTTTAGAGTAGACTTCCCTAAGTCCCTCCCTAAATTGGTCTAAGCTATCCTGTCCCAACTTATTTATAAAGTTAAAAAGCTCTCCCTCAGCATCTAGCCTAGTCTCTAAAACCTGATCCATAGAAGACCTTAAAAGTTCCTCTGCCCTTGCCTCCTCTATAATCTGAAAAACTGGATCTATGCCAGCTTCCAAAGGATTCTCCCTTAGTATATTTCCACAAAAACTATGGATTGTAGATATATTGGCCTTTTCCATATCCATGTAGAACCTTCTCCACTTTTCCCCCTTGGAGAAGTTCTCTCTCAAACTAGCCCTTATTCTTTCCTTCATTTCCTGGGTGGCCTTTTTAGTAAAGGTTATGGCCACTATAGACTCTACCTCCCTATTTTCAGGTAAATTCCCTTCCTCCAATATCTTTATATACCTTTCAGTTAAGACCTTGGTCTTGCCTGTACCAGCTCCTGCATTTACCAAGACATTTCCCTCTATGGTATTTATGGCCAGAGCCTGTTCCTTTGTGGCTTTCATTATCTAAAATCCTCCTCCCTTACCCTACAAATATTCTTATATGGACAGTAGCTACAATCCAAGGGTGCCAGCCTAAAGTCTCCACTAAAAATCCTGTCTATATAGTCCTTGGCTTTTTCCTCTATAAATTTAAATAGCTCCTCCTTATCTTCCTGACTAAGAACTTTCTTGGACTTTCTAGAGAAAAAGGCTCTTTCATCATCTCTTATAAAGTAGTCTTCAAAGGCTGCTGACCTTATAATGCCATACTGGCAAAGACTTACCCTATGGCCCAAGCTTTCCAGGGCCATGGCATAGAGAGGCATCTGAAAAGATCTACCCTCATAGCTATCTTCTAATTTTCTAACCCCATATATGGAGTTCTTATAGTCAACCACTATCAGGTCTTCCCTAGACTCAAACCTATCTATCCTGTCTATAACCCCTCTAAACTCTAACTTACCCAGTTTTAAGCTATGGAATTCCTCCTCTAAGGCCAGAGGATAGAATTTCTCATCAAAAGATTTAATCCTCCTAAGATCTGCCAAAATAAAGTTAAATATAAGATCTGCATTGGTCTTCAGTATCAACTTATATTTTGCCCTACTAGTATCCAAACCCCTAGTCTCTAGCTGCTTTTTGTATCTTTCATATATATAGAGGTAGAAGTCCTCCCTATCAAAATCTATATCTTCCATAAGGTAGGATTGAATCTCAACCTTATGGCTGGCATAGAAGTCCTGTAAAACCTTGTGGTTTATCTCTCCCCTATCAAGGGGGCTAAACTCCTCCCTATCCCTGACCATTTCCTCCAGCCTTACTATATAGGATAGGTAGAAGGAAAATGGGCAGTTACCATAACGATCTAGAAAACTAGCTGAAAATTTCTTGGATTTAAGCTTGGATCCTATTTCATCTATAAGGTCAGAATCCTCTAAAATACCATTATAGGCCGATGGTCCCTCATATCTTTTAAGCTCACAGTAGGATTTCCTGTAAATATCCTTCATTCTAGTCTTAAAGATAGAATTGGCCCTGCCTATATTTTCTCTGGTCAGCTCTCCTGCCAAAGAAAAATTTAAAAAATCCTCCCTAGTTCCTATAGCCCCAAGATCCTCTTTTATTACACTGTCCAATGGGCGTTCTATAAAATTAAGATCCCCATCTATAGTATAGATAAGTTCATCTAAGAATATAGAAGCTATGGCTTCTTCGTTTTCATCTGCATTTTGTGAGTAGGAAAGGTAGAGCTTCTCCTCTGCTAGGGATATAATATTAGAGAAGTTTACAGAGGCCTTGTCCAACCTCTCATAGTAGTCCTTGTAATCCAGTCCCAGGGACAATAGCTCATCCTTCTTATCATCCCTAAACAAAAAGTTTTTTCTCTCCAGGCGAGGATATTGACCTTGGGCCATTCCCACTACAAATACAGCTTTGTAGCTTTTCCCCCTGGCCACCTCTGGACTTAGAACCTTAACCCCTCTTATATTTCCCTCCCTCTCCTTAACAGAAACTAGCTCACCAAAAGCCCTTATATAGTCTATAAATTCCTCCATGGACATTTTTCCTAAAAGCTCATTTTTTAAATTAGAGGTCTCCTCTAGGGATTCCTCCATAAGCTCTAGAGTATTTAAATCCCTATAGAGTAGATCCTGATCCCCCAGGCTAAGATAAAGCTGGTAGACCCTCTCCTCTAGATTATAAAGATTAAAAATTCCCAAAAGAGCTTGATTGTATTGATTTAAAAATTCAGCCTGGCTGAAAATCTCCCTCTCCCTGTCCAATAAAATACGAGCTTCCTTCATAGCCAGCCTCAAGTCCTCGTCAGCCAAGAAGGCCTCCAAGTCCTGAAGATTAGCACAGTCCCTTCGCAATATATACTCTATTGGATCAACCAAGTTCCTATCTACAATTGGGAAATATCTAGACTTAAGTCTGGCTATAAAACTTGACTTACTAGGCTCATAGATAAAATTTAAGATTCCTAGGATTTCATTAAAAATAGGGGTGCTTATTAGAACCTTATCTATCCTTAAACTGTGAGGAATTCTTTCCTCTTCAAACACCTCTTTTACCAGGTCCCTATAGTCCTCCTTGTTACTTAGAACCAGAGCCATCTGGTCTAGGTCTATACCCCTTCTTTCTTCTAGTTTTATATAGTGGCAAAGCTCCTTTAGCTCCAGATACTTGCTGGCTGCCTTTATCAAAACTATATTGTCCCTGGCTGGCAACTTAGAACCTGAAAATATGGAACTGGATAGGTCTTGAAAGTAATGTCCTCCCTCTTCCCCCAGCTCTATTTGAAAGCCCAGGTCCCTTATGGCCTCTAGACTAGTTTCTACTGTAGTGTAGTTTCTAGATCTTCTAAAGGGCATGTTTATGTATATATCCAAATCTAACTTGGAAAGCTCCCCTAGTATTTCAAACTCACTAGGCCTAAAGTCATAGAACTTATCTATAACTATAAAGTCTATCTGCCTTAAGAATCCCTGATCCCTATTTTTCAAGTCCTCTATTGTGTAAACTAAGTCATCCTCAAGATCCATCAGATCATTATCCCTAAGCCTTTTCTCATACTCCCTATATATAAGGCCCAGCTCCCTGTACTTAGGGCCTAGGTCAGAGTCCACCAGCCTGTCATAAGTAAGTAGTGAGCTTTTAAATTCCCCTATAATAGAGGAGAGATTCCTTATAAAGCCTTGTTTTCCAGCCATGTTTTTATAATAAGAAATCTCTCCACTATAGATTAAATCCTCTAGAACTTCCTTAAGAATTAATATTTTTAATTCCTCTGAAACCGAAAACTGCTGCCTCTTTCTCTTGAATTTTTTACCTATATCATCAAAGGTAAATATGTTTAAACTTCCTGCGCCACCAACTAGATCCAAAAAATTTCTCCTATAGTCTGTTAGAAGATTTCCATTGGGCAGTATATAGATAAACCTATCTCCCTTATTCTCCCTTAAGTAGTCTATGGGTCTTTCTAAAAGTCTATCCAAGTACTGATCTCCATATCCTGTAAAAAACAACTTCCTCTCTCTCATATTTCCCTCCTAAATCATATTAAAGGCCATTCTTGCGGCTCCTATCATACCCGAGTCATTTAAGTGCTTAGCAGGAACTATCTTAGTAGTAGAAGCATCATTGGAATTTTCCTTAAAGTAGCTTAAAAGCTCCTTCCACCAATACTCTCTAGAATTTATAACTCCCCCTCCAATAACTATAAGCTCTGGATCAAATATACTCCTTAAATTTATCATAAAAACACCCAGATCCTCTATAAATCTATTGACAGCCCTTCTTGCATTTTCATCACCAGGTAGTCTTGCAAAAACTTCCTCTCCAGTAAGATCTTGACCTGTTAATTCCTTGTAATTTTTCTCTATACCCTTACCTGAAACATACTCCTCCAGGCAGCCCTTCTGACCACAATTACACTGCCTGCCACCAGGATGGCTAATAGTATGGCCTAACTCTCCTCCCTTGTAGCTAGAACCTAGCCAGATACCATGGTCCTTGGAATATATTCCACCACCTACACCAGTTCCCAGGGTAACCATTATAAAACTATCGCTAGCTTGTCCAGCACCCATCCAAGCTTCACATAAAGCAGCCATATTAGCGTCATTTCCCAAAAAAATTGGAAGATCATAAAAAGAGCTAAAATACCCTCTAACATCTGTATTAGCCCAATCCTTAATATTTCCCCCAACTGAAAGGACCCTTCCCCTCTCCAAATCAATAAAGCCTGGGGCACCTATTCCTATAGCCACTATTTCATGGTCCATTAGCTGGTCAATAGCATCCTTCATCCTCCCTAGGACCACATTCCTACCTAAACTTCCTCCTGACTCCATCTTAAGTTGCCTTAAAACTTTACCATCCTCATCTATAACTCCAGCTAATATACTAGTTCCTCCTAAGTCTAAGCCTATAACCTTCCTCAATTAAATCCCTCCCTATCCAAAAGCCTATCCAAGTCCTCATTTATCCTATCTGGAGACACTTCCTCTCCCTGGCCAAGACCCTCCTTAAGCGATAAGATCCTGTATAGCTTCTGATCTAGCTCCTCCTCAGAAAAACTTCCTGATTTCAAGTCCTCATAGATATGGTCAAAGACAAGTTTTGCCCTGGCCTTATCTGATATAACCAATACATCTCCACCAGCATCTAAAAATAAACGGCTGGCCTCTTCTATAGTTCTATCCTTAAGTACAGCCTCCATAATCATATCATCTGAAAAGATTAGACCCTCAAAACCCAGGTCCCTCCTTAAAAGCTTACTTATAATTTCCTCCGACAGGGAACTGACTATACCATCTAACTTAGTATACAAAATATGGCCTACCATTATGGCCCTACCACCAGAATCTATAAAGGCCTTAAAAGGTAATAATTCTAGTTCCTTTAAATCCTCCAGATCTTTGTCCACACTAGGCAGGTCAAAGTGAGAGTCCAAGTCTGTATCTCCATGGCCTGGAAAGTGTTTAGAAACTGCCAAAACTCCCTGGGACTCCATACCCTTAGCTATATTAAGGCCTGCCTTAATAACAGCTTCTGGGTCACTGGAAAAAGCCCTAGATCCTATAACTGGATTATTGGGATTAGAGTCTATATCTAAAACAGGAGCAAAGTTTAGATTAAAATTCAAGCTCCTTAACCTCCTGGCCAAAAGCTGGCCGTAATCAAAGAAAAACTCCTCACTGTCTACTGAACCTATATCCCTGGCCCTTGGAAAACTCTTGTAGTCCTTGGGGAACCTTTCAACCAAGCCCCCCTCTTCGTCTACAGCTATAAAAGCCTTGGGGCTAGCTTTATTCAAGGCTTCAACCCTAGTTCTAGTTCCCTCAATTCCCATAAAGTCACCCCTAAAGAATAAAAAACCTCCAAAGGGATAAAGCTCTAGATCATCTAGGTCTATGTCGGCCTTGGTCATAATCAGTTGACCAACCTTCTCTCTTTTATCCATAGAGTCTATGCCCAATTTTATTGGGTCCTCTTCCTCTAATCTTTCTTGCTTTAGATCCTCTTCCCCTAAACAGATTTCCTTTGGATCCTCCCCTAGGTCTGGCTGATTGTCTTGATTTCCACAGGCCACCAAATTAAGGGAAAGGATCAAAATAATTAGGTAGACCATTAAAATATACTTCCTGCCATCTGAACCTGGCTACGGTCTTCCCTAAATATAGGACTTTTAGAGTCCAAACTATTTATTACAACTCCTGAAGAGTCTCCTGTAGAATGAATATATTCTCCTTCTCCAAGGTAAATAGCTACATGACCTGGCCAAAATAAAAGATCTCCTTTTTTTATGGCTTCAAGAGGCTTTTGCCTAAGGGGAAAGCCCTCTCTTATTTCAGCATCCCTGTAGATTCTAACCCCTTCCAGTAAATAGACCAGGCTGGCTAGGCCTGAACAGTCAATACCTAGATAGGACTTTCCTCCCCACCTGTACTGGCTTCCCAAGAAATCCAGGGCTCTTTTAACTATCCTCTCCCTAAATTCCTCCTCCTTTAAAAAAGTTTCCTCCACTCTATCACCAACAAAATCCTTCCTAACCCAATACTTTTTACCCATAGGATCACTTATCTCCACCCAGTCTCCTGACTCCCTACCAGTAAGACTTATAATTGCCCCTCTAGTAAGTATCTTCTCACTGGAGCTTTGGTAGCTAGGCTCTTCCATTAGATCTACTATATTCCAGTCTATAATATGCCTAGCCCTATCATTCCAATCCAAGGCCAATTTATCCCCTGGTAGAAGAGCCTCCCTTCTTATATAACCCTTATATCTATAGTCAGTCTCCACATAGTACCAGTCACCAACCCGGTCTATAATTTTAAGCAATCTTCCAAAAAGAGTCTCATCAGCCCTCTCACTTTCTCTATCTGGTCTAAGCTTTAATTCCCCTATGGTATCCATTACAATAGCATACATAATTAGCCTCCTAAATTCCGTATTTATTAAGCTTCTCATACATTGTAGATTTACTTATATCCAAGGCCTTCATGGCCATTTTCTTGTCTCCATTAAAAAAATCAAGAGCATTTTCTATGGCCCTCTTCTCCCAATATTCCAGGGTCCTTTTTAGGCTGGTAATGTTAAGATATTCTTCCTTTTCATCAAGAACTATATGCTTGGAAAGAATCATATCCCCCTCACAAAGATTTATAGCCCTTTCCAAAATGTTTTCCAGCTCTCTTATGTTTCCAGGCCAATTATAATTTAAGAGATTGTTTATAGCTTCAGAGCTAATATCCTTTGACTCTACACCCATATCACTGCAGATTTTTGGTATTAAGTAGTCAACCAAGGGGTGTAGGTCTGTCATCCTATCTCTAAGAGGTGGAATCCATATAGGGAAAACATTGATCTTATAGTAAAGATCCTCCCTAAAGTTTCCTCTTTCAACTTCCTCCTCTAAATTTTTATTGCTGGCTGTAATAATCCTGGTGTTCAACCTAAGTTTCTCCCTGCCATTTAACCTTGAAAATTCCCTGTCCTGGAGAACCTCTAAAAGCTTAACCTGAAGTCCTAGGCCCATGTCACCAATTTCATCTAGGAACAAGCTAGAGCCCTCTGCCCTTTCAAGGCAGCCATACTTAAGAACATTTCCCTCTAGATCCTCTTTACCAAAAAGCTCTAATTCTAAAATCTGATCATCCATGGAACTGCAGTTTAAGGAAACTAAATTTTCCTCAGAGTTCTTGCTGTTTTCATGGATACTCTTAGCCAAGCTATTCTTACCTGTACCACTTTCCCCTAAGATTAGAATAGTAGAGTTGGTCTTGCTGGCCTTTAGGGCCAACCTCTTAAGATGATTCATCTTCTCACTATTTCCTATAATATCTGGGAAGGACTTCTTTAAAATATTTTCACTCTCAAGCTCCTTCTCCATCCTATTAAGCTTATTTATAGCCAGGTCTCTCTCTTTTGTAAGCTCGCTTAATTTAGATATATCCTCTACCTTAAGAGCTGCTCCCAGTCTCCTATCCTTCTCTACAGCCTTTATGGTGCAGACTGTTGGAAAGCCATTTATTTCATTATACTCATGGTCCACTTCCAAGTCCTTGCCCTTGGCTAGATCTAGAAACTTCTTTATTATTAGATCATCCCTGTGAATGGTAAATATATCCTTGCCTATAAGGTCCAGCTCCTCATAATAGGCACCCTTTCCCTTATAGGGCTTGCCATCTAAGATAGATCTAATACTTTCATCCCTAGCTGTGTAGCCTAGGGACTGATAGAACTTAAGCTCTTTGGTCTTACCATCTAAAATAACCATAAAACCTATGGAATTTATATAGTCCATCTTATACTCATCCTGATTTACATCTGCCTTTATAAACCTATTTATAAAATCTATGGTAATGGAAAGATCTACTCCATCAATAACCTTATCAAGGGTTAAGATATTTCTCTCCTCATCCTTCCTTATACTCCTATAGTCGCCTTTGTCCAAGCTATTGTACCTGGAGATTACAACCAAACCATCGCCCTTCCTCAGGTTCCTATTGCTAATACCAAGTTTTTTAAGGGTAGGATTATCCAGGCCACCATCATCTTCCCCTAAGGCATTGGTAGCTATTAAAACTATATCTCCATCCTCCACTCTGCCTGGCCTATGGTCCTTGGCATACTTCCCATCTATTCCAAATATTTCTCTGGCCTTACTATTGTAAATCTGTATTATCCCATCTGAATCTATGAATATAAAACCTTCAGACATCATATCTGTAAAAATTTCTATATAATCTTTTTGATTACTCATATCATCACCCATTAAAATATACTTAAATCCATTTTTTTCGAAATATCTCCTAAAAGTTCCACACCAGCTATAGAATTACCTGAACTATCAAGGGCTGGTCCAAAAACACCTATTCCCATCCCCTTTGCAGCTGACATAATACCTCCACCAACTCCTGACTTTGATGGAATTCCAACCTCTCTCATAAACTCTCCACTGGAATCATACATGCCACAATTTAGCATTATAGATTTTACTAAAATCCCCAGTTCCCTATTTTCATAGCTTCTATCCCCATCAAACCTCACCAGATTATTGGCGAAGAAATATCCAATCTTAGCAAGATCCTCACTATTTACAAGAACTGAGCACTGTTTAAAGTAGTCCTCTAGCCTATCTATACCTCCATCTATCAAGCCATTATTTTTCATCAAGTAAAAAATACCTCTATTCCTATGGCCAGTAGAGCTTTCTGATCTATAGACCTCCCTATCATAGTCAAGACTGTCATTCTTTGTTATATATCTTAAAAAATCCAGATACCTTTTAAAGCTATCTCCTCTTATCATAGAGGTAACCGCTATAGCACCAGCATTCATCATAGGATTAAGGGGCCTACCTAGTCTTTCCAGGGCCTCAAAGGAATTAAAGGGACTATGGGTTCCATAGTAGCCCACCCTGTCAAAAACATAGGTCTCTCCCCTATCTATAACAGCCAGGGCCAAGGCTACAGTCTTGCCTATACTTTGAATAGTGAACGGCTTATCCCAGTCTCCCTCTCTGTAGATCCTTCCATCCCTATCTAGAATGCAGACTCCAAAGTAGTCTTTCTTCTGCTTTGAAAGTTCTGGTATATAATCAGCCAAACTTCCCCTGTCTATTAAAACTCTATTTTTATCTAAAAGTTCCCTAAGTAATTTTTCCATAACATCCTCCTAATTTAGCCTATAAACTCCCTTAAAATAGAATTTGGTGGAATTACATCAGTCTTCTCTATAGACTTAAAGTAATGTAAGAATCTTAGAAGTCTCTTAGCTTCTGAATAGTATTCACTGCTAGAATCCACCTTCTCTAAATGTGGTATGGCAAAGTCCCTTAGAACACTTACCTCATAAACCAAGGAGCTATCAAACATTAGATCTGCCTCCTCCTGGTAGGGGAATATATTCCTATCTTCACCCTTGGTTACATTCTCCCAAAGATCAAAGGTTCTAAAGACATCATTGCCCCTAAACTGAACATCCCTAACCATACGCCTTAAAAACCTAGTATCCCTGGTGGATATTCTATTGTGGGCATCTATATTTAACTGAGTCAAGGCTGATATATATATTTTAAACTTATTCTTATCTGGTATATAGGAGGCCAGCTTAGGATTAAGACCATGGATCCCCTCAACTATTATAGGATGATCCTTATCCACTCTTATAATCTTGCCTGACCTTTCTGACTTACCAGTTATAAAATTAAATCTCGGAAGTTCTACTTCCCCTCCTTCTAGAAGGGTGACCAAGTCCCTATTGAAAAGATCTAGATTTATGGCCTCCAAGGCCTCAAAGTCATAGTATCCATTTTCATCTAGGGGAGTTTTCTCCCTGTCTACAAAATAATCATCTGCAGATATGGCTATAGGTCTTTTTCCATTTACCTTTAGATGGGTCTTCAGCCTGTTGGAAAATGTTGTCTTTCCTGAAGCTGATGGACCAGATATTAGAATCATATTTATATCATCATTCTGGCAGATCATATCTGCTATCTTTCCGATTTTCTTCTCATGAAGGATCTCTGAAACTCTTATAACCTCTTCTATATTTCCAGACATTATCTTCTCATTTAAACTGGCCACATAGCTTAAATCCATTATATTTAACCACTCTCTAGATTCTGTAAAAACCTTGGCTAGTTTTTTATGCTCTTGAAATTCAGGTATCTTGCCTTGACTTTCCCTATTTGGAAAAAGTATTAAAACTCCTGGATAGTAGTACTTTAAGTCAAAGCTTTCAACATAGCCTGTACTAGGTGCTAGGTAGCCGTAGAAACCATCTATATTTTCACCTATTCTATAGACCTGGGCCTGGTCCCTGTCCAGGGTATCATAAAGCCTTACCTTGTCATCATGGCCATTTTCTATAAAAAGTTGCTTGGCCTCTTCCACTGGATACTTAATTCTCTCTATAGAAAGGTCAGCCTCTATTATCTCCACCATTTTCTCCTTAATAGCCTTTAGCTCTGTAAAGCTAACCTTTGTCTCTCCCTCAAATTCAGCATATAGTCCTGAGCCTAAAAAATGCTCTACCCTGACTACATCATCCTTAAATATATCCTTACAGGCCAAGATAAATACAGATGTTACAGTCCTAGAATATATTCTGTAGCCATCCTTGGTCTTAAGGTCTAGAAACTTTATAAACATTCCCTCTTCTACAGGCTTAGCCAGGTGGTAAATTTCATTGTTTACCCTAGCCCCATAATAACTTCTATACTTATCCTCAAAGGCCAAGCGACTAACAGTCTCAAAACTTGAGCCCTCCTCAACTACTACTTCCCCTATTCCATCTACATACACCTTTATATCCACAGCTCATTACCTCCTTAAAATAAATCCCCTCTTATTTTTTCAAATACTGGATCTAATTTAGCTAGAAATTCTCTTCCGTTTAAATAGGCTAAATTTCCTGGCATATCTCTAAAGCAAACTCTGTAGCTATGCAAAAATTGATTTTCCAATCTATATTTTTCCTCAAAGTCCTGATTTACTTTTTTTCTTCCATACTTCTTATCTCCTAAAACAGGATGGCCTATGGAGCTTAAGTGGGCCCTAATCTGGTGGGTTCTTCCTGTTATAAGCTCTATATCAAGATAGGAAAATCCACTGGCCACCTCTATTGTTTTTACCCTAGTTCTAACTTCCTTACCATCTTTCAGATCCTCTGAAATCTTAACCTTGTTCTTATCTTCATTTTTCTCAAGAAAGCCCCCTAGGGTCTCATCTATTTCAAGTTCTCCAAGGACTATAGTCCTATAGAATCTATCTACCTTAAAATCCTTAATTGCCTCATTCATATTCTTTAAACTTTCATAGTTCTTACAACCGATTACTATACCACTAGTGTTCCTGTCCAATCTATTTGCTATGCTAGGACTAAAGGTAAGTTCTTCCTCTGGCCTATAGGCGCCAGTAGATACAAGATAGGCTATCATCCTGTCCACCAAGTTATCATTGGATCCCTTAGCAAAGTGTGATAATAGTCCTACAGGCTTGTTCATCAGTATTATATTCTCATCCTCATAGACTATATCAAGATCCAGACTAGCATCTTTTGGCTCTTCTGGCTTCCTGAACTTCTCTATAGTCTCCTCTGCTAGAAATAAGCTGATCTCATCTCCTGCCTCCAGCATCTCCTCTGGCTTGGCCTTCTTGCCATTCAACTTTATATTTTTCTTTCTCAACATCTTAAAAATAAAGCTATTAGGGGCCTCATTAAGATATTTTTTAAGAAATCTATCCAACCTTTGGCCTGATTCATTACTATCTATTTGTAATTTTCTCAAAAATATTCACCTTTTCCTTCCATATGTTATAATTATATTATACAATAAGATAGTGAAAAAACCTTGTTTATTGTCACTAATTCAAATAAAAGAGGTGAATAAAGTGAAAAAACCAGAAAAGAAAAAACCAGAGACTGGATCTAATAAGGATCTAGATAAGTTAAAGGACTTTATCTACGACAGTATAGACTACATCATTATGGCTGCCGTTATAATAATAGTCCTCTTGATTATTAGGTGGCGTGTAGGTAATATGTTTGAAAATAAAAATATGGTATCTAAGAGAGATATAGAAACTATAAAGGAACATCAGAAAGAATTGGCCAATAAACCCAAGGTTAAGAAAGAAGTAGTTGAGGAAGAAGAGGAAGAAGTAGAGCTGATAAAGGTCAATATTCCTCGTGGTGCCGTATCCTATGATATAGGACAAATACTAGAAGATACCGGTGTAATTGAAAACAGAAAAGAATTTGTAAACTATGTTCATGAAAAAAACATGGAGACAAAGCTTAAATATGGAAATTTCGAAATCCCTAAAAATGGGGATTTCGATGAGATAATAGATATACTTAGCAAGTAATTACTTATTTTCACAAAAAAGAGAGGTCAGTCCAAAAAACTAGCCTCTCTTTTTTAATACTCTTCATTTATATAAGTATCTATTATTGATTTTTTCTTCTCATTTAGGAAAACCCCATGACTCTTAAGCTCCCTTAAAAGCCAATAGCTCTTAGAGTGAAATATAGCCTCCTTAAAATCCCACAATACTATTTCATAGATCTGATCATCTAGAAACTCAGACTCCATCTCTACAAAGTAGGCCTCTATATTCTCAAAATCTAAGAACTTAAGCAGGTCCAAAGTAGACTTATCCTTCTCATGATAGTACCTATTTCTCATATCCCTATAGAAGTGATAATCATCTAAATTATTCCTCTCCATATTCTCCTTGGCCTTCATACCATAGTACTTGGCTAAAACATTGTAGTACTGGTAGTTGTAAAGACCTTTTTTAAAACTATCTATAAGCTTAAAAGGCTTTAAATTAATTTCCTTTACCTTGTAGTAGTTTCCTCTTAAAAATTCCTTCTTACTAATACTCCCATTGGAGTACTTAAAAATCAATAAACTTCTATCACTTAAAAACTCATCTATAACCGACGATTGCTCATTACTCAAAGCTAACACCCTATCTATATATTTTCTTCATCTATTATATCACAAATTTAAATATTCTACTAAGGCTTTCAGCTCTTCATCAGTTAATTCTCTATAGTCTCCTAGTTCAAGCTCCTGATCTAAAACAAGATTGGCTATGGAAAGTCTCTTTAAATAGACAACCTCCATGCCAATGGAGTTAAACATCCTCTTAACCTGATGGAACTTCCCCTCTGTTATGGTAAGTTCTATCTCTGACTGACCTTCAGACTGACTAAGAATCTTTAAATGACCTGGCTTAGTATGGTAGCCATCGTCAAGGGTTACCCCCTCCTTAAATTCATCTATATGCCTGTCTTCCACTAGTCCATCTACCCTGGCATAGTAGGTCTTTGGAACTTCTTTTTTAGGTGAGGTCATATTATGGGCCAACTGGCCATCATTTGTTAAAAACAAAAGCCCCTCTGTATCCTTGTCCAGCCTACCTGCTGGGAAGGGCTCAAAAATAAGTTCCTCATCACTCAAAAGCTCTAAAACTGTATAGCTTACATAGTCTTCAGTACTAGATACATAGCCCTGAGGCTTATTCATCATAAGGTAGATAAACTCCCTATAGCTAAGAAGTTCTCCATTTACAACTATCCTAGCCTCATAGGGATCTACCTTGATCTTATTGTCTTTTAAGAGCTTGCCATCCAGCTCTACAGCCCCTTCCTTTATAAGTCCCTTTACATCCTTCCTGCTACCATAACCCATATTTGAAATTATCTTGTCTATTCTTTCTTTTTTTCCCATATCTGTCTCCTTGAAAATATTGGTCTAGACTATTAGTTGAAGCTTCTCCACCTCATAGCAGTTTTCCCTAAGATCCTCTGGTATTTCATCTAAGGTGTAATCTAGATTCATATAGATATCCACACCAAACTTCTCCTTTAAGTATCCTGCATTTTCCTTTATGCTTCTCATTTCGTCAAAACCTATGTCAAATATCTTGTACAAACTGTCTATATAAATCTTTTCCACATCATAGTCCCTTGAAATAATTCCAGATAAAAAGCCACAGAAAGCTTCAATAGATTTTATATTGAACTCCATGGCATTAACAAGTCTTACATCATAAGACAGGGTAAATATATGATTATGATCTACGTCAATAAATACTATATTTCCATTACCATCCTTTATGTCCTCATTTGCTCTGTCCACCAACCACTTAGTCTTTCCACTTCCCTTGGAACCTAGAATAAACTTAACCACTTTAGAGCACCTCCATAAACAATTACAGGAATTATAGACTTCTATTTGACCCACTATCTTCCAGAATACTTTATATCCCTAAGAGCGGGACCATTTAAATAATCACACTTAATACCCTGGTAAAGCTTTCTTTCTATCATGGTCTCCACGATTTCATCCCTGATCTTCCACCAAGACTCATTCCAGTTTACAAACAAGGTTCCCTCCTCTGGAGCCCTGCCTATAATCCTTTGTACTACCACATCTTCATGAAGATAGGAAAGAAATGTAACAACCCTCTCTATATACTCTTCCTTAGATATAAGCTCTAGCTCTCCAGCCTTGTAAAGCTTGCCAAGCCTAGTGTTTTCAACAACATATAGGGCATGTAGCTTTATTTCATCTACTCCCAGGCTAGATATAATCTTAGAATTTTCAACTACGTCTCTCATATCATCCCATGGAAGATTCAATATTAAGTGGGTGCAGATCCTAAAGCCATAGGACCTTATCCTTATAACAGAATCTATGAACTCAGCCAAACCGTGCCCCCTATTTATTATATCAAGGGTCTTGTAGTTAACGGTCTGTAAACCAAGCTCTATAGTAATCTCCACTGCATAAGCCTCTTCCAGTTCCTTTAAGTATTCCAGATAGTCTATATCTATACAGTCTGGCCTAGTAGAAACTGATATTCCCACTATATTAGGCTGTATAGCTTCTTTCATATATATCTTAAAATCCTCTAAAGGCATATAGGTATTAGTAAAATTCTGAAAATAAGCTATGAACTTTCTGGCCTTATACCTTCTAGATATATAATCCATATTTTCTTCTATCTGCTGCCTAACTGTGTTTTCCTTTGGTAGATTTTCAAAGCTTCCGCCTTCATCTCCACAGTAAATACAACCTCCACATCCTCTGGTCCCATCTCTATTTGGACAGGTCAGGGGAAGATTTATAGGCAGCTTGTAAACCTTCTCTCCAAATCTTTCCTTCAAATCCTTGGAGTAAACATTGTAAACTTCTATATCCATCTCGTCACCTATTCCTACATTTTAAGTCATATGCTTAACTTAATTATAGCTCATTTTTGATAAAATGTAAGACTTTTTCTGCATGACCTTCTGGCTTAACATCCCTATATTCTTTAACCAAGTTACCATCCTTATCAAATACAAAGGTAGATCTTTCAACATACTTGTTCTTGGAATTATATTTTTTCTTAAGATCCTTAAACTCATCTTCAGCCTTAGTATAGATCTTTTCAAGCTCCTTCTCGTAGTCCTCCCTATCATCTAAATACTCATCTTTAAGGTCGGCTACTTCCTTCTTATACTTTTTCTTCATTTCATCCTTCTCTATTTCATACTCAAGATAAGTATCCTCCAGCTTATCCACAATCTCATCCTTCATTATGGCAAATTCTAAATAGCTATCCTCTAGCTTATCCTCTACAATATCCTTAACCTTAAGGGCTTCTTTACCTAGGTCCTTGGAAATCCTATCTCCCTTTTCCTTACCTTCTTCATAGCCCTCCCTAAATTCCTCCAACTCTTCCTTAAAATCCTCCTTAAAGTCCTTCCACTCCTCTGAAGCTTCTTGACTTAGTTCCTTCCATTCCTCTGAAAGCTTATCCTTTATTTCAGAAGTCTTAAATTTTAAGACATTAAAGAACTTATGAGCCTTCTCATCCTTGTCGCTAATAAGATCTATTTCTAGGTCCTCCCTGTTTATAAACTCTCTGTGAGATTCATAGTCATCCCTACTAATACCTAGCACTACAGTATTTTCGTCTTCAAACTCCCTCTTAAGATCTGTAAACTCCTTGGCTTCCTTGGTGCAACCATGGGTTAGGTCCTTAGGATAAAAGTAGATAACTAGGTTTTTACCCCTGTAGTCACTAAGAGAGACCTTCTCCCCCTTTTCATTGTAAAAATCAAAATCTAAGTTCTTTTCAACCATTCTACCAACCCCCTTAAGCTAAGTTTACCCTAATAGTTTTATATCTAACTAATTAAAAATCTATTAGCTAAAGAAAAAGGACACAGCCATAGGCCATATCCTTCTGATTTTATAAGCTATAAAATTCTATAAATGATTTGTAAACATAGTAGTGGTCATAAACTCCACCTAGTTCCCTAACAGAGTGCATAGCCAATATAGGATTTCCTATATCCACTGAAGCTATATCAAGCTGGGTAGATGATATAGGTCCTATAGTTGAACCACCTCTAGCATCTGATCTATTTGTGAACTTTTGTACTGGAACCCCTGCCCTATTACAAACTTCTTCGTAGACAGCTGAAGAACTACTGTCTGTAGTATAGGCTTGATTGGCAGCAACCTTTATACTAGGTCCCCTATTTATAACTGGATAGTTAGTAGGGTCAGCCTTCTCCTTATAGCTTGGATGGACTGAATGTGCCTGGTCTGCTGATATAAGGAAGGAATGTTCCAAGGCTCTATAGTATTCCTCCTCACCCTTACCTAGGGAAAGGGCTATCCTTCTTAAGACCTTCTTAAGCATAGGGCTAGCTGCTCCCTGCTTAGTCTCACTGCCTACTTCCTCGTTGTCAAAGGCTATCATAAGATTAGTAGCCTTTGATGGCTTAGCCTTTATTAGGGCATTCATACCTGCATGTACCATAGCCAGGTCATCTAACTTGCCAACAGATATAAACTCCTCTTCCAAGCCCACAAGCTCACCAGCCTCTGTAGCATATAGGAAAAGTTCAAAATCTAAAATATCCTCAACCTCTACCTCTAACTTCTTGGCTATCTGGTTCATAAGGAAGCCTTCCTTCTTAAAGTCCTTGTCCACCATAGTCACCAAAGGTAGGGTATGGCTTTGGGCATTAAGCTTAAAGCCTGTGTTGGCCTCTCTGTTCATGTGGATTGCTAGGTTGGGGATAGTTAGGAAAGGTTTTTCAAAATCCACCAACTTCTCCACTGGACATAGGACTGATTCTCCCCTTAAGCTAACTCTACCAGCCAAGGAAAGCGGCCTGTCCAACCATGTATTAAGTATAGGTCCACCATAAACTTCTGTATTAAGTCTTAGAAAACCATCTCCATCTAAGATTTCTGATATAGGCTTGACCCTAAAAGTAGGTGAGTCTGTGTGTCCACCTATTAGTTTAAAGCCATGGTCCTCCAGCTCTCCCTCTCCCACTACAAAAGCAACCAGGGCTGAATTATTCTTTATAGTATAGTATTTCCCACCAGTTTCCAACTTCCAGCCATCCTTAAGGCTTAGCTCCTTAAAGCCATTTTCATCTAGTAGATCCTTAGTAGTCTTAACGGCATGAAAAGAACTTGGACTAGCTTCTATAAATTCTATTAAATCCCTTGCAAAATCTTTTTCCTTACTCATTAAAACACCTTCCTTTTCTATATATAGAAAAATACTTTAACTAAAAGTCAAAGTATTTTCCAATTTAATTATTCTTCGTCGTCTTCTTCAACAAACAATTCAAAAAATGCTTCTGAAGCTGTTTCAAATTCTTCATCATCTTCTATATTGATTAAATCAATAGATTCTTCATCAATTTCTTCATATCTATATATTAAAACATCTGATTCATCATCTGTTGGTAGTAATGCTATATATGAAATATCTTCTATAAGATAAGTTCCAATTATAACACACTCTAGATCTGTACCATCTTCTAGCTCTAATGTTAAAGTTTCATGTTCATGATCGTGATCATGTCCACAGTTTCCTCCACAACATTCGTGATCGTGTTCATGATTTCCATTGCATCCACAGTTATCTGACATATAAAAGCTCCTCTCATTTAAATTTGTAACCTAGTTTAATCATACCCTATTTAGTCCTAGATGTATATATTTTTATTAAGAACCTATATAAAATAAGTCCTGCCAGTCCACCAAGAAAATCCAAGAAAACATCTGCTAAAGAAGCTGATCTCCCCTCTACAAAATACTGGTGAAACTCATCTAAAAAAGCAAGGATAAGTAAAATAATAAGACTAAAAAATTCTGGCTTTTGAAATTTTTTCCTGATAATACTATAAAGAAGCAGACCTAAAAACATATAGCCCAGAAAATGCCCTGACTTTCTAACCAATAGATTCCAATTCCTGCCTGGACCAAAAACCTCCTCCAAAGCTCCTGCCAGAACCATGGATATTTCATTTGACGCTACCAAGTTCTTACTAGACATAAGATATATAAAAGAAAGCAAAAAAAACAATAAAACTAACTTCATAGTAAAATAAAAGACAGGTTTCCCTGTCTTATACTACCTTTTCTATTTCTAAAAAATTATTCCTAAGTTCCCTATAAAAACTTAGGTGATCTTTGTTCATCTTATTTAAACTGGTCCATATATTGTCTAGTTCCGAAACTATTATATAGTGATTTATGTCTGATTCAGATTCTATAGTTAAATCAATTAAATTTTCCTCTGGCATATTATAACCACCAGTACTCTCTAGGTACATGGTAATAGCAGTCATTATTGCCAGATTCTGCTTACCTTCTTTATTTAAGCTATAGTTTAGTGATATCCTAAACCTATTTCCTATTTCCTTAGACTCGCAAACATAAAAACAGATTAAGTTATATCTAGTTTTTTCATGGTCAAAAATTTTTATATCATAGCCTGCTTCATAACTCTCGTTTATAGAAACACCATAGTTTTCATAGTCTAATCTACTAACTATTTTATCAAAGGTAGCCAGTACATCTTCTTTATTCTCTACAGAATAGTCAATTCTCTTAAAATCTAGGGCCGTTCTAAATACAGATAAAGCAAAGTCCTCCTCCCTAGCCTCCAGCTCTTTCATCATATTGTAATAATGGTAGGAAAGCTTGGTTAACTCATACATTTCTTTTTTGATAAGCTTTATTCTATCAAATATAACCTTGTCTACTTCATTTTTCTTAATGATTTCTAAATATCTCTCGTTCTTTACTATTTCCATAATATCATTCCTTAGTAAACAATTAAAGCCCCACTCATACCCTACATTTCTCTTCTATACCTTTTTTTCATGTCTTTAAACATTTTTTCTCTTGTAAAATGATTATATACCATATACCTTATAGTAGCAACTCTCCAAAGCTTATTTTCAAGCTACTTAGACCTATATTAAAATTCTTTATAAGGATTTAATTTACTATAAATAAATAGTCATCATCTTTATGAAATAAAAGAAGATAATACAGTTTTTATTCATCTATAGGAAACTTAAATTATATAACTGAAAATAATCTAACTAAATCTAATTTTGTATATTATGATATAATTATTTTAAAAGGAGGTATATTATGCTAAAACTTATTGAAGATCTATCCAATGCTCATGGAGCACCTGGCTTTGAAGATGACGTCCTTAAAGTCATAGAAGAAGGCTGTCCTAGTCTAAACTTTGAAAGAGATAAGATGATGAACTGCTATCTTACATATAAAAAGAGAAAAGAAGGCAGGATAAAAATCATGTTAGATGCCCATATAGATGAGGTTGCCTTTATGGTTCAATTTATAAACGAAAAAGGCCTAATACAATTTATTCCCCTAGGAGGCTGGGTTCCAGAAAATATACCAGCTCAACTAGTAGTTATTAAAAATAGACATGGAAAATATATAAAGGGAGTAGTGTCTTCCAAACCACCACACTTTATGACAGAGTCTGAAAGAAATGAAAAAATAAGAATCGAAAACCTTACCATAGATGTTGGTGCCTGTTCAAAGGAAGAGGTAATAGAGGACTTTGCTATATCTGTAGGAGATCCTATAGTTCCCTTTGTTGAATTTGAATACAACAACGAAAATGGAACTATAATGGGCAAGGCCTTTGATAACAGACTGGGCAGTGCCGCTGTAATAGAAACTATGAAAAGGCTTAAAGACATAGATTTGGATATAGATCTAGTAGGAGCCCTAGCCTGCCAAGAAGAGGTAGGAACCCGTGGAGCCTATGTTACCAGCAACAAGGTAAAGCCTGATCTAGCCATAGTTTTTGAGGGCTCACCAGCTGATGATATATTTACAAATCAATACACCATGCAGTGTGCCCTAGGCCATGGACCCCAAATAAGATATAGGGACAGTAGCTATATATCCAACCATAAGTTTATAGACCTGGCTAGGAATTTAGCAGAAAGGGAGAATATCCCCTATCAAAATGCTGTAAGATCTAGTGGAGGTACCAATGCTGGCAGGATACATATGTCCAATGAAGGAGTACCTGTTCTAGTCCTTGGCATACCTGTAAGATATGTCCACACCCATCACTGCTATAGTAAGCTGGAAGACTTTGAAAATACTGTTAGACTTGCCTGCCAAGTTATAAAATCTATAGATCAGGAAGTTTACGACAAATTTTAAGGGACTCTTCCATAATTGATTTATTTCAATTATGGAAGAGCCCCATTTTTTAAGCTCTTGCAAAACTTCCTAACTCATCTAGGAGATAGTCATATCCCTTTAATATACTGTTAAGTTCTGAAACTATTATGTAGTGTTCCACCTGGGAGTCATCTACATAGTCTGCCTTAAGATTAACTACATAGGGAAGCCCCCTATTCTCCACCTTATAGCTAATTCTACAAACTATATCCTTGTCATAGTCATATCTGTTTCTTAGGGTGTAGACTCCTAAGATACTGGACCTATCTTCTATATAGTCAAAACTAAACCTGTATTCCAGGTTATTCCTATCATAGATAAGCCAACTATTATCATCTAACTTCCTGGACTCAGAAATATCTAGTAGATCCTCAAATCCCTGTCGCAATCTAGGATTTAACTTCTGTCCCTCAAGCTCCTTTCTAACCTTTAAAACTTCCCCCTGCACTTCCATTACTTCCTCTATCTTGGAGAAAATAATAGAATCCAACTTGTGAACCTTGACTTCTGGCATCATACTATTTAACATACTAACCCTTCTCCCCAATCTTGATAGTTATCATTATAACAATTATCTATTCTTTTTGCATCATGATAAATGTATTTTATATTGAAATTAATACCCAATTCTGAAGATTTAAACAATATTTTAAAACAAAAAAAGTAGATCCTAGGATCTACTTTCTCTTTATAAGTCTCTTTAACTTGTCTACAAGTTCCCTCATCTCATCTACCCTTACTATATATATGACCAAGGCATAGACAAGTACACCTATGGCCACTGCCACTAGAAGTATGATTAAATTTAACAATCTAAACTTCATTCCCTCAAGACCTCCTATGCTGGTCATAAGTCCATGGTAGGAGAAGTAGGCTACTAGCCCCATTAATATAGAGGCAAGGCCTGACTTAAGAAGAACTTCCAGATAGCTTTTGGCCCCTAGATTTCCTATCTTAAGTTTCAGCTGGTAGATAAGGATCAAGAGTCCCAGACTAGTTGATATACTTGTAGCCAGGGCCAAGCCCACATGATCCAGCCTCTTAACCAAGATTATATTAAGAGCTATATTTATAGCCACTGTTAGGGCTCCATTTAACATAGGAGTCTTTGTATCCTGAATGGAATAGTAAACCCTAACCACCAACATCTGAAGGGACATGGCCACCAAACCTACTGCATAGGCCTTTAAGGCCCCTGATGTCATTAGGGTAGCCCTAGAATCAAAGGCACCTCTTTCAAAGGCTACCTGAACTATAGGCTTAGATAAAACTATCATACCTACTGATGCTGGTATAGTTATAAGTAGTATAAGTCTTATACCTGATTTCATCCCTTCCTTAACTCCCAACATATTATTCTTCTCTGCCTCTTCTGAAAGAATAGGGAATATAACTGTAGTCAAGGCTGTTATAAAAACTCCCAGTATAAGTCCATTTAATTTGTTGGCATAGTTTAAACTTGCAACAGATCCTGTAGCTAGCTCTGAGGCCATGGTCCTGTCTACTATAGTATTTAAATCAGTTATAGCCACTCCTATTATAACTGGTAGACTAAGCCTTAAAATCTTTCTTATATACCTGTCCTTAAAATCCAAAACTGCCTGGTATCTGTAGCCTATCTTCCTTGATTCCGGCAAAAGTATAAGAGTCTGGACAAAGGTAGCTACTACAGAGGTAACCATAAGTCCTGTTATACTAAATTTATCATAGAAGAATATTAGATATACTATATAAACTAAATTAAATCCAAAGCCAGTTATAGCTGCTGACATATGCCTATGCTCTGATCTTAAAAAGGCTATGAAAACTCCCATGGTTCCTGCTGATATAAGCATAGGGAAACCAACCCTAGTCAGTTTTACAGCCAGCTCATACTGCTCTCCCTCAAAACCCTTGGCCATAATCCTAACCAAAAGCGGAGATATTATTATCCCTACTACTGTCATTACAAAGGATATAAGAATCAAGATATTGACCATATTATTGGTGTGTTTTAACTTTCCTTCCTTGCCCTCCTTGTCCTCTATCTCTACCAAGGTAGGTATAAAAGTTGTCCAAATAGTATTGGTGAAGAAGGTGGAGAATAAAAATGTTGCTGACATAGCCAAAAAGTAGGCGTCTATTTCCATGCTCGTACCATACCTGTAACCTATTAAGCTCTCCCTTAAAAATCCTAAAACCTTACTTATTACTGTTAAAATAGAAATGACCATAGTGGTCCTTAATACTTTTTCTTTTTCTGACATATTTACTCCTCATTCTCTAAAATTTTCTTTATCTATATATTATATAATACTTTTTTAGTTTTTGTTGATTTTAATCTTATTGTAACTTTTCTAGGTCTAATACTTTATTTTAAGAACTATCTATAATATGATTGAAATGAGGTGAAAAGATGAGAGACCCCTATGATTTGAAAATATTTGAATTAAAGCTAGTAGCAGAAAATATAAAAATGGCTATAGATGACTTAGTAGCCTTATCAATAAACTACCAGGCCAAGCTTCCAGGCAGCAGAAGAGATTTTTCCAAAAGATGCCTCTTCCTAGAAAGCCTGGTTAAGGAGGACATAAAAAACTTTAACTCCCTAAGGCTAACCTCCCTGCCAAAAGAAGGTCTAAGTCCTGACTTCAAGCTAAATCTTGAAAAAAAAGATAAGCTGGTAGCCTCTATAAACCTACTTATAAAAACCTTTCAAAGCAACCTAAGCTATGCCCTAAGCCTGGAAGATGACCCTTACTAGTAGGCCCCTTAAATAAGGCCTGGTCTGATTAGCTTGAAAAACACCACTAGGAAGACCAGGGCAAAAAATAGGTAGATAAAAATACTCTTCCTTCTTGTGACAGCTAGGACAGCTCCTAAGAAATGGCTTACAACAAAGGCCAAAATCAAGGAGAATACCAAGCCTAAAATAGCATAGAGATTGTTCATAATAAAAGGGTTAAAGGATATGATTACAAAGATTATAAATATAAGGGGCTTGACTATATAGTCCCTGTCCCTTAAAAAACTATAGAGCCTACTAGGTACCCTATCCTGATTTATCCTTAAAATCTGCTTGTAGGAAATATTCAGAATAAATATAAGGATAAAGGAGAGAAGATAGGTCCTTATAACTATGTGAAACCTATCTATTCTAGACTCTGGCACCACAGTGCTATAGCGGACTATAATAAATATTATTATGGCAGAATTAAGAATACTCTTAAGAGAGTTGTAGATATAGTCCACAAGATCTTGACTAAGATAGAAAAGCAGGATTGAAAATATAAGAATCTTCTTCTTGGCACTTAAGAGTATAAAAAAATCTGACTCCTTACTTAGGATATAGATAAACCCAGTTAGGCAGGCCTTTGATATGAAAACCATAAGTTTATTTAAACTAAGGCCAGCTATTTTTTCCCTTAAACTTTCTAGATAAGACATATTGACCACTTCTTATAACTAATACCCCAAATTTAAAATTTCTCCATAAAAAAGCAGGGTCTCCCCTGCCTTAATCTAAATTGAACATGGGCTGTAGCCACAGTCCTGACACTCTGCACATCCACCACTATGAACCAAGCTTCCGCTACACATAGGGCAAGTGTCTGGATCCAGCTTTATCTGCTCCTCTGCCAATCTATCTATTTCATTTTGTAGATCTTCTATCTTATCTATATTGGTCTTGTTGTCATCACTAATTAAAATACCTGATCTAGCACAGCCATCTCTGTAGATAGTAACACCCTTTAGGCCCTGCTCCCAAGCATACATATAAAGCCCCTCTACTTCCTCTACTGTAAATTCATAGGGAACATTAACTGTAGAAGATATGCTGGCATCTATATATTCCTGCCAAGCTGACTGTAGTTCTATCCTGTTCTTGTAGTCCAGATTAGTAGTTGTTATAAAGTAATCTGGCAGATCCTCTTCCCTAGTCAAACCATGAAGATCCATATACTCCTTAACTATAGGAGTAAATACCTTGTAGTAGGTATCCTTCTGGTGTAGAGACTCTGACTTTCTAGTATAGGAGTTTTGGAAGATAGGCTCTAAACCATTACTGCAACCTATTAAGGTTGATATACTACCTGTTGGCGGTATGGTTAAAAGCTGTGAATTCCTAAGTCCATACTTCTTAATTAAAGCTATAACTTCATCATCTGCATTGGCCCTTACAAAAGGTGACGCCAGGACAGCCTCCTCCTTGTAAAGTGGGAAGGGTCCATCTTCCTTGGCAAGAAGTGCTGACTGAGTCAAAGCCTCATTAATTAAAATATGACCTAGCTTGTGGATCAAGTCTATAGACTCTCCATCTCCATACTTAACTCCCATCTTTATAAACATATCTGCCAATCCCATAATACCTAGCCCTACCTGTCTTAAGTCCCTGGACATCTTTCTCTGCTGCTCTAGTGGATGAAGATTCATGTTCTCATCCAAGATTTCATTTAGGTAGACAACGCCCTCCCTAACCATAGTTCTAAACCTATGGAATTCAAATTCTGCCCTATCTGTAAAGGGATTAAGAACAAACTCACTTAGGTTTATACTGGATAGGTTACAGGAACCAAAGGCAGGTAAAGTTTCTTCTGCACAAGGGTTAACCCCAGCAAACTCAAAGTCCTCATCTTCACTCATAATGTGCCAAGAATCAATTCTATCCTTAAAGAGAATACCAGGCTCTGCCATATTCCAGTTGTTTCTAGCCAACCTTCTAAACATCTCTTCTGCATCAACATATCTTTCTATAACTTCCCCTGTTTCTTCAACTTCAAAATGCAGCCTATATTTTTCCTTCTTCCTTACAGCCTCCATAAAGTCACTGGTAATGTTAACTGATATATTGGCAAAGTTAACCTTGTCCAAGTCATTTTTAACATCTATAAAGTCCAGTATATCTGGATGGCTACAATCCAAGTTAAGCATCAAGGCACCTCTTCTGCCTCTCATGCCAATTAGCCCTGTTACTAGAGAGTAAAGATCCATAAAGGAAACTGCTCCCGTAGTAGTATTGGCAGCATTGTTTACCCTAGCTCCCTTAGGTCTTAACTTTGATAGAGTAAGTCCCACTCCACCACCATAGGAATAGGTTCTAGCCATATATTTTGCCGTATCAAATATGGCCTCAATATTGTCATCCACTTTTGGCATGACATAACAGTTACTTAAAGTAACCTTTCTACCATGCTTGTCCAAACCCCTACCAGCTAAGATACGACCTGCTGGCATAAATTCCTTGTTTAGGATAGCCTTTTTAATATAGGCATTACCTCCACTAACCCTGTCTAAAAACTCATCAAAGCTCTCTCCCTCAAACCTATACTTCTGCTCATATATATCTCTTTGAAGGTCAGTCATGTCCCAACCTTCTTTTCTAAGCCTAGCTCTTTCTTCCCTATAGATTATATATCTTTTGGCAACTTCTGGTCTATGTTTCATTAGTTGTATTTCAACGAAATCCTGAATCTGTTCTATATTAACTGTCTCTAAATGTTGGAAAAATTCATGGGCATATTCTGCTATTTCTCTGGCAACCCCTTCATCTACCCCTTTTTCTGTCTCAGCCATAGCCTTCATAATAGCAGCTTGAATTTTCTCGCCCTCAAAGTCCACCATATCCTTATTTCTCTTCTCTACCTTGACCATCTTATCCCTCCATCACTATATATAGTGCATTTCTTTCTTTCCACTACTATATATACACAATTTATCATAATGTAAACATGATTTCAATATGAGCTTTTTTATACTATATTCCCAAAAGCATATAAATATTGAAAAATAGCTTTTTAGCTTTGAAAAAATTTCTCTATATTATAAAATGTAATTAAAGGAGTGATTATTATGAATAATTTGGATTTTATGACTATTGATCTTCCAGAAGATATAAAAAGATATATCTACTCTGGCTACTTCCAAAAAGCAAGAAATCTAATTGACATATACCTATCCAGATCCATACCAGAAGTCTTAAAGAAGAGGTTGGAATATCAAAAGGAAATAATAAAAAGGCTGGAAGCTGAATATATCTATAGCTTTGACCAAGCCTATAAAATCTTCAAAGAAAACCTAATTGATTTTACCAAGGAAGAATTGAAATTTCTCCAAGATGAAAGGTACACAGACTGGATCTACATAGATGGCCAGCTAAGGTTCCACAAGAGAATCCTAGAAAACACCTCCAAAGTTCACCCTAGCATCAGAAGACGATTAAAGAATGGCTATGATGACTCTATGGAAAAATACACAGCAAAAATTGTAAGGGAGATAATGGAGGAAGGCCAGGCTCAATATAGGATTCAAGCAAGATCTGGCCTTAAGATGAAAGACTCCTACTTTAAACCTATGAAAACTCTCTATGTCCACCTGCCCCTGCCTAACCAGGGCCGATCCATGGAGGATATAGAAATCTTAAAATATAATCTTGAACCCAGAGAAGTAAGCCCCCTAGGCTACCCTCAAAGAACCGCCTTTTTTAGGGAAAATCTAAACTACAACCTAGGCTTTACCCTAGACTATGCCTATACTTCAAAGGTTAAGTACCTAAATCTAGACCCTAATATTGTCAGTGAAAAACAACCTAATTTTTATCTCCAGGAGGAGCTGCCCCACCTAAGGTTTACACCTTTTCTAAGGAGCTTAGCTAAAGAAATTGTTGGTCAAGAGAAAAATCCCCTAACAAAGGCCAGAAAGATCTACAATTATATTAGCCAAAATATTCAATACTCCTTTATGAGAAACTATGGCAGCATAGACAATATACCTGAGTATGCAGCCTACAATCTTAAGGGAGACTGTGGTGTTCAGGCCCTACTCTTTATCTGCCTTTGCAGAATAGTAGGTATACCCAGCAAGTGGGAATCTGGTATGATAACCAGTCCCTATGGCTTTTCACCCCATGACTGGGCAGAGTTCTATATAGAGCCTTATGGTTGGGTTTATGCTGACCCATCCTTTGGAGGTCTCTACCTTCGTCATGGAGAAAAGGATCTTTGGAACTACTACTTTGGAAATATAGATCCCTTTAGATTGGTATACAATAGTGAATTTAACTATAACTTCTACCCAGATAAAAAACATCTAAGGATAGATCCCTATGATAATCAGACTGGGGAACTGGAATATGATGACAGGCCAATACACCCCTATGAATTTGACCTTATTAGGGAAATCATCTCCATTAAAAAAATTTAAAGCTTGACTTTATTTTTCTTATATAGTATTCTCAACTTAAGATAAATATTAAAGTCGTTGGTAGAAGTAGTAACTAGTTACTTGAAATTAAAGCGAATTAGGGATAGTGGGAGCCTAAGAATTTTAAAGCTAGTGAATGGATCTACAAGACATCTAGAGGAATAAAGTATTCTAGATCGGGAGCTCCCGTTACAGAGCTAGGATATCAAGCTTAGACTTCGTATCTGAAAAAGAGGGGTCTTTTGACCTAAATAAGGTGGTACCGCGAATACAGTCTTTCGTCCTTTTTAAGGATGAAGGACTTTTTTTATTGTAAAAAAGGAGGTGGCGGTAATGCTATGAAGAGAAGAGGAAGAAAATCATTGGTTGGAAAAATTCACTAATACTATAAAAGGAGAGATCTATCATGAATTTAAAAAAGAATGTTCTTATATCATTATTGCTGGCCATAGGAGTTGTTTTATCACAAATAACACCTCCCTTTCTAGGAGGTATGAGATTTGACTTCCTCCTATCCTTTATGTTTATTGCCATAATTTTAGCCAAGGATCTAAAGTCAACTCTACTGGTTGGCATACTGGCTGGAATCTTGTCAGCCTTTGTAAGCACCTTTCCTGGTGGGCAAATACCTAATATCTTAGAAAAAATAGTAGTTTCATTTTATATATATGGCCTGGTAAAAAGCTTTAAGGAAATGGATAGTCTAAGGCTATCATTTACAGCCCTAACTGGTACATTTTTAAGTGGCTTTCTCTTCCTAACTTTCGCCAAGCTAATAGTTGGGCTACCAGCTCCATTTACAGCTCTTATAGTAACTGTAGTTCTACCAGCTACTATCCTAAACGGCATAGGAACAGTCCTTCTTTACAGTCTGGTAGAAAAGACCATGAGACTGACAAACTACAGTTTTAATAAGTAATATAGCTTTTATTTATAGTTCTATTAGGAGCTATTCTTTTTATCAATATACTTGGAAAACTTCTTGAATTTCAGACTATAAAAGTATAACCTTATATGTATAACTTAAGTAGATAGGTGATTTTAATGGATATAATTTGTAGTCAAGTGTTACTAGACAAGGGTTCTGGTGTCAACGAAGACATTGGATTTATAAAGGATAAGGCTGCCTGGGTTCTAGATGGATCTACTGGCGTATCTGGCCATCATGGCTTTCTAGACTACGACAGTGATGCCCAATGGTTTACCCACAGCTGGAATGAATATTTGAAAAATAATATAAATAGGGATCAAGACCTACTTGATATTCTAAAAAAAGGAATTGAAGAAATAAGAGAGCTATACTTTCAAAATCCTAGAAATTCTAGGACGGGTAAAATAGACTTTCCCTCCAGCACTCTAGCCCTAGTTCGATGGAACCGAGGAGTTTTAGAATATTTTTCCCTAGCAGATAGTATAGTCAGTATAAAAAAAGACAAGAAGGTGAAAACCTTTATAGACGATTCTGTAGATAAGTTTGATCAAAAGGCCTACAGGGAAATGAGAAAGTTCATAGATGAAAATAATGGTGATATTTACAGTGCCAGAGAACACATATCTGACCTTCTAATAGACAACAGAAGACACAAAAACATAGAGGGTGGCTACAATGTTCTAGAGTTTGATCAAAAAGCTATTGACAGAGGTGTCTATGGAAGAGTAAAGGGAGAAAGTTTTAATATCCTTCTGGGTACCGATGGTTTTACAGCCATAACAGATAAATATAAAAGATATGAACTAGACCAGCTAGTAGATTTAGCTGAAAAATACAGTTTAGACCACATAAATAGAATAACTAGAGAAATAGAGAGGGAGGATTGTCTTGGAAAAACCTATCCTAGATTCAAGGTCCATGATGATTCTTCTGCTATCTTCCTAAAATTAGAAAAATAGAAGGCCCAGGCCTTCTATTTTTATTCCCAAATACAGTCCCTTTCCAAGACTGCTACAAATTCCTCAAAATAAGTCTTCTCCAAGTCTGTAAACCTAGAGTATTCTGGACTATCAAGGTCTAAAACTCCCAAGACCTTCTCCCTAACAATAATTGGCACAACCAATTCTGATTTAGAGTCTCCATCACAAAATATATGGCCAGGAAATTCATTTACATTGTCTACCAAGATAGTCTCTGCCTTCTCAAAAGCTGTCCCACAGACACCACTTCCTATCTTTATCCTATTACAGGCTGGCTTACCCTGAAAAGGCCCTAAAAGCAATTCTCCATCCTTATAAAAATAAAAACCAGCCCAATTTAACCTATCTACACAGGACATTATAATGGCACTGGCATTTGATATATTGGAAAGCCAGTTATTCTCACTGCTAAGCTGGGATTTTAAAAACATTAGCATATACTTTAACTTCTTTTCATCATCAAATTCCTTTATCTGATCAACTTTTAACATAAAACACCTCCTAAAGTTCTAGCTATATTATACAATAAAAAACTGACTTATATATAAGTCAGCTCCTATAAAAACTTTGATTTTTCCAAAACTACAAAATACAAATCCCTGCCATCTTCCTCATACCTCTTTAACTCCACTATATTCATAGAGCTCTTGTCCACCAAAGCTCTAATTTTCTCTTCCTTAAAGAAATGATATATAACTCCGTCCACTTCATAAATATCTTTATAGATTTGCTTACCCTTTGCATAACATTTATCAAATTCACTATGAACAGTAAATACACTATATCCACCAGCCACCAAAACCCTATTAAGCTCCTGATTTATTCTCTCAAGCTCTAGATCTGTAAAAGCCATAGAATAAAGTTCATTAGCAAATATCATATCAAAGGAATTTTCCCTAAAGGGAAGTCCCTCAGTAATATCTAAAACATAGGACTTTAGTCCCCTAAAATCCATGGACTTAGCCTTATTTATAATGTTATCTATCCCTCTCTCAGAATAGTCTATAACAGCCAACTCCATATGATTCTCCATAAAATATCTAGAATCTCTACCCTGCCCTGCCCCCAACTCTAATATATTATCAAAGAAATTATCCTCAAAATAATCAACAGCCAATTTTGCAGCCTTAGTTTCTCTAGGCTTACAATAATCTGGATCCAGGTAAAGATTATCCCAAATCTTCTTCTGACCCTTTAAAAGTATATGCTTATCGTACTTATCTAACTCCATATATTTTTCCATATTCACCTCTCCTAAAAGTCTATTACCCAATCCAGGCCATAATTCACC
>JASLIL010000083.1 GCA_030152145.1 Tissierellales bacterium
CTAAGGCTAGAATATCCAAAAATCTAGGAGATAATCAGAAGGCTGCCTCTTATAGAACCTTGGTGGCTGCTATATCTAGACAAAATATAGAGGACCTACCTTATGAAGAAAATGACATACAGATAGTTAGATATAAGGATGAAAAATATAGGTTTAATATTCTATCAAGAGAGGTAATAGAGATTATAAAGAAGTCCAAGGAGGATTTGAAGGCACTGGAGAAGGCTGCTTTTAAGGAGGGAAGAGACTATTTTTCAATATATGATTTGGTTTTAGACAGGATTTTTAATGGTCAGAATATGTTTAGTCTTATACATTTCTTGTTGGTAAATATAGTTTCAAAAAACTCTAGCTTTGGAGCTTTTTACAATAGCTATCATATATCTAGGATAAATAATATAAATTATGAGCTTATGATTGGAGGTATAGATGTGAGTGGCATAGATATGAAAAAACAGATTTACTTTAGTAGGAAGGATGGAAGTGCCCTAAGAAAGTATTATCTGGAAAAGGGGATGGAAAACAAGATTAGTGGTATATCCTATAGGCTTTTAAATGCTTTGAAAACTAGAAATGCAGAAGCTTTTATGCACAATATAATCAGCTCTTATATGTATTTAAACAAGCCTGTACCACAAAATATGACCCTAGCCTTGGAAGATGAAGAAAAGTTAGGGCTAATAGGATATGGATTTGTAACAGGTTTAAATGGCTTTGAAGATAGGGAGAGGAAAGGAGATGGCTTAGATGAAGAGTAAGGGATTAACTATGTCGATTATATTTCAGGCAGAAAGCGCTAACTATGGGGAAGGGATAGGTAATGTTACTTCTTTGAAGAAAATATCCAGAGGGCGTGGAGAGCAGTATTCCTATATATCAAGACAGGCTCTTAGATATAATATTGTAGAGCAAATGAAGGTGGATAATACACCAATAGGTTTAGATGGTAGCGTACTGCAATTTTCAAAAGAGGCTATGATTGATGAATATCCAGAAATTGATTTTTTTGGGTATATGAAGACTGGTAAAAAAGAAACCAAGACTAGGGCAGCAGTGGCTAGACTTTCCAATGCTATATCATTGGAGACCTTCAAGGGAGATTTAGATTTTTTAACCAATAAGGGTTTACTGGATAGGTATAATAGGTCAAATGAGAAGGCTAAGGCTGGTGGGAATATATCTCAGTCAGAAATTCACAGATCCTACTATGCCTATACTATTACTATAGATTTGGATCAGGTTGGAATAGATAGTAACTATGAAATAGATATTGAGAACAAGTTAAAGGCAGAGCGAGTAGAGCTGCTTTTAGATAGCATAAGATTTTTGTATAGGGATATAAGGGGGAGAAGAGAGGATCTATCACCTTTATTTGTTATAGGTGGAGTATATGACTACAAGAACCCTCTTTTCTACAATGCTCTTGATATAGAGGATAATAAGTTAAAGTTAGATAGAATAGAGAGCTTAATGTCTGATGATATAAAGGAAGATACAGAAGTTGGGCTAGTTAGAGGAGTATTTGACAATTCAGAAGATATAGAGGAAAGATTGGGCAGTATAAATATAGGAGATTTCTTTGATAGGCTAAAGGTAAAAGTAAGGGATTACTATGGAAGTAATTAGATTAAAGCTTTATCAGAACATGGTTAACTATAGAATACCCAATAGCTTTCAGTTAAAAGAAAGCTACCCACTGCCTCCCCCATCAACAGTTATAGGAATGGTTCACAGGCTTAGTAAATTTGAGGAATATCATCCTATGGACGTATCCATCCAGGGAAAGTATCACTCAAAAGTAAATGACCTAGCAACCATATATGAATTTGGAAATCAATACTTTGAGAAAAATAGGCATCAGTTGAAGGTAGATGACTACTATGGAGTAACCAGAGGAGTTGGAACTACAGAACTTCTAGTAGATGTAGAACTTCTAATACACATTAGGCTAGATGAGGATATAAGGGACAGGGTTTATGAAGCTCTGAAATTTCCCTATGAATACCCCTCTCTTGGCAGAAGAGAAGATTTGGCAAGAATAGATGAAATAGAGCTTGTTAAAATAAGAAGGGAGTTAGGGGACAAGATAAAGAAAACAAACTATAAGAGATATATAGCCTTGGAAGACATAGAGAAGCCTAACAGGTCCTTTGAGACAGTTAGAAGTAGGCAGCCAGGAAGTAAATACAAGCTTAACAAAAACTATGAACTAGTTGATTTTGGTGGGGGGAGAATATACAGGAAATGGAATAGGGTTGAATCTATTTATATATCAGAACCCAGTAGGGCCATCAATGAATTTCAAGTAGATGAATATGATGATTTGGTATTCTTCCTTTAGGAGGGGGTAAGAAATGTATCTAGCAAAAAGCTACCCAGTAGAGGAAAGTCTAGAAGAACATACAGATAATTTAATAAAACAATTTAAAATCTTAAAAAACCTATATGAAGGGGAGCTAAGGATAAATTGGGACCTGCTCCAATTGGCCTGTCTCTACCATGATATGGGTAAGGTAAATAGAGTGTTTCAAAAGAAAGTAAGGGGAGAAAAAATAGATAGGAAGTTTTCAGATATTCCTCACAGCTACCTAAGTATATTGTTTATAAACTATAGAAATTTAATAGAGAAGTATGACTTTAGTATAGATGATTTAATTATTTTAATAAATGTAGTTGCCTACCATCATAAGAGAGCCCCTCTCAATCAGGAGATGGAGGAAAATATAAGGGACTACTATCCTTACCTGATAGAAGATCTAGAAAACTTTAGCTATTATAGGCTACCAAGCCTGAAAGATGACTTAAATATGATTAGTTTGGAAATAGTCAGCAAGACTGGAACTTCGGGAATAGATTTAGATCTTTTGGAAAGATATATATTGATGAAAGGGCTACTAAATAAGATAGACTACGGAGCAAGTGGATACTACAGAGTAGAGTATCCAAATGATTTTCTAGTGGATTCTATGGAAAATGTAAAATTAGGATGGGGGAAGGATGCAGCCTTTAATAGCCTACAGGAATATATGATAGAAAATAGAGATGAGAATATAGTAGCTATAGCTGAAACTGGATATGGAAAGACCGAGGCAGGTCTTCTGTGGATAGGAAATAATAAGGGCTTCTTTACCCTACCTCTCAAGTCAGCTATAAACCAAATATATGAAAGGCTGGTAGGGGAAATAGTCTTGGAATCTGTTGATAGAAGAGTGGGTTTACTTCACTCCGATACATTGTCAGAGTATGTAAAGAAAAATGAAAACCTATTAGATCAAGATATTGTAGACTATCAAGAGGCGACAAAAGAGCTATCTATGCCTTTGACAGTATGTACTCTAGATCAGATTTTTGACTTTGTCTACAAGTATGTAGGTTTTGAAAGAAAGCTGGCCACCCTGTCCTATTCAAAGATTGTAATAGATGAGATTCAGATGTATTCTTCAGATTTGGTGGCCTATATAATAATAGGTCTTAGGCAATTAACCAGGCTAGGTGGACAGTTTGCTATAGTTACAGCAACTTTTCCACCATTTATTGGAGATCTTCTAGCTAAGAACCAATTAGATTATATGAAACCTAGGCCATTTCTATATAATGATAGAATTAGACATAGCTTAAAGTTAGAAAGAGCAGAAATAAACAGTGACTATATCTACTCTAAGTACAAAAATAATAAGGTTTTAGTAATAGTAAATACTGTAAAGAAATTAAATGAACTATATGATCAGTTACAGGAGAAATATGGTTTGGAGGCAGAATTAGATGTTTTTCACAGTGGGTTTACCAGGGAGGATAGGAAAATAAAGGAAGAGAATATAGTGGAATTTGGTCAAAAATCCAATACAGACTCGGGAATCTGGATATGTACCCAGGTAGCAGAAGCATCTTTGGATATAGACTTTGACCTGTTGATAACAGAGCTTTCAGACTTAAATGGATTATTTCAGAGAATGGGCAGATGCTATAGGAATAGAGAGCTGGACAAGGACTATAATATATTTGTATTTGATGGTGGTGACAAGCTATGCAGTGGCATAGGCTATGTAAATGATAGGGATATATATAAGAAGTCAAAAGAGCAGCTTAGACTTCGGGGAGATGGTAGTATAGATGAAAATGAGAAGATAGAACTCATAAATAAAATATACTCAACTGATTCTCTTAAGGACACAAAATACTATAAAGATATTATAGGGACAATAGAATATATAGACTCAATAAACTATGATGAGTTTAGAAAAAAAGATGTTATAAAATATTTCAGAAATATTAATTCAATAGATGTAATACCAAGACCAGTCTATGAAAACAATAAAGAAGATATAGAAGAAATTATCCAGATACTATCCAATAGAGATGAGTTTCAGGGAAATCAGGATGATCTCTATTTAAGGAAGAAGAAGGCCAGACTAGACTTAGATAAGTATAAGCTTTCCATAGCTTACTACTTGGTTGGGGAAAGAAAGCTGGAGATTAGAGAAATAAATAAGTATGAATCAATAAATATATACTCCTGCCAATATTCCAGCGACTATGGAATAAAACACTTGGAAGAGGAAGAAAATCTACTGGATATGTTTTTCTAAGCAAGGAGTGAAGCAGTGAGAAAGATTACTGGTGTAATGGTTTACTACCATGAAATTTGCGATAAAAGACTATGGTATTTTTCAAGAGGCTTAAATATGGAAACTACAAGTGATCTTGTAAATATAGGCAAGATTATAGATGAGCAAAGCTACTCAAGAGAAAAAAAGCAGATACTAATAGATGACAAGATAAATATAGACTTTCTAGAAGACTGGAAGGTAATTCATGAAGTAAAGAAATCAGATAAGCTAGAAAAGGCATCAATTTGGCAGGTGAAATACTATATATACACACTGAGAGAAAAGGGAGTAAATATAGAAAAGGGAATATTGGATTATCCAAGTTTGAGAAGAAGAACAGAGGTCTTATTCTGCCAAGAAGATAGGGAATTAATGAGGATAAAATTAGAAGAAATAGAAAGAGTAATAGAAAGTGAACATCCAGTTAAGGTTGATAAAAAGCCTTACTGCAGTAAATGTTCCTACTATGATATGTGCTATCTTTAGGGGTGAGGTAATGGCTAGGGAATTTTATATATTTCAAAATTGCAGGCTTAGTAGGAAGGATAATAATATTTTAATAGAAAATGAAAGACAAAAAAGAAATATAAGGTCAGAAGTAGTTGAAAATATATATGTTTTTGGGGAGGTAGATTTAAATACAAAATTTTTAAATTTTATAGGGCAAAAGGGCATAAGTCTACATGTATTTAACTATTACGGTTTTTATTCAGGAAGCTATTGGCCAAGAAAGAAGACAGTAAGCGGTGACCTTCTGGTCAAGCAGGTTTCCCACTACATGGATCAAGAAGAAAGACTTTATATAGCAAAGGAACTTATATATGCAGCCAGCCACAATATACAAAGAAATATGAGGTACTATAAGAATCGTGGCATAGATTTAGAAGATGAAATATCAACTATTGAAGCCTTGATAAAGAGAATAGAATATATGACATCAGTAGAAGGCTTAATGGGCATAGAAGGAAATATAAGAAGAAACTACTATAGAAGTTGGAATAAGATAGTAAGGCAAAATATTGATTTTAAAAAGAGGGTTAGACGCCCTCCAGACAATATGATTAACTCTATGATTTCATACTTAAATTCCTTGTTTTACACTACAGTCTTATCAGAAATATACAAGACACAATTGAATCCAACCATAAGCTATCTTCATGAGCCAGGGGTAAAAAGATTTTCATTGGCCCTAGATCTCTCAGAGGTTTTTAAACCCCTAGTAGTAGACCGATTAATATTTTCGCTTTTAAACAGAAAGCAGATAGTAGAAGAAGACTTTGAAAAGGAGTCAAACTACCTCTATTTAAAAGATAAGGCCAGAAAGGAAATAATAGTGGAATATGATAAGGCACTTGGAAGAACTATAAAACACAAGGAGCTAGGAAGGGAAGTGTCTTACAGGTATCTAATAAGATTGGAATGCTATAAGCTTATAAAGCATTTAATAGGAGAGAAAGAATATGAAAGCTTTAAGATGTGGTGGTAAAAATGTATATATTATTGATCTATGATATAATTGCAGATGAAAAGGGTCCCTTTGTATCCAGAAATATTTTTAAGATATGCAAGAGATACCTAACAAATATACAGAAATCTGTCTTTGAAGGAAACCTAAGTAAACTTCAATTATATTCAATGAAAACAGAGTTAGATGGGTATATTAGAAAAAATAAGGACTCTATAATTATATTTAGTAGTAGGTCAGAACATTGGGTAGAAAAAGAATTTCTAGGAAGAGAAGATGACAAAACATCTAATATATTTTAATCTGTCGACCAGCTATAGAGCATATTAAACA
>JASLIL010000106.1 GCA_030152145.1 Tissierellales bacterium
AAATAAAAAGGACTGGAATAATCCAGCCCTCTTTCTACAATCTTTCCAGTCTTATACCTGTCTTATGACCGTTCAGATCTTCTATATCTAAATCCTTGTCCTCAACTAATTCAATAGTCTTAGCCAGGGTTTCTTTTTTAATAAATTCATCATGCTCTTTTATGGCTCTAGCTATGTCCTCATCTCCGTTGTAGTAGATATTAATATTATCTAAAACATCATAGTCATTGGCCTTTCTCATCTGCTGAACCTTTGAGATAAATTCCCTTGCATAACCTTCATTTAAAAGTTCCTCTGTTAGGCTGGTATCAAGTATAACAAACTTGTTGTTTTCCATTGCTACATTAAAGCCTTCCTTGGACTCAATATTAACTAATACATAGTCCCTATCCGCCCTGATCTTTTCGCCATTAACCTCTAGTTCAAAGCTTTCTCCCCTATCCAGTAATTCTACTAGTTCATGGGCATCTAGCTTTCCAAGTTCCTTGCCAAAAGCTCCTACATTTTTACCTAGTATAGGTCCAACATGTCTGAAGTTTGGCTTTAGATTAAAGTTCATATATTGGCTTAGATCTTTTTCAAAGACTACATTCTTAACATTAAGCTCTTCCTTTATTAGAGGAACCAGATCACTTATAGTGTCTTCATACTTACCGTCCAGTAGAACCTCTCCTATAGGCTGACGAACCTTTATTTGAGTAGCCTCTCTTGAAGCACGTCCAAGACCTACCAAGTCCCTTACCAGGTCCATTTTCTCCTCTAGCTTTTCATCTATAAGACTAAGATCTGCCTTAGGATAGTCTGCTAGGTGGACTGATTCTCCATGACTTAGGTTTTGGTATAGCTCTTCTGCTGTAAATGGTACAAATGGAGCTATGGCCCTTGATATACCCTCTAGTATTTCATAGCTAGTATTGTAAACAGCCTTCTTGTCCATATCAAATTCTGTTGACCAGAATCTTCTCCTACTTCTTCTTATATACCAGTTTGAAAGATCTTCTACTACAAAGTCCTGGATATTTCTTACTACCCTAGTTAGTTCAAATTCTGCCATGTCCTCTTCTATAGACTTTAGAAGATTATTATATTTTGAAAGAATCCATCTGTCAATTTCCTTCCTATCTTCATAGGGAACAAAGAATTCCTCCTGGCCTATACCATCTGTATTAGCATAGATAGAGAAGAAATTATAGACATTTCTAATACTTCTAAAGAACTTGCTTTCAACCTCTCTTAAGCCATCTTCATCAAATCTTGTTGGTGTCCATGGTGGTGATACAAATACTAGGTACCATCTTAGAACGTCAGCTCCATACTGGTCAAATAGCTGGAATGGGTTAACTGTGTTACCCCTAGATTTTGACATCTTCTTGCCATCTTTATCTAGTACCAGGTCACTTACCAAGACATTTTTATAGGGTGCCTTTCCTGTTAGGAAGGTTGATATAGCCAGTAGTGAGTAGAACCATCCACGGGTTTGGTCTATACCTTCACAGATAAAGTCTGCTGGGAAAAGACTATCAAAGTTCTCCTTGTTTTCAAATGGGTAGTGGTGTTGAGCAAATGGCATAGCACCACTGTCAAACCAAACATCTATAACATCTTTTTCCCTGATCATCTTTCCACCACAGCTACACTTTAGATGTATATCATCTACATAAGGTCTGTGTAGCTCTACTGTATCCAGATCCACTTCCTCTAGGGCCTTGTCCTTTAATTCCTGTCTTGATCCAACACTGTCTAACTTTCCACAGTCCTCACATCTCCAAATAGGTAGAGGTGTTCCCCAGTACCTACTTCTGGAAATAGCCCAGTCATTTAAGTTTTCTAGCCAGTTTCCAAATCTCTTGTCTCCTACAAAGTCTGGGAACCAGTTAACTGTATCATTGTTCTCTATAAGTTGATCTTTTAGCTTGGTCATCTCTATATACCAACTTGGTCTAGCATAGTAAAGTAAAGGAGTGTCACATCTCCAGCAATGTGGATAGTTGTGGGCTACCTTTTGTTTTTTATAAAGTTTATTTTCATGGGCCAACCATTTTATTATATCTAGGTCTGCATCCATTACAAAGCTACCCTCCCAAGGTGTTTCCGTAAACTTACCCTGATCGTTAACTGGTTGTAAAACTGGTAGATCATATTTTTTTCCTGTATTGTAGTCATCTTCACCAAAAGCAGGAGCAGAGTGAACTATACCTGTACCATCCTCTGTAGTTACATAGTCTGCTAGGGTTACAAAGAAGGCTTTCTTATCTTCTTTTGACTCTACAAAAGGTATTAGCTGTTCATACTCTATATACTCTAGATCTCTACCCTTTAATTCCTCTAAAACCTTATAGTCCTCACCTAAAACCCTATCAGCTAAAACCTTACCAACATAGTAGATTTCTCCATCTTCTTCTACCTTTAGGTAATCTACATCTGGGTTTACTGAAAGAGCTACGTTACTTGGTAGGGTCCAAGGTGTAGTAGTCCAGGCTAGGAAGTACTCATCCCTATCCTTTAGTTTAAACTTGGCTATAACTGTATCTGTCTTTATCTCCTTGTAGCCCTGAGCTACCTCGTGAGATGCTAGACCTGTACCACAACGAGAGCAATATGGTAGGATCTTGTGACCTTCATATACCAGGCCTTCTTCAAAGAACTTATTTAAAACCCACCAAACTGACTCTACATAGTCATTGTCCAGGGTAACATAAGGATTGTCTAGGTCTATTAGATAGGCCATTCTCTCAGTCATTTCCCTCCATTCATTACCAAAAGTAAAAACTGAATGACGGCACTTTTCGTTAAACTCCTTTATACCATAGGCCTCTATTTCCTGCTTGTTTGAAAGTCCTAGTTCTTTTTCCACCTGAATTTCTACAGGCAGTCCATGAGTGTCCCAACCAGCCTTTCTCTTTACCTGGTAGCCCTCCATGGTTTTATATCTACATACTAGGTCCTTTAGGGTTCTAGCCAAAACATGGTGAATGCCTGGATGTCCATTGGCTGTTGGCGGACCTTCAAAGAATACAAAGGGCTTTTTCTCATCTTTTGATTCCACTGACTTATGCAGTAGATCTATTTCCTTCCAGTAGTTTGAGATTTTTTCTTCTCTAAGCTTAACTGGTTCATTTGAAAGCTCATTAAACTTCTTCATTTTTATCATCCTCTCCTAATTTTTTCAATAAAAAAACTCGCCCCAAACTATGGGACGAGTAAATCGCGGTACCACCCAGATTATAGGGTAAAGTATCCCTATCTCTCAAGTCAAATTAACGAATTTAACGGAATACCCTACTCTTTTCAGGTATTCTGCTCAAAGGTGATCTTCATAAAGTTTTGATATAGCAGCCTTCCACCTAATGGCCACCTCTCTAGATACCTTGACTCTACTACTGTCCTTTTCAAAGCATTTCTTTTCACTTAACTTTAAATATACTTAATATTAGAGATCTTGTCAAGTTCTAATTAAAAGTCGTAATCACAAACTACCCTATCCCTTAAAAACTCCTTGCCAAAGGCTACAACCTCTAGATGGTCCTTATGGCCAGCATAGGTTTTTAGGTCCTCCAAACTTTTAAAATCTCCAACTAAAACCATATCTCTAGACTGGTCTGTATGTAGGATATCAAGGGCCACCTCTATTTCAACAATTTCAGCTATAGTAGACTTTAGGGCCTCTATTTTTTCCTTGAAAAGAAGTCCATTTTCTTCCTTGGTCCTTCCATTTACTCCATCTTCTATATTCCACATAACTATATGTCTAATCACTAAAAACACCTCCAAGGATATTTTACTATAGGAGTCCTAATTTTTAAAGGAATTTCTGCAAATAAAAAAAGATGGTAAAACCATCTTTTCCTAAGCTCCTGCCTTGTTTTTACAGCCTTCCACGTTCATGATCTTTAAGGCCTTATGTATACATGCCACTGTTTCTTCCCCACATCTTGGGCATCTAGTTAAATCCCAATTTTCCTTATCTGTAACCTTAAACTTGTAGCAGCAGCTATAGCAACCATATAAGTTGTAATTGCATTTTTCCATTTTAACCCTCCTAGCCGGATCCTGAAATATTGGAAATATTTTGAATCTTTACTTTATTATACCCATATAATCTCCATTTATGTATAATCCAGCAGCAATTCTTTTTTTCTCTTTTTTTATTAATCCTTCCCCTACCTATATATTAGTATTTTTTTAACAATATATCAAGCTTAATTTTATATAAAAAAAGAATCTTAATGACTCTAGTCATTAAGATTCTTTTAAATTAATCCTATATAATAATGCTAACAACCTCATCTTCTGTAATTTTTACAAAATAGTTACTGAAATCTACATCCTTTAAGGCCTGTCTTATATCTTCTTCCCTGTACTTTATTCCTGTTAAAAGTTTTTCAATATCTTGGATGTCATAGGCTCCAAAGAAGTCTCCATAGAATTTGATACTTGCTATCTTACCATTTTCTACATTTATCTTTGTCTCCACTTTGCCGCCCTTGAATCTCTCTGCCTTATGGATATTAAACTTTGGTGATCCTCCAAAGTTCCAGTCCCAGGTTGCATATCTTTTTTCCATTATTTCATTTATTCTATCTAAATCCTTTTGGGTCAACTGGTATTCTTCTATTTGGCTATTTTCAAATATATGATTTAGTAGAAGCTCTTTAAAGTCTTCAACGCTAATCTTTTCGTCTAAATGCTCAACTACATTGGTAACCCTACTTCTAACTGATTTTATACCCTTGGATTCTATCTTATCCTTAGAAACTTTTAGGGCACTACCAAGAACATTTAAGTCCACATCAAAAAGGATGGCCCCATGGTGTAAAACCCTGTCCTTGTTTATATACTGGGCATTACCGCAGAACTTTCTGCCATCAATAGTTATGTCATTTCTGCCCGTAAATTCTGCCTCTACTCCCAATTCAGCTAGAACCTCTATGACTGGCTTTGAGAAAGTTTCAAAGTTAAAGGCTACAGAATGGTCATTTTTAGATATTATAGTATAGTTTAGGTTGCCTAGGTCATGGTAAACTGCTCCACCACCAGAAAGACGTCTTACTACATCTATATCCTTCTCTTTTGTATAGTCTACATTTATTTCCTCTATAGTATTTTGATTTTTACCAACTATAATGGCTGGCTTATTTACCCACAATAAAAATATTTCATCAAACTGACTTAGTTCTGAAAAAACATACTCCTCTAAAGCTAAGTTAAACTGGGGTCTATTGTCATTATTTTTAATATAAATCATATATATCCTCCTATTATCCTAATTCTCTGTCTTGGATTTCTCTTAACTTAAATATAGCTCTATCCTCATTTAAACTTACCTGACTCCTCCTTATAGGCTGGTCCTTTTTTACATCCTCTAACATTATAGTATCTCCATCTATAAGGCCTACAGGAAGAAGATCTTCCCTTAGGCAGGTCTTATGGTCTTCTATTAGGCCATAGAAAGTATAGCCACCTATAGAGTCCAGTTTATCGCCTTTTTTTAAGTCTACCTTAGCCAGGGCTATAGTGTCTGCCACCTGTCCCTTTTTAGGGGCTATTGTAGCCTTATTATTTATACAGGCATCATATATGGTAAGGGGAGTTTCTAGGCTTGTTAAATGGTAGGGTCTATATAGAACATAGTTAGGCCCTGGACCCATATTTAAGTAACTTAATTGGCTATGAACTTCTTCCAACTTAGTAGTGAAGATTACAAAGACACCTGGTGCTATACCCAGGACATAATCCACTATATTATAATTGTTTAAAACTCCTCCATCTTCCTTTAGCTTCAAATGATCCTTTAAATCATCTATGTTGCTTTTTACTCCATGACAGCCTCTTATATCTGGAGTAAATCCAGTTGCATTGGCCATACAGGTCATCTCTATCATAGTATTAGTTCCATCTACAAATCCCGCCAACATACTAGGTTTCAGGCCTTTTTCCAGGGCCTTTTCCCTCATAGTATCTGGATTTGCATAAAGGTCTACAGGATTATTTTTTCCCTTGCCTATAGAAAGTACATCAAAGCCCAGGCCCTTGGCAAAATCATAAAGCTCCATAACTGCTCCTGGCTCATCACCTGCTGTCCCTGTATAGACAACTCCTTTTTCCCTAGCATACTTATATAGTATAGGTCCAACTACAGAGTCTGCCTCTACATTTAACATTATTATATGCTTTTTATTTTCAATGGCACTTAGGGATAGGTTAGCACCTACTTCTGGATTTCCTGTAGCATCTACTACTGCATCTACAGCCCCAACCCTTGGCAGTAGGCTTAAATCCCTAGTAACTACATACTTGCCACTGGCTACAGCAGCTTCTATCTCCTTAAGATCATGGGATTCAACTATATCCTCCCTCTTTATTCCTGAAGAAACTAGACTGTCATAGGCCTTTTCTATAGTTCTATTGCCTACAATTCTTGCTTCCATACCAGGAATCCTAGACATTTGGTTAACTAGGCCCTTGCCCATCTTGCCTGCACCTGCAATGGCCACTTCTAGAGCCTGGCCCTTTTCTGCCAAGTCCCTTAGTCTTTCATTCATTAAATTCATCTAATACCCTCTCTTCTATTACCTATTTACTGGCATTTAAACCAGCAACATAGCCTGAAGACCAAGCCCACTGAAGATTAAATCCTCCACAGTCTCCATCTACATCTAGAACCTCTCCTGCAAAATAAAGTCCCTCTACCAACTTGGACTCAAGACTAATGTTGTCAACATCCTTAGTATCTATACCACCAACAGTTACCTGGGCAAACTTAAAGTCCTTGCTTCCTCTAACCTTAAAGTCCCAGTTAATCAGTAGTCTAGCCAGACTCTCTATCTCTGCTGAGCTAATTTCAGAAAGTCTCCTGTCTTCTTCTATATTTGCCCTTTTCAATATAGGGCCTATTTGCTTTTCATGAACCAAACCTATCATAGCCCTGTAGGCTGTCTTTCCCTCTATAAGACCAAATCTATAGTAAAGATAGTCCCTAACTTCTTCAAAAGACTTATCATGAAAAAGTGATAGGCTAATATAGGGATCCCTGCCTTCTTCTAAGGCCTTATTGGCCTCCCTACTAAGCTGTAGAATAGGAGGTCCTGAAATACCATAGTCTGTAAATAGTAGGTCTCCCCTGTCTTTTTTTATAAGCTTCCCGTCTACAAAAAGGCCAACACTACCATCAAACTTGACTCCAGACATAGGCCTATATTCCTCTCCCTCTAATTTTAATTGAACCAGACCTGGATAAAATCTAGTGACCCTATGGCCATGTTCCTTGGCCAGGAAGAAGGCATTGCCATCTGAGCCTGAACTTGGTAAAGCCACGCCACCACCACAAACTATAAGCTGACTACAGCTATATACCTTGTCTTCAGTATAGACCTTAAATTTATTTCCTTTTTTCTCAAACTTTTTTACAAAGGAATTTGTCTTCACTGCCACACCTAGACTTTCCATTTCATGGACCAATACATCTAGGATACTCTGACTTTGGTAGGAGTAGGGAAAGACCTTCCCACTAGCTTCTACAGAAGGTAAAATTCCTAAACCATTGAAAAATTCCAGGGTCATATCAAAATTAAACTGACTTAAAACACTGATTGGAAACATTGGATTTTCCCCGTGAAAGTTATCTATGGTAAAGAACTTGTTTGTATAATTACACCTGCCATTGCCTGTAGCTAAAAGTTTTTTACCCAATCTATCATTTCTTTCTAAAAGCAGGACCTGTTTATCTCTTCGCCTAGCTGTAATAGCTGCCATCATTCCGCTGGCCCCTCCACCAATAACAATAATATTCGACATATCAATACTCCTTTATAGTTTATTACACCCTATATTTTATACTTAAAAAAAGCTTTTGTCTATTTAGTTATAGTTTTATCCATCTTTAAAGAAAAAAACCACCAAAACTAGTTTGGTGGTTGATCTGTCTCTTTATATCCTAAGCCTTCTTCTTGTCTAGAAGGTTAAAGCTTAGATTTATTAATATACCAACAATAGCTGCAAAGCTAAGGCCAGATATTGTTATATCCTTTGTTAGAGGTATACCTATAGTATAACCTAAGTACTTCTCCACTGGTCCACTTCCTAGGCCCAGTACCAAGATACTAGCCATAGTAACTATGTTTCTAAAGTTAGCCCTTAGCTTATTGGCCTTAATTGTCTTAAAACCTACCAGGGAAATCATGGTGAAAAGCATCAAGCTTATACCGCCCATAACCGGAACTGGTATGCTGGCTAAAACCGCCCCTACCTTTGATATAAAAGCTAATCCTATGGCAAAAACTGCTGCCAATCTTAGGACTGATGGATCATAGTTTCCTGTTATTGCTAGAACTCCAGTGTTTTCACCGTAAGTTGTGTTGGCTGGTCCACCTATTAGAGAAGCTACAGCTGTTGCTATACCATCTCCTAGTAGTGTTCTATTTAAGCCTGGATCTTCTATAAAGTTCTTTCCTACAACCTGACCATTGGTAGTTATGTCCCCAACATGTTCCATAAAAACTGCTACTACAACTGGTGCTATAACCATAATTGCAGCCAGGTCAAACTTAGGTGCCCTAAAGCTTGGAAGCTCTACTAGGGCTGCATTTCTAATGCCAGCTGTGTCTACTAAACCCAGTTTATAGGATAGTAGGTAGCCTACTGTAACTGCTACTAGTATGGAAAGTTGCTTTAAAAATCCGCTGGCCTTGAAGTTTATTATAAGGGCTATGGAAAGTGTAAGAAGTGCTACTCCAAAGTGTCCACTGGCCATGCCAAAAGCTGTTGGTATAAGGTTCATACCTATAACTATAATCATAGGACCTACTACCTGGGCTGGTAGATATTTTTCTATCTTATCCACTCCTATCCTTTTAACTAAGAAGGACATGGCTATATATATAAGACCTGCTACAAACATACCACCTTGAGCATAGGCCAAGTCTCCGCCATACATGTTTTTAACTGTTAGTATAACTGGAATAAAGGCGAAGGAGGATCCTAGGAACACTGGAACCTTTCCCTTGGTACAAAAGTGAAATAAAAGGGTACCAAGACCGGCTGAAAAAAGTGCTACTGAAGGATTAAATCCTGTTATCATAGGTACTAAAACCGTTGCCCCAAACATGGCTATTAAATGCTGTAGGGCCAGTACTATCTTCTTTGATTTTTCCAAGGCCAAAGTCTCCTTGTGCTTTTTTACTACTGCTGATTCATTTATCATTATTTGCCTCCTTTTCAGCCTCTCTGGACTGATTTAAAGTATTAAAAAAACTTCCTACCGAGGCAGAAAGTTACATTCAAAAAAATATACATGTTTTCGTATATTAAATTAAAATCTTTCAAGCCTCTCTGGACCTTTTTAAAGATTCTTAAGTATTTACTTCTTTAAGAGTATACCATTTATATATATTAATTGCAAGAACTATAGATAAAAATAAAACACCAAACTAGTTTGGTGTTTTAATCCCTACAAAAAATTAGGCCTAAATAGATTTTTCCATAATCTCTAAGAGCTCCTCTAAGAGATTTGTCAAATAGCCACCATCTCTATAGACCTTAGAGGCCTTTATGATTTCTATTTGGTCTCCCTCTTGGTAGACAGCCTTTAGAACCCTAGGTCTTTCAATTACATGGCCCAGATTCTTAAAATTATCATCCATTACTATAAAAGTTGGTATCTTAAGCTTGCCCTCCTGAAGATAGTCCTTAAAATCTTCTTCATGGCCCTCCCTAGATAAAATAGAATAGGATAGATTCTTGTTTAACTTGTTCATATAGTAAACTACTGGAATGTTTATCATACAGTCAGGGCACCAGGCCTCTCCTAGAATAAGAATCTTAACTGGCCTATCCAGCTTAAGTATTCTTTCCCTTAGCTCCCTACTTGGTCTGATCTTGTCAAAATAATCCAAAGTTCTCTCACTGTCCTCTAGGCTGGCTCGATCTAGGTAAGTCCTAAAGTCAGTTCCAGCAAGATATAGTTCTTCCACCATCATGCCACCTCCTAAGTTTTCCCCTAAAAGCTATATACCCTATTTTCATAGGATATAATAAAAAAACATCTTAGAATATCTAAGATGTTTAGTCTAATTGGCAATGTCCTACTCTCCCAGAGCGTTACCACTCAAGTACCATCGGCGCTGGAAAGCTTAACTTCTGTGTTCGGTATGGGAACAGGTGGATCCTTTCC
>JASLIL010000104.1 GCA_030152145.1 Tissierellales bacterium
TCCTATAACACCTATGGTCTTATTAAATACAAGATCTCTTAATAAGCCTGTAAAAATTCCTACAAAGCTACCTGTCTTATTTCCTCTACTAAGACTTACTATAACAATTAAAATCAAGGCTATATTTGGGGTTACTCCCATTATAGTCACTCTACCAAATAAAGTACTTTCAAAAATAAAATTAATTATGTTCAATAATAAAATTAAGTAAATACTCATACTATCTCTCTCCATCTGAAACAACAAAAACCCTGTGAAGCTTTTTAAAGTTTATAGCCGGTTCTATATATATGGTCTTCATCATATCCTCATCTTTTTTAATAACCTTAGTAACTTCCCCTAGATAAAGATCCTTCTTGAATACTCCACCTAGACCGGAGCTATAGATCTTATCTCCCTTTTTAACATCACTATCTGAATCAAAAAGAGAACCTACCAGCTGGCCATCATAGGAGCCATATAGCATTCCTCCCTCTTGGTTCCTGTTTACTACAAAGGAGATCCTGCTACTTTCATCAACTATGGATATGACCTTGGCTGAATCGTTACCAACCTCTACAATCCTACCTACTACCCCTTCCTCTACAGGCCCCTTGGTGCCTTCAACAGCACTTACTACAGTGTCTCCATTCTTTATACCATCCTTTAAACCTAGGTCTATAGTAAACTTATCATACCAATTATTTGGCTCCTTACCTGTTATGTAGGCCATCTTTAAATCATACTTGCTCTCCTTTAAAAGCTCATACTCTGCCTTTAGGTATTCCTTTTTAGCAATTACATTTTCATAGTCTCTATTTTCTTTTTTAAGGTCAGCTACTTTTTTTTCCAGCAACTCATTTTCTTTTCTTAGCTTTGATATATCCTTTATAGAATCAAAGAAGCTTGAACCCTTGTCCCCTAGGCTATATAAAAACTTACCTACAGGTTTCACTACACTTCCTACAGCACTTTCTAGCTTAGTTACTGAGGCCTTATCAGCGCTGGTTATCCCCATTATTATAATAAGAATGATAGTAACTAAAATTACTATCATCCTATTCTTATACTTCTTAAAAAAGTCCATATTATCACCACTTAAGCCATTCTTCTTTTATTTGGTAGAGTCTTCTTTAATGTATCTATACTGTCTATAGCCTTACCTGTTCCTATAGCTACACAATCCAAAGGATTTTCAGCTATAGTCACTGGCATACCTGTCTCTTTGGAAATCAAGGTATCCATATCTCTTAGAAGGGCTCCACCTCCTGCAAGTACTATTCCTTTTTCCATTATATCTGCTGCTAACTCAGGTGGTGTTTTCTCTAGAGTTGACTTTATGGCATCTATAATAGCCCTTATCTGTTCCTCTATAGCCTTTGATACTTCTTCAGATCCTATGTTTATAGTCTTTGGTAGGCCTGTAAGTAAGTCCCTACCTCTAATTTCCATATGCTCTTCCTTAGGTAACCTATAGGCAGAACCTATCTTTATTTTAATATTTTCAGCTGTTCTTTCACCTATCATTAGATTATAGGCTTTTTTAATATAGCTTATTATAGCCTTGTCTATCTCGTCTCCTCCAACTCTAATAGACCTGCTTGTAACTATACCACCAAGAGATATTACAGCTACTTCTGCTGTACCTCCTCCTATATCCACTATAAGATTACCAGTTGCCTCATGCACTGGTAGACCAGCACCAATAGCTGCTGCCATAGGCTCCTCTATTAAATAGGCATCCCTTGCTCCAGCATGAAGGGCTGCTTCTTCTACAGCTCTCTTCTCAACTTCTGTCACTCCACTAGGAATACAAAGAACCACTCTAGGCTGAAATAAAGTCTTGCCCCTAGTTGATTTTCTTATAAAGTATCTAAGCATATTTTGAGTAATATTAAAATCTGCTATAACTCCATCCTTTAAAGGTCTAATAGCTATAATATTTCCTGGTGTTCTACCAATCATATTCTTAGCCTCTTCACCCACTGCCAGGACCTCCCTTGTATTAGTTTGTACTGCAACTACCGATGGCTCCCTAGTTACTATATCTTGATTCTTCATATAGACTAGTGTATTTGCTGTACCTAAATCTATTCCCAAATCTTTTGCGAATATGCTAAATATTCCCATTTTGTTGACTCCTTCCTATATATCCTAAATTAAATTTAATTGCTTCATGCTAATAAACCTATCATATCCAACTATGATATGGTCCAGCACTTTTATACCAATAATATCTCCTGCACTTATAAGTCTATAGGTAACATCTATATCTTCTTTACTTGGCGTCGGATCCCCACTAGGATGATTATGCACCAAGATCATAGAATTAGAACTCCTCTTTATGGCCATGTTAAATACCTCTCTAGGATGTACTATAGATGAGTTTAAGTTACCAATAGAAATTTCTTCTATACTTATAATCTGATTTTTAGTATCTAAATTCAGTGTGCGGAAATGTTCTTTTTTAAAATATTTCATTTCTTCCATAAACAAATTGGCCACTATATTAGGGGAGTTTATCTTAATTTTATTATCCTCCCTGTAGGTGCCAATCCTCTTACCTAACTCTATAGCTGCTATAACCTGAGCAGCCTTACACTCTCCAATACCATTAATGGTCTGTAGTTCTTCTGAAGTTATATTTGATAGATAGGCTATACTAGTTTTATCGATACTAAGTATTTGATTTGCTAGATCCAGTGCTGTAAAGTTTCCCTGACCTGTCCTTATTATAATAGCCAATAGTTCCGCATTGGATAAAGTGTCTACACCATACCTACAAAGTTTCTCCCTAGGTCTCTCATCCTCTGGTAGGTCCTTTATAGTGTAACTAGTTCCACATGCTATTTTTTTTGACAAAAAACCACCACTTTTCTAGATTAATTTAAAGTTAAAATGTTCCTTTAAAAGATCTGATACTTTTGATATAGGAAGTCCCACTACATTGAAATAACAACCCTCTATACTATCTATTAAAACACTTCCAAAACCTTGTATACCATAAGCTCCAGCCTTGTCAACATACTCTTCTGTATCTAAATATTTATTTATATCCTCATCTTCTAGTTTTTTAAACTCTACTAAGGTCTCAGAATAATCCACTATCTTTGGGTAGTAACCCTTCTTTAAAATGGAAACACCTGTTATAACCCTATGACTCCTGG
>JASLIL010000114.1 GCA_030152145.1 Tissierellales bacterium
ATATTCACCTCTCCTAAAAGTCTATTACCCGATCCAGGCCATAATTCACCTTCTATATTATATATCTTATTCTGAAAAAAACCAGAAAAATATTTAGGAAGGAAAAGCTAGGCTTCTCCTTCCTCATATTCAACTAATCTATTTTTCCTTAAAGATTTTTTTATATCTATAATCCTCTGATTACTACTGCCAATAAAAGGCTTGGTCAAAGTCTTTAAGTCCTCTACAAATCTACCATCTATCAATAGATCAACATAGGGAAAAATCTTCTTAGCAGGCGACAGAGAAATTTCCTCAAAAGTAAAGCCTGTATAAACCACTGTAGTAAGGCTCAGATCCTTAACCATTTTTAGAAGTTCCAGGGAAGCCTCCAACTGATAAAGAGGATCTCCACCAGTCAGGGTCAAACCATCTAAGAGTGGATTTTTTAGAATGTCTTCTATTATACTGTCCAGGGAAACCTCCTCTCCCCCTTGGAAATCATGGGTCTCTGGATTATGGCAATTTCTGCAATCATGGCTACAGCCCTGGGTAAATACTGCATACCTAATACCAGGTCCATCAACTATAGACTCCTTAACCAGACCAGCTACCCTTAAACTACTCATCTTCTACAGGATAGATGCTTTACCCTATCTCTCTCCTCAGCCTTCTTGGCATCATTAAACCTATCTAGTGTACCTACTAAATAGCCTGTAATCCTTCTAATCCTTTGGAACTCTATATCTCCTTCAATTCTGCCACACTTAGGGCAGACATCATCTATAACTCCTGTATAGCCACAAACAGGATCCCTATCAACTGGGTGATTTATAGATCCGTAGCCAATTCCTGCTTCTTTCATAGCCCTAACTATCTTTTCAAAGGCCAGTACATTCTTTCTAGGATCTCCATCCAATTCTACATAAGTAATGTGACCTGCATTGGTAAGCTCGTGGTAGGGTGCTTCCTTGTTTATCTTATCATAGGCAGATATATTATAGTAAACTGGCACATGGAAGGAGTTTGTATAGTAGTCTCTATCAGTAACACCCTCAACCTCTCCAAAAATCTCCCTATCCATCTTGACAAACCTACCTGATATACCCTCTGCTGGGGTAGCCAAAAGGGTAAAGTTCATATTAAACTGCTGGCTGGTTTCATCCATTCTTTTTCTCATATGCTCAATAATTTCAAGTCCCAGCTTCTGTGCCCTTTCGCTTTCCCCGTGATGCTCTCCTATTAAAGCCTTCAAAGCTTCAGCCAAGCCTATAAATCCTATGGAAAGAGTACCATGCTTTAGTACTTCCCTAACATAGTCATCCTCAGACAACTTGTCTGAATCTATCCATACTCCCTCCCCCATTAAGAATGGATAGTTTTTAACCTTCTTGTTGGCCTGAATCTCAAACCTCTCTATTAGTTGCTCTATGGTTAACTCCAATCTATCATCTAGATCCCTATAGAACCCCTCTAAGTCTCCTCTATTTTCCAGGGCTATTCTAGGTAGATTCAAGCTGGTAAAGCTTAGGTTTCCACGACCAGATACAATCTCCTTGGTCCTATCAAAAACATTGCCCATAACACGAGTTCTACATCCCATATAGGCCACCTCAGTCTCAGGTCTGCCTTCTTCATAGTAGTCCAGGTTAAAAGGTGCATCTATAAAGGAAAAGTTAGGAAACAATCTCTTTGAACTAACCTTACAGGCTAACTTGAAAAGATCATAGTTTCTGTCCTTTAGGTCATAGTTAACCCCTTCCTTAACCTTAAAAATCTGTATGGGAAATATAGGTGTCTCCCCATTACCCAGGCCCTCATCTGTGGTCATAAGAAGGTTTCTAACCACCATTCTTCCCTCACTTGATGTGTCTGTACCGTAGTTTATAGAACTAAAAGGAATCTGAGCTCCAGCTCTAGAGTGCATTGTATTAAGATTATGGATTAAGGATTCCATAGCCTGGAAGGTATCCCTATCAGTTTCCTTGTAGGCATAGTCCTCAGCAAAGTTCTGAACCTGATCAACTATATTGTCATCATTTAAAAGTTCCTTTAAGTACTCCCTCTCCTTGTATTTATAGTCTAAATTATCCTCTAAACTAGGTATTAGATCATACTCCACCTCTAAAATCCTAAATATATTATTTAAATTATCCTCCAAGCTAAAATCCTTCATTAAAAGACCAATACTCTTTATTAAATTTTCCCTATAAACTCTCTTGTAAGTCTTTCTAACACCCTTAGCCATAGCATAGTCAAAGTTTGGTATACTCTGTCCCCCATGCTGATCATTCTGATTTGATTGAATAGCGATACAGGCTAGGGCAGAGTAACTCTTAATATCATTAGGTTCCCTAATAAAGCCATGGCCAGTACCAAAACCTCCCTCAAAAAGTTTATCAATATCTATTTGGCAACAAGTAGTAGTAAGGGTTAAAAAATCCAGGTCATGTATATGTATATCACCATGCTTATGAGCCTTGGAATGTCTTGGATTTAAAACAAAAAGGTCATAAAATTCCTTAGCTCCCTCTGAACCATATTTAAGCATGGTTCCCATGGCTGTATCACCATCTATATTGGCATTTTCCCTTTTTATATCCACCTCATCAGAAGATTTAAAGGTCAAATCACCATAAACCTTCATAAGCCTAGAATCCATATCCCTAAGCCTATTTCTCTCTGCCCTATAGAGTATATATTCCTTGGCAGTCTTAGCATGTCCATTCTCTATTAGAACCTTCTCAACTATATCTTGTATATCTTCTACAGTTGGTATGGTTGAACTGTATTTCTTATTTAAAATCTCTGTTACTTCCTCAGCCAAATCCATAGCAGTAGAATAATCTGAACCACCCTGAGCTTCTGCTGCTTTAAAAATAGCACTGGAAATTTTCTCTATATTAAAGGCTGCTTCACGGCCATCTCTCTTCTTAATCTTCGTTATCACTAGTCATACCCCTCCGTCTACTTTATACTATATATTGTATATCTATAGTATCAGTTCACTATATATCGTGTCAATTTCTATTAATATTAATTATATACTGGACCAATATAATATAGTTTCTTAAGATAAACCAACCTTAATATAATTATACTCTAATAGCTAAAAAAAGACAGCTTAATAGGATAGATAGAATTAAATTGTCTTCTTTAGCCCTTCTCCTAAAAACCAGATCCTTATTTCCTTAATTGCAGGTAAAGCTTACTTAAGATCTGCCCTAGCTCCTTAAAGAAAATCAGCCCTAAAAAGATTATAAATTCAAGAAAAATTAGGCTTCCCTCCAGAGTAAAAGGCTTAAACCAAGATTCATTTGGGGCCACTATAAATATTTTAGCAAGAAATATAGATAAAACTAAAACTAATATTCTAGATAATAAGAGCCAACTAAAGCTTAGCTTCTGAAAAGCTATTATAATAACTATACTAAGACAAACTATAAGCCCTATAAGTGAAGAGTTTTTGGGAAGATTGATCTCTAAATATGTAAATAAAAAAGAAAGAGGAGCTAGGGCTATTAAAAACTTAAATAGTTTCCTAAACTTAGATTTTTTTACATCCATAAAAAACCTCCTAAAAAACAAAATTTCTTTCCAGCTTCATTATAGCTTATAAATTAGGCTATATAAAATAAGACTTCATAATTTAATAGTGGCTATTTTAGATTACTAAAAATAAAAAACCCCTCCATCCTATTGAGACTTTGGGGCCTAGCTATTTTTAAATCATCTTGTCAACCACAGATTTTGCTGTAAGTTCCTTGTTACTTTTTGATTTTGACTCAGTTCTTTTAAAGTACTCTGCATAGAGAATATCCAAAAGATAAAGCTGAGACATCTTGGCAGACATACTGCCACCCTGTAAAGGTCCTTCATTGGAGCCACATAAAAGAGTTATATCTGAATAGCTTGTTAGGGGTGACTTGGCAAATCTGGTTATTGATATAACCTTGGCTCCTCTTTCTTTAGCCATTCTAGCAACTTCTATAGTATCCTTTGTAGATCCTGAATAGGATATCATTATAGCCACATCTCTTTCTGTCATTAGTGAGGCTGCCATAACCTGTAAGTGAGTGTCTGCAAGAACCTCTGCCTTGTTGGTTATTCTCATAAACTTGTTCTTACCCTCCAAAGCTGTAACAAGAGAGGAACCTACTCCTAAAAAATAAAACCTATCACAATTTATTAAAGAGTCTACAGCCCTTACTATATCATCTTCATTTATCAAGCTATAGGTTTGATTTAAGGCATCTATATTTGTAGTTAAGAGCTTATTGGTTATTTCTCTTAAGCTATCCTTTATATTTATCTTATCTTCTATGTGGGCTATGCCATTGTTGTCTGAAGCTGTGTTGTGAGCCAAGGCTATCTTAAGGTCCTGGTAGCCCCTTAAATCCATGGATTTACAGAATCGAAATACACTGGAATCCGCCACCTTGCACTCATAGGCCAAGTCCGTTATAGACATATACATAACTTCCTTGGAGTGTTCTAAAACATAGTCGGCTACTTTTTTTTCTGCCTTGGTTAAAGACTCATATCTGAAATTAATTTCTGAAAAAATATCTATGGCCACTTAATCCCCTCCGCTAATCTTTAAGATGTAAGGAAGCTGCTCCTAGTACTCCTGCCTTATTTCCTAGGGAGGCCCTAGTTAGCTTAAGGCCCTTGAAGCTTTCCATTATCAATAGATCTAAGTTCTTCCTTACCCTATCAATTATTATTTCATTCTCCATTATTCCCCCACCAAGAACTATATTTGATGGATTAAATATGTGTACTAAGGTCGCTAAACCCAGTGCTATGTCATAAGTCCAGTTATCAACTAGCTCCACCAGACTTTCATCTCCCATTTCATAGCCATTTAAAATGGCCCTACCATTCTTATACTGATCTGAAATCTTAAGTCCCTCCATAACCAAGGCGTTTGTAGAAGCATATCTTTCATAGCAGCCCTCAAGACCACAATTACACTTTCTCCCCCTTGGATACAGCTTTATATGACCAAACTCTCCAGCCACATTATCTCTTCCCTTGTAAATCTTCCTATCTACTACTATAGCACCACCTACACCTGTTCCATAGGTTAGGCATAAAAAGTCCTCCTGATCCTTCATAGAGCCAAAGTAGGCCTCTCCCAAGGCTGCTGCATTAACATCATTTTCTACCCTGGTCTCCTTCTTAAACATATCTTCAAAGATTTTCTTTAAGTCTGTGCCTGTATAGTTAGGTATGTTGTCATTGGCATAGATAATCCTGCCAGCTTCACTGTCCACCTGACCTGCTGTACTAATTCCTATCTTATCATAATTAGTCATACTTTCTACTTTTTCCATAATCTTTCCAATTAAATAGGGGCCACCCTTCTGGCTCTCACTTGGAAACTCCACAAAGTCCAGTATCTGACCCTGGTCTGTTACCAGGCCTAACTTTACATTTGTACCACCTATATCTATACCTAGAATATTCAATAATCTCACCCTTTATTCTATAGCTGCTAGAAACTTCTTTGTTATCTCTAGAGGTCTAGTTATTGCACTTCCCACCACTGCTGTGTGTACTCCAAGTTCAAAAACCTTCCTTAAGTCTTCTCCTGACCATATTCCACCCTCTGCTATAATAGGTAGGTCCAAGTCCCTTACCAAGCTATCTATAAGCTCAAAGTTTGGAAGCTCTACTCCCTTAGTGTAATCAGTGTAACCATGCATAGTTGTACCAACAAAGTCAAAGCCCAGTCTAGCTGCCTCTACAGCCTCCTCATAGTTTGAGCAGTCTGCCATGAAAAGTTGATCCTTATACTTCTCCCTAATCTCTGGGAAGGCTTCTGATATAGTCTTTCCGTCAGGTCTAAGCCTTCTAGTTGCATCTATAGCTATGATCTCCACACCCTCTTTATAAAGGGCATCTACTTCCTTAAGGCTAGGTGTTATATAGACTTCAGAACCCTCATACTCCTTCTTTATTATACCTATTATAGGAAGATCCGTCTTCTTCTTTATCTCCCTTATATCCTCTACTGTATTGGCCCTAATACCTCCAGCTCCTGCTAAGCTAGCTGCATAGGCCATTTTTCCCATGGTTTCTGAACCATGTAAAGGTTCGTCTTCCAAGGCCTGACATGATACTATTAGTTTTCCTTCTATTGCTTTTAATATTTCTTCTTTATTCATATTCTACACTCCAAATCTTTTATTCTTTTACTCCACCAATTGATATTCCCTTTGTAAAGTACTTTTGGAAAAATACAAAGATTACAAGCATTGGTATAGCGGCTACTGTTGCACCTGCCATCTTATAAGCAAAGTTTGGATTCAAATCTTGCATAAGAGTTGATATACCAACCATCAATGTCTTCATTTCCTTTTGTTGTCCTACTACTAACTGCCATAAATAATCATTCCAGATTTGGACAAAGCTAAGTATAAAAAGCGCTCCTATTCCCGGCTTTATTATAGGTAGCATTACTCTTCTGAATATCTGCAATTCATTGGCCCCATCTATTACTGCAGCCTCCCTTAGTGAATCTGGTATAGAGTCAAAGAATCCCTTTAACATAAATACACCAAAGGCTGTAGCTACATTGGGCCAGATCATACCATTTAAGCTATTAACCATCTTAAATTTCTGGGTTATCCTAAAAAGAGGTACAATCATTACTTCCTTAGGAAGCATTAAACTTGATATAAAAACTATATATATAAGGTTCTTTCCCTTAAAGTTTAGCTTTGAAAAAGCATAGGCTGCCATTGAGCTAAATAAGATAACCAAGACAGTTGTAGCTATAGACACAACTAAACTATTAAATGCCCACCTTAAGGCTGGTTGACTCCTAAATACATCCTTGTAGTTTTCAAGGGTTATAGGATTTGGGAACCAATCTGGTGGCATCTTAACTACATCAGAACTATTCTTTAATGAACTGGTAAAAAGCCAATAAACCGGAAATAGATTTACTAGTGCAAAGACTACTATGATTATATTTGCCAGCCTATCTATTGGTTCTAGCTTCCTGAATTTTTTAAACATATAATCACCTACTCCTTCTCAAACATAGCCTTCAATTGAGGAATTGAAAGGAACAATGTAATCATAAACATAATAACTCCAACAGCTGATGCTATACCTAATCTATTGTACTTAAATGCGTTATTGTATAGATAATACATTAAACTTACAGAGGCATTGTTTGGTCCTCCCCCTGTTAGTAGCTGTATTACTACGAAAATCCTAAGAGTGGCTATAATATTGGTTATAACTATATATATGGTAGTTGGTCTAACTAGGGGAATTAAGATCTTAAATATGATCTCCATCCTACTGGCACCATCAACCTTAGCCGCCTCAAAAACTGTTTGTGGCAGGCCTATCATAGAAGCTATATAAAGTATTATGGCCTGACCCACATTAGTAGTAAAAGTTATAAATATAATTACTGGTTTAACCCAGGACTTATCTCCCAGGAAGTTTACAGGACTCAATCCACCCTTAACTAATAAGTAAGATATTAGACCAGTAGCTGGGTTTAATAAAAAGTTCCAAATCATGCTCATAACAACCATAGAAACCATTACTGGTATATAGTAGCTTCCCCTTATAAAGGAAACATACTTGGAGTTTTTATCAAAAACAGATGCTGATACAAAAAGTGAAAATAAGACTGTTAAGAGTACTATAAAAACAACATAGACAACTGTGTTAAGAGTGGATTTTATGAAAACCGGATCCTTAAACAAGGCCCTGTAGTTATCCAGACCTACAAAGGTTTCCGTCTTGTAGTTTATATCATATAGGCTAAGTCTTATACCCTCGAATATGGGATAGACTATAAATACTAAAAACAGCAGCATTTGAGGCAAAATAAAGAGATATCCATTTAAACTATCCTTAAAATTATTTTTCTTCATATCTACCTTACCTTTCTTTTAAAATAGCCTCCAAAAAATGGAGGCTATTTTATTTTCTACTTGTATATTACAGATGATTCTTTAGCTTTTTCTATTACTTGGTTACCTAGTGTTTCGTAGGACTCCACTGCTTCCTTAGGAGTTTTTTCTCCTGTGTAAACAGCCTGTAATTCTGGGTATAATACCTCTCTTAACTCGCTGTATCCAGGAACATTTCCTGTAAAGTTAAATAGGTATTTTGAGTTTTCATTGTAGGCCTTAAAGAATGGATTAGTATCCTTAAACTCTTCTGCTACAGAAGTTCTAACTGGTACACCATTTTTTGAAGCCTTAACTAGCTCCTTGTCTGATGAGAAGAACTTTACAAAGTCCTTACTTACCTTTACTTTTAAATCATCTTCATTTTCAAAAACTGATGCTCCCACTACATATGTGAAAGTATTAGCTCCATCTACTGATGGTATATTAGCAAGTCTTGCGTCAAATTTTGGAGCTGTTCCTGCTTCCATATCTGCCATGTGGTTATTGTATAGAATTGAGTTTGTAAATCCTATAGCCACCTGTTGGTTTTGGAACATTCCCAATACGTCATTTGATGAAACTGACTCTGCACCTGGGTTAGTTAACTTGTTTTGGTATGCATTTTGTAACCACTCTACTGCCTTTTCACCCTTCTCATCATTTAATACTATCTGGCCATCTTCTGAGAAGAACTTGTTGCCAAACATTCTTAAATAACCTAGGTTCCAAGTATCACCTTGATTGTTTAGGGCAAATAAACCTAGTGGGTATGCTGAATTGTAGTCTGTATTAGGAAGATTTTCCTTTAACTTAGCTAGTAGCTCATCAAATTCCTCTACTGTCCAAGTTTTAATCTCGTCTTCTCCACCAATATACTCTTCTAAACCAGCTGCCTTTAACATATCAGCATTGTAAACTAAAGTTCCTGGGTTGTTTGAGAATGGGTAGAAATAAGTGCTATCTCCAAAAGTAACATTCTCAAAGAAATTCTCTGCTATATCTTCCTTTGCATCTTGGTCTATAATATCATCTAGAGCCACTAAAGCTCCTCTGTGTACATAGTCTCCCATAGCGAAAACACTTTCAAAGAAAACGTTAGGTTGTGTTCCACCACTTAGGTTAACATTAAGAAGCTCATCTCTTTGATCTCCAGCTATAACCTCTACATTTACCTTTACATCATGTTCCTTGTATTCCTCTTCAAATCTCTTAGCTGCTTCCTTGAAGAATGAGTCAAAGTCTGCTCCCTCTTCTGAATCATCTAAAACACCCTTCCACTGAGGAGTTAACCAAACAGAAATCTCTACCTTATCCTTATCTCCATCTGCCTTAGGTGTGTCCTTAGAACCGCAACCTGTTAAAACTCCCATAACTAAAACTAAAACCATAGCCAAGCTAAAAAAACGCTTATTCTTTAACATTTACTTTCCCTCCTACTAGTAAGTATAAATCCCATATACTAGATATATTTTTTTATTGTATTATTTATTTTCTCTTCAATCAGCTCTGCCTTCTTCAAATCTGACTCAGGAATATTAATGAAAGGACTTCTTACCCCACCTAGGTCCATTCCTCTTAACTTTAATATCTCCTTAATAGTTGAATACATAGAACCATTCAAAGAGCAAAGATCCATAATTATATCTGTTACCTCTGCCTGTAACTCACGAGCCCTAGAGAAATCTCCTCCAAGAACTAGCTCTTCTAGCTTTATAAAAAGTTCTGGCATAACTCCATAAGTACCACCTATACCAGCGTCAGCACCTATTAATCTTCCTGCTATATACTGCTCATCAGAACCATTGAAAACAACTATGTCATCTCCACCGATTCTCTTAAATCTCTCTATATCAAGAACTGGCATAGATGAGTTTTTAAGACCTGCAACCTTCTTGTTTTCAAGAAGCTTCTTAAATAGGTCTTGAGATAGATTATAACCTGTAGTCTGTGGTATATTGTAGACAAAAAATGGAAGATCTGTACTATCTATAATATCCATCCAGTACTTATATATAGCATCCTCTGGCAACTTAAAGTAAATTGGAGGTATAGATGATAGGCCATCATAGCCTAGTTCCTCTGCATACTTTGCAAGCTCTATACTATCCCTAGTTGAAGGAGCTCCTACATGGGCTATTAAGGTTAACTCATCCTTAAGCTCTTCCTTAACATACTTTAAAGTTAGCTTTCTCTCCTCTAGATTTTGGTAGATACACTCTCCACTACTACCGCCAACATATAGGCCCTTAACCTTCTTTTCTGCCAGGTATCTACTAAAGTCCTTAGTTCTTTTTTCAGAAACCTGTCCATCCTCATCATAGCAAGCATAAAATGCTGGGATAATTCCCTTAAATTTTTCTAAATCCACTGTAATTCCTCCTAGTTATAAAAAATATTTTCTTCACTATCTATATGGAATAAATGTGCCCTATCTACATTTATTGAAAATACTCTCTCCTCATCCTTAGCTACCTTGATCCTATCCTCTGAAGTCTCCCTAACAATACACTGGCTACCTAGAATATCAAAGTATATAAGCTCCTCACTACCCAATTCCTCAACAAAGGAAACCATACCCTCAACAGTATTATCTGAAGGCTCTTTTACAACCCTTAAGCTTTCTGGTCTAATGCCAAAATAGGCCTTGTCCTCACCATAGGCTAGAAGCTTCCTAGTCTTCTCCTGGTCAAATCTAATCTTCCTACCATCCAGTAAAACATAGGCATCCTCCCCCTCCCTTACTATGTCCACCTCAAATATATTCATTCTTGGAGAACCTATAAAGGTAGCTACAAACTTATTCTTAGGATAGTTATATAGATTTGTAGGTGTATCAACCTGCATAACCTCACCATAGTTTAGAACACAAATCCTATCCCCCATAGTCATAGCTTCTACCTGATCATGGGTTACATAAACCATAGTAGCAGTCTTTCCCTCTGCCTTTAAATCATTATGCAATTCCTTTATTTCAACCCTTAGGGAAGTCCTAAGCTTAGCATCTAGGTTGGAAAGGGGCTCATCAAATAGGAAAACCTCTGGATCCCTTACTATAGCGCGTCCTACAGCTATTCTCTGTCTTTGTCCCCCAGACATTTCCTTAGGCAGTCTATCTAAAAGTTCAGTTATCTCAAGCTTCTCAGCTGCCATTTTCACTCTCTTATCTATTTCATCTTTTGGAGTTTTCTTTAACTTTAGTCCAAAAGCCATATTCTCATAAGCAGTCATATGAGGATATAGGGCGTAGTTTTGAAATACCATAGCTATCTTTCTATCCTTAGGTGGAAGATCATTTACCATCTTATCTCCTATGTAAAGCTCTCCCCCACTTATATCTTCAAGGCCTGAAATCATCCTCAGTATTGTAGACTTGGCACAACCTGAAGGCCCTACAAGTACCATAAACTCTCCATCCTTGATTTCCAAGTCAACCCCATGGACAGCCTTAAATCCATTTGGATATGTTTTTTCTATTTTCTTTAACTCCACTTTTGCCATATCCTATACCTCCTCCTTTGAAAACCTTTTCATTTCCTCCAATTTAATATATCATAAAAAAAATTTTTATTCAATCATCTTGAGTGAAAAAAATTTCTATTCCATCTTTTTGATCTAATTTTTTCTGTGATATAATATAACTAGCATGCCAGGAGGTGTTTATATTGAAGACAATTATATTTGACATGGATGGGGTTATAGTAGATTCAGAACCTCTTCATGCAGAGTTAGAACTTGAAATCTTAGAGGAACTTGTAGGAATAAGTGATAGGGAGGAGCATCTAAAGTTCATAGGTACTACCGATGCCTACCAGTGGTCCTACTATAAGGATAGATATGGAATAAGCCAGTCTATTGAGGAGCTAATCGACTTGAAAAAACAGGTCTTTATGGATAATATACACAGGCTTAAGCTTATAGCAGGCTTTAAAGAATTTTTAGAGCTTTTAATAGAAAATAAGTACAGGCTTGCCCTAGCCTCTTCCAATAACCGACAAATCATAGATAAAATTCTAGATATTTTTGAGCTAGAGGACTATTTTAAGGTAAGTATAAGTGGAGAGGAAGTAGAAAAAGGAAAACCGGATCCTGAAATATTCTTAAAGGCAGCAAAAGAACTTTCCTCACCTATAGAAAGCTGTATTGTTATAGAAGACTCCCTTAATGGCCTTAGGGCTGCCAAGGCTTCAAATATGAAGGCCATAGGACTTCACTCCAACAGCCTGGTTCGTATGGATCTTTCTCTGGCTGACTTGGAAGTTGAAAGTCTTTCAGAAATCTCCCTAGAAGACCTGGAAAATCTCCTAGCTTAAAAAACAAGGCTGCCTGGCAAAAGCCAGGCAGTCTTAAACTATAACTATATTTTCAAGACCTTCCTCTATACATATATCCCTTAATTTCTCCATGTATTCCATAGAAGCTATCTTGTTTTTATTATAGGGTTCCCTAACACCTATAGGTCTAAATCTTATTAGCTTATAGATTATAGCTGGATCCCTGTCCCTAAGCAATCTTGCCCCAACCCTTACAGTCTCCTCATTATTTAAGGCCTCTGGCACTACAACCGTTCTTATTTCATGAAGTTTCCCAAGAGAAGCCAGATAGTCTATATTTTTAACCACCATCTTATTGCTCCTGCCAGTTAAGTCTATATGATCTCTCTCATCAGCAGCCTTAAAATCTACCATGGCCCTGTCAAAACCATCTAAAAATTCCTGGTCCAAACTAAGGTCTATAAGAGCATTTGTATCTATAAAAATCTCCAGACCCATTTCCTTCAAGTAAGGGAAAACTTCCTTTAAAAACTCCTTGTGAAGCGTACATTCTCCACCAGAAAAAGTAACTCCCCTTATAAAGTTCCTGTAGGGTCTAATTTCTTCTACAAGTTCCTCTACACAGAGCTCTCTAACCCCGTCACTATTGTTCATATCTATGGTCTCTGGATTATGACAATAGCCACAGTTTAGATTACAGCCCTGGAAAAAAACTGCTGTTCTACTACCAGGACCATCCACTGTACTAAAGGGTATGATCTTTCTAACTAAGGCTTTCATCGCTTCTTACTTTCCTCTCTAAGATTCTAGAGTTTTCCCTAGCTCCCAGACCTAGAACCACCGTATCATGAAGAACCTGCTCTTGATTGTAAAGCCTATCCATATCTGACTTCTTAACTAGATATCCAGTTATCCTTATAACATCTGCGTCAGAACCATAGATTGAAAAGTATCTCATACCCTCCTTAAAGCTAGCCAAGATTACATCTCTTATAGCACTAGGGTTTTTCTCTGCCATCTCATCAAATGGGAATATATCACCTATACCAGATGGGAAATACTTGTGGAACTTAGCTGATTGAATTATATGATCAAATAGCTCTGGTTCTTCATTTATTGGTATTCTACAACCAGGGCTAGTTCCATTATCAGATTCTATACCTACCTGAGCATGTAAAAGATACTTGTTTCCAAAACTATCACAATAAGGAGCCTTGTGATCTGAAACCAACTTGTAAAGTTTATCTATGATCTTTAAGCCATAGTCATTGGCCTCTTTGCCATGACCAAATCTGTCTTCAGCTTTTTCTAAATTTAAAAGGTGATTAACTCCCTCTGCCAATCCAAACATACCAAACATAGCACTGAACTTATCCCTATCTATTAAACCTTCCTTGGCTAAGAAGTTAAGCTTAAAGAAATCTGCCTCATCTACTATAAACCTAACTCTTTGGTCCATGTAGTTTGAGATTTCTTCAGCAGCTTCAGGTAGTAACCTTTCTAGAAAGTCTTCTGGATTCTTAGCTTCCTTGGCCAAGCCATATAGATTAAGTCTAACCAAGGTATAGCTTCCTCCCCCTATTCTTAGGCCATTATAGCAGGATGCAATACCATAGTCCCCTCCAAAGTCCTCTCTGAAGATCTTATCGTTGGCAAAGCTAGGTTTTGCAACCTTTAAGGCAGTCTCTATACTATCTCTTAAAAAGTCTTCTGATGTATTGTCACTAAGCTTTAAGGTTAGGTTAGGAGTTGAGTTCTCAAGCTCTCTTTCAGCCCTTAGTATAAGCCTAGCTGCAGTACTATCCTCTGGTCCCAAGTTACCATGACAAAAAGAATCTGTTATAGTCCTATCAATATGAAGTAGGAAGTTCTTTATAGCTATATAGGCTTCCTCTTCATTTTCTATAAAAGGATCTAATAACTTATCTATATTACCAATATAAACTGGGAAAGTTGTAACTGATGGCACATGCTTATAAAGAATCAGTAGATTATTGGTAGCCTCCCAAATATTCTCCGGCTTCTTTAGATTTAAAAACTTAGAACCCTCCTCCATAAACTTCTCATAATCTGGCAATATATACCTAGGTCTATAAGGTGCATTACCTTCATTTAAACCACAAACTATTCCCTTTTCAAAGTAGTAGCTCATCTTATCAGACATTTCTATAGGTTCTATAGAGTTCTCTGAAAGTCTAGCCAGGTTTATAACCTTCTGCTCATAAGTTAAAAGTGGGTCTTTTATAATCTTTAAAACATCTTCCATAACACATCTTCCTTTCTAAAATAAGTATAAAAAAAAGAACAAGCTATTAGATATATATATTGCTATATGTATCTAGTTATAGTTGTTCTTCATAGTCGAATTTTTAATACTGGCAGGGCCAAGTATTATTTTATAACTAAAAGTTCCCTATTAATTTATACTTATATGATATATTATTTTCAAACTTTTTTCAAACTTTTTTCAAACTTTTTTCAAACTTTTTTTCTATTTATTCATATCAATATGGCAGTAGCCACCTGGATTTTTCTTTAGGTAGTCCTGGTGATAGTCCTCCCCATCATAGAAGTTTATAAGTTCCTCTACCTCTGTAACAAGCTTGCTGCTATACTTATCCCTTTCTAGATTAAGCCTAGCTAAGATTCTATCCCTATCCTCTGGATCACTATAGTAAATACCTGTCCTATACTGGCTACCTATATCTGGTCCCTGCCTATTTAATAGAGTTGGGTTTATAATCCTAAAGTACCTGTCTAAAATTCCCTCAATATCTATAATGTCTTCATCATATTCTATATAGACAGCCTCGGCAAAGCCAGTTATACCACTACAAACCTCCTCATAGCTGGGATTTTCTGTTTCTCCATTGGCATAGCCTACCTTGGTAGCCAGGACCCCATCTATTCTTGAAAAGTATTCCTCTACACCCCAAAAACATCCACCTGCTAAAACTATAGTTTTCATACTTTCACCTCTTAATCTTTCTTAAATTTAAACCTACTAACTACTAAATAAGCCAAGAATACAAGTATATTAAGAACTTTTCCATAATATTCTAGGTCTTGAGAAAGTTTACCTCTTAGATCATAGATACCCATTACCAGGCTAACTATCAAGCCCAATCCTATAAGGGGAATAAAAATCTTAGAGACTTTTTTCTGACTTCTACTTATATCAAGGTAGATAACTACATATATTATTATAGGTCCTAGATACTTAAATATTTTACCCATGACAGCCTCCTTAAATTCTTTATAGCTATATTATATAGTAAATAAAGGAAAAAAATAAAACTTTCCCAGCTAAAGCCAGGAAAGTTTTTAATCCCACTCCTCGTCATTATTTAAAAGCAGGTCTTCATTTAAGGGATAGGCTCCATATATTCTAGAAGCATCCATTAGGGCCTGCATATTCTCTTCTGGTGTATATATGGGCATCTGACAACCAGAGGTAAGTATAAAACCATTGGGAGAATCATAGGACTTTCTTATACAGTCCTTAGCAGCCCTTATAACATCTTCAGGACCACCATTTCTCATAACATCCACTGGTGGAACATTTCCCATTATACAAAGCTTATGACCTATAAGTTCCTTTGCCTCTCCCATGTCCTCTACATTATCAAGACTAAAGGTACCTATTCCACTATCCAGAAAAACATCCCAAATCTCCTTACTCTTACCACATATATGAAGACCACAGCCAGAACCCAGAGATTTTATATGATCAACATTCCTCTTAAAGTAGGGATAGGAAAACTCCTCATACATCTTCTTACTTATTAGGGAAGTAGAGCTAACTGGATCGGCAAAGCCAAAGCCCACTCCTATTTCTGCCATCCTATCTATATACCTGTTGTTGTTTTCAACTATTATTTCCATCAATAGCTTTACCTTCTCTGGCTCCTTAATCATCCCCTTCATTAGCTTCTCTGTTCCCAGAACCATGGCTGCTATAGTAAAGGGGCCTGTTACAGTACCTGAAACCGGTACCTTGTCTCCAAGCTTCTTATTAACCAAGTCTAGCCCCTTAAGGATTATAGGCAACCTACCATCCTTATCCAGATCCACCAGCCCCAATCTATCAACCTGATCCAGGGAATCTATAGCATTTTTCTTGACCTGGGCTATATTGTTTTCAGGGTAGAGAATCTCTGTCCCCATAGCTTCAGCCATGCCTCTCAAGGTTATTGAAACCCCTACTCCATCAGGCTTAAAATTATAGTACATATACTCTTCCAACTCCAGCATCTTCTCTGCTGAATGATAGTACTCACTAATATTTGTATTTATCAAATAGGCCATGGTCTCCCCTCCATCCAAAGAGCAAGGGATTCTATCTAGATCCTCACCCTTGGAAAAAGCCTCCATCCTCTCTATTGGTGTCATTTGATCCTTATGTATTTTTAATTTTGGATAAGCCATAACTAACTCCTTTCTGTAAATGTAAATAAAGCAATCCGAAGATTGCTTTATCTATTAAGCTGTAACTTCCTTTCCCTTCTTTTCTCCCACTGGCCTATCCTTATCAAAATCCCAAGGATGGGCATCTATATAGCCGTTAGCAAAAGGTATATAGATAGATGCTATAGAGACTATAGCCAAGCTGATTTGATACCAGGAAAAAGGTATCAACTGAGTTGGATTCACTAGGCCATCAGTTAGTTTACAAGCTATTAAAAGTTGGGCACTATAGGGAACTAAGCCCTGCATAACACAAGAAAAACTGTCTAAAAGTGAAGCTGATCTTCTTGGATCCACCTTATACTCCTTAGTCATTTCCTTGGCAACTGGTCCTGCTATTATAATAGACACTGTATTGTTGGCAGTAGCTACATCACAAAGAGATACAAGAGCTGCTATTCCTAGCTCTGCAGATTTTTTCCCCTTCATCTTAGACTTGATTTTCTCTAGTAACCACTCCATACCACCTGCATCTGTAACCATCTTTGCCAGACCCCCTGTCAGCATAGATAATAGGAAGATTTCAAACATACCTGAAAAACCATCATAAATTATATTACTCCACTCCAGGGCATTAAAGGATCCGTAAAATAAGCCCAAGGCTCCTGAAAATACTATACCTCCAGTAAGTACTATAAATACATTCATACCTGCTATTGCTGATATTAAAACAAATAGGTAGGGAAGTATTTTTACTAGGTTATAGTCATACTGAGCTACCTTTGGTATAGTAGTCGGTCTACCAAATATTAGGAGTAAAACTATTGTTATAACAAAGGCTGGCACAGCCAGGGCCAAGTTTGTCCTAAACTTATCCCTCATATCACAGCCTTGGGTTCTAGTAGCTGCTATAGTTGTATCAGATATAATTGATAGGTTGTCGCCAAACATGGCTCCCCCTATCATAGTTCCCAGTATTAAAGGTATAGAAATACCAGCTCCTTCTGCCAAACCTATGGCTATAGGTCCTACTGTTGCCACAGTTCCTACAGATGTTCCTGTAGCTATAGACAAGAAGGCACATATGATAAATACCCCTATTGATATAAAGTTGGCTGGAATAAGAGTTAGGCCTAGATTAACTGTAGACTCTGCTCCCCCCATAGCCTCTGATACTGATGAGAAGGCACCTGCCAAAAGATATATAAGACACATTATTATAATATTGTCATCTCCACATCCCTTTACAAGCCTATCAAATTTCTCATCCACTGTTCCCTTATGTAAGATAAATGCACAAATAATACCTATAATAGCTGCTATTGGTGGCTTAAATCCATAGAATCCCATTGGGTCACCTTTTTTAATAAGAATTAACCCTATGGCCAAATAGGCAACTACAAAAACTACAAATGGAATAAGCGCCTTACCATTTGCCTCTACCCTTTTCTTTTCCTCCATTACCCTCTCTCCTTTTGGTTCATAACTGAACCTATAATTTTCTTCCATATTGATAATATGCCTATAGAGGAATTTTGTCTAATTGATTATTTGTATATGGGGCTGGGGGCCTATAACTATAATCAATATGTTTAATCTTTAAGGGTCTTTTAAGACAAAAAAATACCAGTATAACTGGTATTTAAAATAAACCTAGATAGCCTGAAATCAAGACTACCACAGCAAATATCATTCTATAAATTGCAAAGCTTTTCATAGGCTTTTTCTTTAAATAGGCTATAAATCTATTTACAACTGCCAGGGCAACTATAAATGAAACTACAAAGCCCACTATAAGAGAAAATAATTCCGGTCTAGTTATGGCAGAAAGTCCACCTATTTTTATTAGCTTTAGGCCACTCATTCCCACCATTACTGGCATGGCTAAAAAGAAGGAAAATTCTGCTGCTGCCACTGTTGATAGACCTGCTACCCAGCCACCTATTATAGTTGATGCAGAACGGCTCATGCCTGGTATAACTGCTAGACACTGGAAAAGTCCTATAATAAGAGCCTGCTTAGCTGTTAATACTAGGTAGGAGTCTGACTCCCTAACTATAGCATTCTTCCTAAACCTCTTCTCTGCATAAATCATCCACAGACCACCTAAAAACAAGGTTATGGCAACTGATGTAGGATTTAAAAGGTACTTGTCTGCCAAATCATCTAAAGTTATTCCCACTATGGCACCTGGTATACAGGCTAGAACTATCATAAGCCAAAACCTAAGGCCTGACTCCTGGTAGCTAACTTTTTTTCCTGGAAATAAGTTTAAAAGACTGGCCTTGATCTTATCCCAATATAGAATTACCACAGCCAGTATAGCACCTAACTGTATTACGTAAGTATACATTTCCACATAGCTTTGGGTCTCTCCCTTGAAATTCAGTATGTTTTGAAATATAACCAAATGTCCCGTAGAAGAAACTGGCAAAAACTCTGTCAACCCCTCAACTATACCTAGTATAGCTGACTTAATAAGAAATATTAAAGTATTCATTTCTAATCTCCTTTTTTTCTATATTCCCATATATTTTAACATAAAATAAGATAAAAGGCCTAGGCCTTTTATCTTAGATAGTAAAGATTTTCAGAACCAAGGGCACTAAAAACACTGATAAAACACCTGCTAGTGTTATGGCAACGGATGCAAAAGCCCCTTCCTTCTCTCCCAACTCCATGGCCTTGGCAGTTCCCATAGCATGGGCAGAAGTTCCTATGCCTATACCCCTAGCTATTGGATCCTCAATCTTCAATTTTTCAATTATAAAACCTGATACCAAACTACCTACTATAGCTGTTAAGATTGTAAAGGTAACAGTCAGACCCATTACTCCACCAACTTTTTCAGATATCGCTATACTTATAGCTGTTGTTACTGACTTTGGCATCATAGAGGCCATAACCTCGTAGTTTATTCCAAAAGCCCTTGATAAAACATATATAGTAACAAAACCTGCCATAAGCCCAACAGTGATACCCACCAATATGGACTGCCATCTCTTCTTAACCAGCTCTATGTTTTTATAAAGTGGTACAGCTAGTACAACAGTTGCTGGACCTATTAAAAATGAAATCATTTTTGCCCCCTCATTATAGCTCTCCATATCTATCTTAAAGACAGACATAATAGCTAGAACAATAAGGGATCCAGAAACCAGTGGACTTAGAACCTGTGAATTAGTTTTCTTGTAAACCTTAATCCCTAAATAGTAACCCAGTGCCGTTAAAGACACACCCAACAAAATATTCAAAAACTTCATCCTATCTTCCTCCTTCTTTCATATCAAGCCTCTTGTTTATTCTCTCAACAGTAATAGTTGTAACTATCATAACAACTATAGTTGACACAGAAACTATAAATAAAAGAGGAAGAATTATATCCTTGATCTCTCCAATTGAATCCCTAACACCAACCACCACTGGCACAAAGAAAAATGCCAGATAGCCCAGTAGCAGGCTTGAAATCCACTCAACATCCTCTAGCTTTACAACCTTGGTCATAAGCAGGGCTGTTAATATTAACATTCCGAGAATTGTACTAGGTAACATTAAATTCAGTTCCCCCTGGATAAATTCTGATAGATAAAGTATTCCTAAAACAATTACTATTTCCTTAAGCTTTTTCAACTAATCACCTCTAAAACTTTAAGGGGTTCTATTTTAGAAAGGAGCGTAGCCTTGGTCTTCCCACCAATCCTGTCTATAAAGATTGTACTGTTCCTCAAACTGTTGAAGATGAACTTTCTCCCATCTTATAAGAAGATCGTAAAGTTTCTTAGCCTCCTCAACCTTTGTCTCAGCTTTCGCCTTTTCATAAAATTCTACTGATGATTTTTCCATATCCATAGCTATACCAAATACTGACATGGCCAAGCTTGTGTATTTGTTATCCACTTTCTCCCAATTATAAATATCTGGTGATGGCACATCTGACTCAAATGCTAGGTACAATTCATCTGACTCATCTTCCTTAATCTTCTTAGCAAGCTCCTCAAGGTACTTAACATGCTTTAACTCCTCATTGGCAAGTTCCATAAAAGCATCATTAACCTCTCCGTCACCCACTTGATTAGCAGCCATTCTGTAGAACTCATATCCTTCAACTTCATTTAAAATTGCCTGATTGATAACATCTAACTCTTGCTTTAACACTAATCATCATCCCCTTTAAATATATTTATATAATCCTTAAAAAAGGTTTATATCACCTTAACTTGAAGAAAACATATAGCCTAAGATAGATAATCTCTTCCTGATTCAAATCCAAATCCAGATTTTCAACAACTATCTTCACTTCTGCCCTCTCACTACTATCCCTAAAAGTAAGATTTTCCAAGCTATAGTCCTTCTCACTTAAATCTCTTAACCTTTGGAAAAGTAAGTCCCCTAGGTCAACAGCATAAACTTCCTCATCCTTATATTTTATAGTAAGACTGGAGTTTTGGCCACTATAGTTCAAACTATAGTCCCCATCCCTAAGCTCAGTCTCCCTATCCACTAGGAAAAGTCTATCATAGTCCTCCAGCTTAATTACAGGGTCATCCGTAAGATGCACATACCTGTAGTTAGCAGGGCCTATAATATCATTATACCCAAATCCAAAGACGCTTTCCATATTATCTAACTTAAAGTTCTCTGGCAGGTAGGACAATCTAGCTAAATTACCCCTTGAATAGAAGTAATTCAATAGGCTATAAAGGTCCTCCTTAGCCTTGTCATCAAGACTAGTCTTTACCAAGACTCCATCCCTTAAAAGATCCTTATCCTCTAAAATCCTATAGAATCTTTTTTCCTGGGCCCTAAAGGAAGTCCTATAGGCATCTACTGGACTAAGGACAGCCAAAAATGTAAAGAGAAGAAATATGGCCCAAAGCCTCTTAGGCCTAGACCCCCAACCCTTAATTAAGAGTAGACTAGCCAGGGAAAGATATATTCCCAGTACTAGTGGAAAATATCTGTTTTCTGTAAAGCTATACTGCCCTATTCTAAGAGACAGGGAAATAAACATCATAAAGTAAATAGGTAAAAGTAAAATAGGCATAAAGCGTCTATAAAGCTTTACAAAATCCCTATCTAGATTCTCTGTGAAAAATATTATAATCATAACCAAGACAGAATACCAAAGAACCAGGTGAGAGACCAAGCCCTTTGGAAAAACTCTAGTCAGTCCTATCTTTAAAAAGTAGATATATAGAATAAAGATATAGACCAGACTTAAGGGCATAAGTATATAGATCAAAAGCCCCCTTAAGGCCTTAGGCATAGTGTAGTCTAGGTAGTTTCTCTCTTCGTCTAATCTGGCTAAAAACTGAACTGGTGTAAATATAAAAAATACTAGTAAAAATATATAAAAATAAATATTAGATCTTAAGCTTAAATCAAAAAGACTGTCTACAGTAAAAAATATAAAGACCAGACCTAGAAATAAGAAAAGCCCATAGATAGCTGATATAAGGGCCTTGCCCAAACTGGATATTATATAGTTTACAAAATCTCCCTCTCTGTAGGGATTGTAGAGAAAAAACAGGCCAAAAAGTACAATATTAAGACCTATAAATCTAGTTATATCCTCATAGCCTAGGATTCCAAGACCCTTATTACAGTAAAAGATCATCAGGCCTATTCCCAGAGGATAAAGTAGATAGTAGACCTTCTTATTCCTATTTTTAATAATACTTTTTATATTTAAGGATAGGGGGACAAATAAAAATATTGACATAAGATACCTGTCTATTCCGTCTATCTTAAACTCTACCTCTGAATTATATATACTTAAAAACACAAAGCAAACCAAGCTTAAAATAGTTACTGGATAACCTTCTATCCCCTCCCTAAAAAGCTCCAAGCCTTTTAAAAACTTCTTCCTTATCTTCATAACTCACTTCCTTTCATTGTAAATAAAAAGGGCCTAAAGCCCTTTTTTATTTTACTAGTTCTATTAATTTTTCTTCCATGTACTCATTAAAATCTTTTTCTGCAATTGTAACCTTATCTTCTACATAAAGGTCTGGCATTATTCTGAAGAAGTTTACTATTAACTTGTTACCATCAATAATATACTCATCAAGATGACCTGGAATAAATACTACTTCTATATTCTCATCCTTAAAGTCCCCATTGATTTCGTTTAACTTCTCAACCATATGGTCTAGGTTTAACTTCTTAACTGGTTGGATCATCATATCAGTAAATTCCAAGTCTTCCATAACCCACATGTTGTTATTCCAGTACTTTCTTTCTTCCTTGCTTCCACCATTTAAAAGCTCTCTGTTTGATATAGCTGAAAGAACCTTTCTTATTGACTCCTTATCAAAGTTGTCACTGTAGAAGTATTTCATATCTTCAAAGTCACCTATACTTAAAATATAGGACTCTCCCACTTTTTCCTTCTCGCTAGTTGCCTGCCAGAAGTATAGCATAGCCTCAACTGCATCAAAGTTAATCTTAATACTTTTAACCATCTCGAACACTCCTTGCATATAATAAATTCTCTCTCTTCATTATACACTTTTTCTATAGAGTTTTTAACCTTTATAAAAATTTATGTGGAAATTTCTATCTTTTCACATCTATCTCTCCCACTCCAACCTTTATATTTATCTCTGTAGGCCTGCCCTCACCCTTATATTCCCGACGGCTTTGGGACCTATAGCTCTTAATGTCCAAGATGACATAGTCATCACTCTTTAATTTTATCTTTCCATCTCCTGTACCTATATTTATATCTATGCTCTCACCATCTAGGGTATTGGCAAGAGATAGGTCCAGGTCTCCTAGATCCAAATCTATCTTTGATTTTCCCTTAAAGCCTATATCATCCAGCTCTATATCTCCAATTCCAAGCTTAAGGTCCAACTCTCCAGATATGTGTTCAAGAGACATATCCCCTAGATCCATATCCAGCTTTAGCCTATCTAGGCCTTCTGGAAGATAAAGATAAACATTCCAGTAAAGGGAATCCAGCCTCTTTCCTGAAGAATCCTTTAGGGAAAACTCCAGGTCCAGATCAGTCCCATAGGAATATTGTTTTAAATCAGTTTTTATCTCTTTTAGGGCCTGACTGGAAAACTTTCTCTTAGTTCTAAGCTTATAGTCCAGCCTCAGCTTGTCATCATCACTAGGTAAAACTAGGATATTTCCCACTGGAAGCTTTAAACTTAAACCATCCACTCCATCATATTCAAGAGTATCCTCCTCCACCAACCTCTCCCTGTCATGCCTATCGTAAAAATCTGTATCAACATATCTACATCCTGTTAAAAACATAAGACCAATCATTAGACCCAGTATTTTCCTCTTCATCTTCAACAACCCCTTTTAGTCGTCTGCCAACTCCTTAAGGCTAGTTACTAAACCTGCTAAGTTTTGAATCTCTGAAGGAATTATAATCTTAGTTGCCTTACCATCTGCCACCTTCTCTAGAGACTCTAGAGACCTTAGGGCAATAACGCTATCATCTATCCCAGCCTCAGCCAGCATCCTTATACCCTTGGCACGAGCATTTTCAACCTTTAGAATAGCTTCAGCCTGTCCTTCTGCACGCTTAATAGCAGTTTCCTTATCTGCCTCTGCATTTAAAATATCTGCTTCCTTTTTAGCCTCTGCATTAAGAATAGAGGACTCCTTATTACCCTCAGCTATAAGTATAGCTGACTCTCTCTCTCCTTCTGCCCTTAAGATTTTCTCTCTTCTCTCCCTCTCAGCCTTCATCTGCTTTTCCATAGCATCTTGTATTTCCTTAGGCGGTATAATATTCTTTAATTCTACCCTGCTAACCCTAATTCCCCAAGGATCTGTAGCCTCATCTAATACAGCCCTAAGTTCTGTATTTATAACATCTCTACTAGTAAGGGTCTCATCCAACTCCAAGTCCCCTATAATATTCCTAAGGGTAGTAGCTGTTAGGTTTTCTATAGCCATAAGAGGATTATTAACCCCATATGTATATAGTTTCGGGTCTGTAATACTATAATAAACTACTGTATCTATCTGCATAGTAACATTATCCTTAGTTATAACTGGTTGTGGTGGAAAGTCCACTACCTGCTCCTTTAAGCTTACCTTACAAGCCACATTATCTAAAAATGGCACCTTAACATGTAAACCTACATGCCAAGTTTCCTTAAAGGCTCCCAATCGCTCTATAACATAAGCCTGTGCCTGAGGTACAACTCTAATATTAGCCAACACTCCTGCCAACAATAACAATCCAATTATTATTAATCCCATACTAAACCTCCTCTATTTTTTCCACTATAAGCTTAACTCCTTCAATCCTTAAAACCTTAACTCTTTCGTTCACTTCTATAGGCTCTTCTGAATCAGCTGTCCAAACCTGTCCACTAACCTTTACTTGACCTAAACTATCTCTTTTAATAGGATCTATAACCAAAGCCTCCTGACCTATAAGAGCATCATAATTAGTCCTTATCCTAGGCGTATTCATGTAATCCTTTAAAAGCGGTCTAAAAATAAAAACAGTTAAAAGAGAACCCAGTAGAAATCCCACCATCTGTAGAGCTGGGCTCATGCCTATATAGGCTAAGATCATAGCAATAATTGCACCAACACAAAACCATATAGAAACAAGCAATCTAGTGGTAATTTCAACTATTATTGAAATAGCAAAGATTATCTTCCAAATAGTAATAATATCATCTCCTTTCTCAGCTATTATTTTAATTATACCCAGCTTATACCTACAATTTCATTATAGTATAAAATATACATTTAAAGTAAATTTTTTATCTTGAAAACTTAAAAAAGTAAGAAAAGCTACTGGAAATCACCCAATAGCTTTTCTTTTAGAAATTTTCTTCTAATATATGAAGGTTTTCCATGGCTTTTACAACTAAAAGTCCTATAAAACTTCCTCCCAAAGTACTTATTAAAAAAGGTCCTACAAAGAAAAATGCTCCAGCCTCAGATCCCATTAAAAACTTAGCTATAGGAAAGGCCAAGACCCCGCCTATTAAACCTGTACCTATAATTTCACCTAAGGCTGCCAAAGACAGCTTTCTAGTCCTTTTGTAAAGCATAGCTGCTATAAAAACTCCCACCATACTACCTGGAAAAGCCAAAAGGCTTCCAGTGCCCAATATATTTCTCATTAGAGATATGCTAAAGGCAATAGCAGTTCCTATAGCTGGCCCTAAACTTACTGCTGCAATAACATTTATAGCATGCTGTATGGGAAAACACTTTGAAACACCTATAGGTATATAGATTATATGTCCCAAAAGAACCCCCATAGCCACTAAAAGTCCAGACAAAGTAAGTTTCCTAGTATCCATTTCTAGTCATCCTCTCTTAAAAGGTTAATATCCTTTCCTTCCATAACCCTATTCATACTTCTAACAGCACACATCTTTCCGCACATAGTACAGCTGTCATCATGCTCTGGCTTAGACTCCTCCCTGTATCTTCTAGCCTTTTCACCATCTATAGCCAGGTCAAACATCTTCTCCCAGTCAAGCTCACGTCTAGCAATACTCATATTAAGATCCCAGTCTCCGGCACCCTTTATGCCCTTACCTAAATCTCCTACATGGGCTGCTATCTTAGAAGCTATAATACCCTCTTTCATATCCTCCTTAGTAGGAAGTCTCAAGTGCTCTGCCGGAGTAACATAACAAAGGAAGTCCACACCTGCACTAGCAGCTATGGCTCCTCCAATAGCTGAAGTAATATGGTCATAGCCTGGTGCTATATCAGTAACAATAGGTCCTAAAGTATAGAAAGGTGCTCCATGGCAAAGTTTCTTCTGTAACTTAACATTGGCTACAACCTCATCTATTTTTATATGACCTGGACCCTCAACTATGATCTGAACATTTTTCTCCCAAGCCCTCTTAGTAAGCTCTCCTAGAACTCTAAGCTCAGCTAGTTGAGCAGCATCTGTACCATCCTCTATACATCCTGGTCTCAGGGCATCACCCAAGCTAATAGTCATATCAAACTCCTGGCAAATCTCCAGTAGTTCATCATAGAACTCATAGAAAGGATTCTCCTTCTGGTTTAACTCCATCCAAGCATAAAGTAAAGAGCCACCTCTGGAAACTATATTGGTAACCCTAGGATTTCTCTTAAAGATTCCTGCTGTCTCCCTATTCATCCCAACATGGATAGTAACAAAGTCAACTCCATCCTCCCCATGCTTTCTAGCCACATCTAAAAACTCCTCAGCAGTTATATCCTTAAGCTCCTTATCATAAAAACCTACAGCATCATAAATAGGCACTGTACCTATAACAGCTGGTGACATATGTACAAGTCTCTGTCTAAACTCCTCAGTCTTTCCAAAGTTTGACAGGTCCATTATAGCATCTATATTCATATCAATAGCCTCTTGAACCTTCTCCAACTCCTTGTCTATACTAGGACAATCCTTTGAAATACCTAGGTTAACATTTATCTTGGTCTTCAGGCCCTCGCCAATACCAATAGGATCCAGAGACTTGTGGTTCTTGTTGGCAGGAATACAAATTGTTCCCCTAGCAACCCTATCCCTTAAAACTTCTAGGTCCATTCCCTCCTTCTGGCTTACTATCTCCATCTCCCTAGTTATAATCCCTTTTTTTGCCGCATCCATCTGTGTTGTATATGTCATATACTCTCCTCCTTAAAATAAAAAAAGCTATACACCAACAAAGGTGTATAGCTTAAATTCACTCTAGACTTTCCCTACGTTGGCATTATCCAAATCAGGTTTTACGGGTCAGAAATAACATTTCTATCTCAGCCTGTCTATACAAGCACCCCAATATTCACTTCTACTTTAAACTATCATAAATTGTAAATAATTACAACTTATTTATTTTTAAGTATCTTCTCTACATTCTCGCCAATTTCCATAAGAGTCTTGCAAACTACTACTCCCGCTGACTCTAAAGCTTCTTTCTTGCTTTCATAGGAACCTGTTCCACCAGTTATAATAGCACCAGCATGACCCATTCTCTTACCTTTAGGTGCTGTTCTACCACTGATAAAGCTAACTACTGGCTTCTTAACATGAGCCTTAATATAGTCACTAGCATCTTCTTCCATAGTTCCACCAATCTCACCTATTAAGACTATAAGCTCTGTCTCAGGATCCTCATTATAAGCCTTTAGGGCATCTATAAAGTCAGTTCCAATAATAGGGTCTCCCCCAATACCTAAAGCTGTAGTCTGCCCTATACCTCTATTTGAAAGTTCTCCAACAGCCTCATAGGTAAGAGTTCCAGAACGAGAAACTATACCTACATTACCTGGCTTGTGAATAGGTCCTGGTTGAATACCAATCTTACAAACATCTGGAACTATTATTCCTGGACAGTTTGGACCTATAAGCCTAGTCTTCTTATCCTTCATGTAGTTCTTAACCCTAACCATATCTATAATTGGAATATTCTCTGTAATACAAACAACTAAATCCAGTTCTGCATCTACAGCCTCTATTATAGCATCAGCAGCAAAAGGAGCTGGAACAAATATAACTGATGTATTTCCACCAGTCTCCTCCTTAGCTTTTTTCACAGTGTTATAGACAGGTACTCCAAGTATTTCCTCTCCCTCTCTAAAAGGAGTAACACCAGCAACTACCTTTGTACCATACTCTAACATCTTCTCTGTATGAAATTTACCTGCACCACCTGTAATTCCTTGTACAATCAGTCTAGTATCTTTTCCTATAAATATACCCATGGTCTACCTCCCTATTAACTCTATGATTTTTTCTGCTCCTTCATCTATTGTAGAAGCAGCTTCTATATTCAGGCCAGATTCCTCCAGTATTTTCTTTCCAAGATCACTATTAGTTCCCTGTAATCTAACTACCAAAGGTATCTCTGTCTCTATATCCTTTATAGCCTTAACTATACCATTAGCAATAATATCACACTTCATAATACCACCAAAGATATTTACAAATATCCCCTCAACCTTCTTATCCTGAAGAATAATCTTAAAGGCCTCCTTAACCTTATCCTCTGTAGCAGATCCTCCAACATCCAAGAAGTTAGCTGCATCTCCACCATAGTGCTTTAATATATCCATAGTAGCCATAGCCAGGCCAGCACCATTAACCATACAGCCAATATTTCCATCTAGGGCTATATAGGAAAGGTCATACTTTGAAGCTTCAACCTCCTTAGGATCCTCCTCATTTAAATCCCTCAAGTCCACTATATCCTTCTGTCTATAAAGACCATTGGAATCAAAATTCATCTTAGCATCCAGGGCAACAATTCTCTTCTCCTCTGTTCTAACCAATGGGTTTATCTCCACAAGAGAACAGTCCTTCTCCATAAAAATTCTATACAAACCTTGAAGAATAGCTACAAAACCATTCATCTCAGATTTTTCTATCTCCAACTCAAAGCCTACCTCTCTACACTGGTAGTCTCTTAGGCCAACCAATGGATCTATAGGATATTTTACAATAGTATCCTGATTATCCTCTATATCCATTCCACCAGCCTTTGATGCTATAAGAACAGCCTTTGACAGCTTTCTATCTATAGCAAAAGCTATGTAAAACTCATCTTTTATATTTGAAGCCTCTTCTATTAAAACTGATCTAACAAGTCTCCCCTCTGGTCCAGTTTGAGCTGTATAAAGTCTCTTGCCTATAAGCTCCTCTGTAAAGTCCATAGCCTCATCTCTGTTTTTAGCAATCTTAATACCGCCAGCCTTACCTCTTCCCCCAGAATGCAGCTGTGACTTTACTACTGCTATATCAGTTTCAATCCTATCAAAAGCCTCCCCTGCTTCTTCCCTAGTTTCTACATGAATTCCAAATGGAGTAGGAATTCCATAGTCCTTTAAAATTTGCTTTGCTTGATACTCATGTATATTCATTTTAAAATCCCTCCTTTTAGACATAAAAAAAACAGCTTAAAAGCTGAATATTAAACAAGAAAACAAGGCCTTTTCAACAAAAGGTCCATCAATACCTCCTCATCCTCCGTGAGTTAATAATCAGCATTGTTCTTATTGGCAGGTCTCCTGACTAAAGCTTTAAATAATACACCTTCCCATAGGCTAGCTACAGTGGTAAAAGTATTACAAGAACTATTACAGTGGCGGGACCGTACTGGATTTTCACCAATTTCCCTTTTAAACCAAGTGGTACCAAATAAGCCCATATTAATTTATCTATTCTTTAGATGAGCTTTATGCCCCCATCTATAAATTCAATTTCTCCCTCTTTTAAAAGTCTTCCTATAGCCCTTTTAAAAGCAGACTTGCTAATGCTTAGCTCTTCCCTGATTTTATCTGGATCTGACTTATCATTTAAATAAAGACTACCATTGTTTTTCTCCAAAGCCTCTATTATTATCTTAGCATCGTCAATCATCTCTAGATAAGCCTTATCTCTAAGGGACAAGTCTATCTTACCATCTTCCTTAACATTTGTAACCCTAGCTTCAACCTCTTCACCAATAGTGTAAACACCTAGTAGGTCCTTCTTTGGTATCAAGGCCTCATACTTGTTATCAACTGCTACAAAGGCACCAAACTCATCATTCATGCCATATATAGTACCCTCAACCCAGTCATCCTTAACATAAGGTGACTCAGTGCTTAAAAAGTCCCTAAGCTTCATAGTAGCACAAAGTCTATCAGACTTATCAATATAAAGTCCAACCAAATACTCCCTGCCCCTCTCAAGCTTTATGGTCTGTTCCTTAAAAGGTAAGAATAAGTCTCTCTCAAGGCCCCAGTCCAAGAAAGCACCTATCTTTGTAATATCTATAACCCTTAATTTAGCCATATTTCCCAAGGTTATCATAGGCTCTCTTGTAGTAGTTATCATCCTATCCTCTGCATCACGATAGACAAAAACATCTAACTTCTGTCCTACTTCCATATCCTCAGTTATTTCCTTCTTTGGTAGAAGAATATCATCTTCAAAACCATCTTCCGTATTTAAATAAGCCCCTACAGATGTAAACCTCTTTATCTCTAGAGTCTGTTTCATACCTAATTCTATCATTCAAAACACCTCAATCTTACTTTAATCTCTCTCATACTCTGTCATTATAGATTTTATCATACTTTAAGCAAATATAAAATTAAATCTTTCTATATTGTTCAAATTTTATATATTTTTTAATTTTTCCTATAAAATAAAAAAGAGGAGGTAAAAATCCTCCTCTAGCTAGCAACTACATTTCTCATCCAATCACCTTTTTTATAAATATAAAGACCATATAGGCAAACTATAAGGTTACTAACACTCATAGCTATCCAAATACCAGTTGGACCCAGGTTTGAAAAATGCTTGAAGATCAAGATCATAGGAAGTCTAACAAACCAAAGCCTACCTATCTCCATGATCATAGAGTGCTTCGTGTGGCCTGAACCCTGGAAAACTCCCTGGAATACACTGAAAATTCCCATCAAAGGCGTAAAGGCTGCAGAAAACTTAAGATACTCTATACCCTGGTTGAAAACCTCCATATTCCTACTCTTGCCCATAAAGAAACCTATAACTCTCTCATCATTTACTATTAAAAGTATACCTCCTAAAACACCCAGTATAACTGTAAATTTAATAGCCTTCCTAAAGCCATCCTTAACTCTCTGGTACTGCTTGGCACCTATATTCTGACCAACTATAGAAGTAAGGGCTGCCCCTATACCACCAGCTGGCTGCATTATAAGGGAAGTAATCCTATTAACCATTCCATAGGCAGCTATAGTCTCATCTCCATAGGAAGCTATAAACTTATTTAAAATTATAAATCCCATGGCTGAACCAGACTGACCCAGTGAAGATGGAAGAGCCACCTTCAGTATATTCTTCAACATAGGTCTATTAAACCTAAAGTTCTTAAAACTAGGCTTAACTACAGTATCCTTCTTGGCTATAACAAAGATTCCTATAATAGATAAAACCGCCCTAGATATAATGGTAGCAACTGCAGCACCAGCTATCCCCATAGCCGGAATAAACTTCCAACCAAATATGAAAAGTGGATCTAAAACCACATTCATTATAGCTGAAATAGCTGACAGCTTTGTAGGCGTAACTGTATTGCCCTCTGCATTCATTATTGAGTTAAAGTTAAAGAATAAAAACATAAAGGGAATTTCTATAAATGTAAGTCTTAAATAGATGGTACTATACTTTTTCAAGTCCCCACTAGCACCCATAAACTTGATTATTTGTGGTGTAAGATTATAGCCTACAATAGCAAGTATTATAGATATAACCATAGAAACACCTATGATCTGACTAGCATATTCATTTGCATCTTCAATCCGATCCGCCCCTATTAGCTGGGACAGTATAGATGTGGCAGCTATGGACAGGCCAAAGCCTATAGAAATAAATAAAAAGTTTACTGGCCACACAAAAGAAGTAGCAGCAAACTGCACATGTCCAAGTCTACTAACCCAAATTCCATCTGCCAGGTTATATAGAGTTTGTATCAAGTTGTTGATCATAATTGGAAAGGATAATATAACAATAGCCTTGTAGATATCTCCTTGTAAAATTAATTCCTTCTTACTAATTTTTTCTTTCTTTCCCATTTAATCACCTGCTTTTAGATAATATGTCCTATTTTATATTGTATCACTATACGATATAATTTAAAAGACTAAAGATAAAATCTAGTCGGAAAATTTTAAAAATTAAATCTCTCCAAAATAAAAAACTCACCAGCCCCAAAGAACCAGCAAGTTTCACCTCCTTAACCTAAGTAAACCTAGGTCTTATAAACTCTATATATATAAATATCATTATAGCCCCTAGTATGGGCCCAATAATCTTATTATAGGTCCCAGTTATAAAGTATTGGCTTAAAAATAAAATAAGTACATATAAAGCCTCTACTAAAAACAAGGAAGACCTTTTCTTCTTATCCTCTACACCATAGATATTTTTAAGCATAAATAAAGTAAAAATAATAGCAAAAAAACCATAGTGAAAAACCAAGTTCTTCAAAGGATATCTCCTAGTATATAGGAATATAAGGGACATTCCCTGACCTATAATAGCTATATCCTCTTCCTCTATAGGAAGTTCTAACCTCTCCATTTTATCCCTCCTTTACAAGCTCTTTGCTATATTATACTATATATCTATAATAACTAAAGACAGGAGTGATATTTTTTGAATCATAAGTATAAGGAACTTTTAGACTGGGGAAAATCTCTTAGCCTATCCTTCCTAATAGCTCTTTTCATCCTCTGTTTTCTAAGACTTAACCTAGTGTCTGGAGAATCTATGAACCCAAGCCTAGAACACCATGACCTACTTCTACTCTCTCCCAGAGCCTACAAAAATAAGCTTCCTGAAAGAGGAGACACTATAGTTTTTGAAAGTGGAATAATCTTTAAAAACAGGGAAAAGCTATATATTAAAAGAGTCATAGCCCTAGAAGGAGAACATATCCTAATAGAGGACCAAAAAGTCTACATCAACGGAGAAAAGCTAGAAGAGAACTACCTAGATCCAGAGCTAACCCCAGGATCCATAGACATGGTAGTACCAGAAGATCATATCTTCGCCATGGGTGACAACAGATCCTTCAGTAGGGACAGCCGAGAGCTTGGTCCTATTAAGCTTGATAAGATAAAGGGAAGGGCTATTTTTAGAATCTTTCCCCCTGCTAAAATGAAAAAACTATAAAATAAAATAGACAGCCAGCTGTCTATTTTTTTATTTATCTTAAATTATCTACAATTTTCCTTTACCATGGCCTTAAATACTATGTATATTCCGATCAAATAAAATCCCAAAGTTCCCAAACAGCTTAAAAAAAGATTTTCACCTAACATTTTAATGCCCTCCCTTTGCTTCCTTATCATCCTTGTTTTTATTATATCAAAGATTTTCTTAAAAGTGAAATACTTTCTGATAATTTTTTTACAATTTCATAAATATTATAGACCTAGGACCTCCTATAATCCTATCCTATACCTAAGTAGTCAGCTTTATAAGCTCTTAAAGTTCAATTACTAGAGGCTAGAAGGCTTTTTCTATAAAAGTAAATCCTGTTATCTTATTATCAAAACTAGGGATTTAAAATAGCTTGGCCTCTAGGAAAAAATCTTTTTAAAAACAGGTAAATTGATAACAATTATCATTTACAAGCCTTGAAAAATATGTTATATTCTATAAAGGCTCTAAATTATCGCGGCAATAATTTAGATGGAGTGAGGAAATAATGGCAAAAGATATGACTCCTAGATTCAAGCAATCTAGAAGATTAGGATTAAATGTATGTGGACACCCAAAGGCAATGGACAGAGCAAAGAGAGGTACTTCTCGTGCAGATAAGAAACTATCAGACTATGGTGAGCAGCTATTAGAAAAGCAAAGACTAAGAGCCTACTACGGTGTTTCTGAAAAGCAGATGATAAAATATGTAAGAGAGGCTAAGAAATCCAATGATCTTACTGGTATAGCTCTTATACAAATTCTAGAGTCCAGACTAGATAACCTAGCCTACAGAATAGGCTTTGCTAGATCTATAAGACAGGCTAGACAAATGGTAGTTCACAATCACTTTCTAGTAAACGGTCAAAAGGTTAACATACCTTCATACAGGGTTAAGCCTGGAGATAAGATTAGCTTAAGGGAAAAATCTCAATCAGTTGAGCTATTTAAGGACAACTATGAAATGAACGCCTTAAACCAATTCCCCTACCTTCAAAAGGACAGGGAAAAATATGAAGCAGTCTACCTAAGACCTGCTGATAGAGAAGAAGTTCCTATAATAATCAATGACCAATTAGTTGTTGAGTTCTACTCAAGTATTGAGTAATTTTAAGGCCTACATTGTAGGTCTTTTTTATTGCCATCTTTTATCTTCAATGCTATGCTATAAAAAAGGAGTGATAAGATGAAAAAACTCAGTAAAAACCAAGGTCTAGCCCTCTTAATAGGCTTATATATGGCCTTTAATATTTTCTTTCTAGTAAAATACCAAAATTTTCTTGCACTCTGGCTAAACTGGAATCTAGTACTGGCCATCCTTCCTCTCATCCTTGTAAAGCTAGGGAAGAGAAGTATTTTAAAGAAAAGACCTCTTGGCCTAACTATAGTCCTACTACTGGCCAGCTTGTTTTTCTTTCCCAACTCTCTCTATATGGTTACAGACTACATACATCTTCAAAACTCTAATTTCTACAGCATAAAGGTCCTAGAAACTGGCCAATATGAAATCTTTAAAAGCTATGAAACTATCTATAGCTCAAATATAGAAGACTGGATTCAACTAATAAGCACCTCTATGGCCTTCCTAATATCCAGCTACCTTGGACTAAAGAGCCTGGATCTATTTTTAAATGAAATTGTAGTTGGCTTAAATAAGGGCCTAAAAACCCTTATCCTAGTAGCCATAGCCAGTCTTTCAAGTATAGGAATCTACATAGGAAGATTCCTAAGATTTAATAGCTGGGATATATTCAAGCCCCTAAGTCTAGTCAAAAGCCTAGTAGAAAGTCTAGAGGGCTTTTCCTACAGCTTTATACTCCTATTTACAGTCTACACCCTATTTATCTACAGCCTCTATAGACTAATAAAAAATCCTGAAAACTAAGTTTCAGGATTTTTTCTATCTATAGGGATTTTCCCTGACATAGAGAACATGGTCTTCCAGGGGCTGATTCTTTAACTTAGGATGCTTAAACTCCCCAGCTTCTCTAGACCACAAGACTTCATCAGGCCCTCAGAGGCTAGGTTTCCTCTGGCAGTAAAGGAGTAGACCCTCTTAAAGTTTAGGTCCTTAAAGCCATATTCTAAAACTCTTCTAGCCCCCTCCCTACCATAGCCCTTGCCATGGTAGGGGCTTAAAAGCCTCCAGCCTATTTCAATTTTTCCCTCTAAGTCATAGTCATCAATACTAAAGCCTATGGGATTAAAGCCTATAAAACCTATAAAGCTTCCCTCCTCCTTTAAGTAGACACCGTAAAGCCCATAGCCCTGGGCCTCCATCCTATCTCCAATCTTCTGGAAGAAGTCACAGCTCTCCTCCCTGGTCATAAGGGCCGGAAAATACTTCATAACTATAGGGTCCTCATTCATCCCTATAAAATCTTCCCTGTCCTCCTTAGCCATAGGCTTAAAGCCTAGATTTTCACTTTCAAATACATACATAAGCTTATCCCTCCACTAAAAGATCAAGAGCCCTTCTAAACTCCTTCTGTCCCTTCTCATCTCTTTTGAAAACTCCAGCATCCAAGAGAACCTTCAAGAAAACCCTACCTATTTCCTCCTCCAAGATTCCATCTATATTAGAACTATTAAATCTATATTTTTCAAGAAGACCTGCTGCCCAATCCCTATGAAGCTCTAAATCTTCTGGAAGACCATCTAAGTTGCCCTCCAATAAATAGGGCTTTAGTTCCTCCATTTCATCCTTTAATCTGGCTGGTAAGACAGCCAATCCCATAACCTCTATAAGTCCTATATTTTCCTTCTTTATATGGTGGTAGTCCTCCCTAGGATGGAAAAGTCCCATAGGTCTTGACTCAGTCCTCCTATTATTTCTCAGGACCAGATCCAACTCAAAAAAGCCCTCCCTAAATCTGGCAATAGGGGTTATAGTATTGTGGTCCTCATCTGTCCTACTAATAATTCCTAGCTCCCTATTATCATAGGACCTCCAATTTTCAAGAATCCTACTAGCCCAGTCCACCAAGTCCTTCTTATCCTGGCCCCTAAGCCTTATAACTGACATAGGCCAGCAAAGAGTAGATAGCTCCACCTTTCCCAAACTTCTTCTATTCTCCTCTCTAGCCTCTGCCATGGTAAAGCTATAGTTTCCAGCCTGAAAATGGTCATGGCTCAAAATAGAACCTCCGACTATAGGCAGATCTGCATTAGAACCTACAAAATAGTGGGGAAAGGCCTCTACAAAAGCCAGCAACCTCCTAAAACTAGCCTCCTCTATCTTCATAGGTTCATGCTGCCCCTTAAAAACTATACTATGCTCCCTATAGTAGATATAGGGGGAATACTGCATATACCACTCTTCACCCTCCAGATCCAAGGCTATCAACCTGTGATTTCCCCTGGCTGGATGATTAAGCCTCCCCCTATAGCCCTCATTTTCCTTGCAAAGAGGACACTTAGGATAGGAAGAGGACTTTAAAGCCTTGGCCTTAATTATATCCCTAGGATCCTTCTCTGGCTTTGACAGATTTATACTTATATCTATAGGACCATACTCGGAAGGATACTTCCACTTTAGGTCCTTTTTAACCCTATCCTCCCTTATATAGTTTGTAGCTATACTAAAGTCATAGAAACTATCTGTAGCCAATTTAGGACTCTTCCTATAATTCTCCTTAAAATCTCTTTCCAGCTCTGAAGGAGACTTTACAAGACAAGCCATAAGACCTGTATCAAATAAATCCAACTCTACTGGACTCTGATTAACGAAATCGTTTTCTATAGCCCAAAGCCTAAAGACATCTAGTATTTCAAAAATCTTCTCTCCCCTATAGGCAGCATCTATAAGGTCTATTCCATCTAAATCTAAGTAATCCAATACCCTATTTAAGCCATAGTATCTATCCCTATAATCTATTAAACCCTTGTCTAAGGCATAGCCAAGAAGACGGCTTATTTCAAAATCCATATCCATACAATCACCTCTAGTTTAAACCATCAGGATTTTTCCTATGAAAGTCCCAAGCAGTTTTTATTATTTTCTCTATATCCCTATAAGCTGGCTGCCAAGAAAGAATCTCCCTAGCCTTATCTGCAGAAGCCACTAGGCTAGTTGGATCTCCAGGTCTTCTCTCCCTAACCTCCCTAGCTATAGGTCTATCAACAACTCTTTCAGAAGCATCTATGATCTCCTTAACTGAGAAGCCCCTACCATTACCTAGATTAAATACATCTGACTGACCCTCTTCCAAGTACTTAAGAGCTAAAATATGGGCCCTAACCAAGTCCACCACATGAATATAATCTCTTATGCAGCTACCATCAAAGCTATCATAGTCATCACCAAATATGTAGATCTTCTCCCTCTTGCCTAAAGGCACCTGTAAAACCAAGGGTATAAGATGAGTCTCAGGCATATGATCCTCCCCTATAAGAGAATCCTCCCTAGCTCCAGCCACATTAAAATACCTTAAGGCCACATACTTTAGATCATGGGCCCTAGAAACCCACTGGATCATCTTCTCCATAGCCAACTTTGTCTCACCATATGTATTAGTAGGCTTGGTCTCAAAATCCTCTCCTATAGGCGTAGACTTTGGCTCACCATAAACAGCAGCTGTAGAAGAAAAAACCAACTTCTTAACTCCATGGTCCACCATGGCATCCAGTAAAACCTGGGTACCATAAACATTGTTGTTATAGTACTTAAGAGGCTTATCCATACTCTCACCCACCAGGGAATTAGCAGCAAAGTGAATAACTCCATCTATATCCTCTTTTTCAAAAACCTGGTCCAAGAAATCCCTATCCCTTA
>JASLIL010000022.1 GCA_030152145.1 Tissierellales bacterium
TATATCTGTTGGCCAGTGAACTCCTAGGTATAGTCTGCTATAGCCTACCAATAAAACTATAGCTAGATTTAAAAACTTAAATATAAGCTTTTTATCCTTCCATCTTCTACTTAAAAGATAAAATAGGCCAGTATAAAATCCCATACTAACCATGGCATGGCCACTGGGAAAACTATAGCCTTTTTCCTCTATTAAAAAATAAGCTATGGGCCTGGTTCTAGTAAAAAACTGCTTAAGGACAAAGTTTACTCCAAAAGTGCCTAAAGAGGCAAATATTAAAAATATTGACTCTAAAACTTTCCCCTTCCTATACTCAAATAAAACCAGAAGAATGACTCCAGGAATTAAGAATTTTGCAGATGCTAGATGAGTGAAAATCCTGAAAAAGTCCAAACCCTTAAGGGTAATTCTCTTGCTGATCTCCTCCATTATAGCTATATCAAATAATATTCCCTGATCTCCATTCCTAACTTCCAAACCTATAAGTCCCAAGCTAGCTATACTTATAAGCATCATGATAATAAGTATCTTGTGTCTTTTTAAAAAATCTAACATAAATCTCTCCTATCTTTCTAATATATACCTATAAAGTAAATCAAAGGTATTCTTAACCCCATCCATATGGCTTCTTTCATAGTGGTGGGCAGAATTTACACCTGGTCCAAAAGACAATATATCTAGATCCTTACCCTGGATTATAGCCTGACTTGAATCAGTACTATAAAAATTATAAAGATCTAGCCTGTAGTCTATGCCATGCTTTTCTGCCAAACCTGTTAATCTTTCACGACTTAAATAGTTATAGGGAGTCTTCCTGTCCTTACAAGCTATACTAACAGAGTATTCATCTGAATTTTGGTCCCTACCAACTATGCCAATATCCAAGGCTGCAAACTCAAAAACCTCCTCTGGCATATGAGAAATTCCATGACCTGACTCTTCAAAGTTTGAAATATAAAAGTAGGTCCTATAGCTAGGCCTTAGGCCCTCAGCTTGTATTTTTTCAATAACAGCCAGCATTATGGCTAATTGCAGCTTATTGTCTAAATATCTGGACTTTATAAAGCCAGACTCTGTTATTTCTAATCTAGGCTCAATAGATACAAAGTCCCCTATATTTATACCAAGTGCAAGTAGGTCATCTTTCCTAGAAACCCTTTCATCCAGCCTTATAGCCATGTTCTCATAGGACCTTTCACTATTACCCTTGGCCTGACCGAATATATGGGTGGCTGCCATATCCGGAATAAAACTTCCCCTAAAGCTCTTTCCAGATCTTGTAAGTATATTACAGTTTTCTCCCTCTACAGCTGACCAGGCACCACCACCTATCTTATTATACCTTATAGTTCCATCACTTTCTATATTCTTAACCATAGCTCCCAAGGTATCTACATGGGCACTTATACATATGGCCTTTTCATTGTTCTTACCCTCTAAAGAAGAAATAAGTCCCCCCTTATTGTTTTTGTAGTAGTCTAAGCCCAATCTATCAAAGTCAAGCATAAGCTCATCTATAGCCCTATGGGTATATCCTGTAGGACTAGCAATAGCCAAGTATTTTTCCAAATATTTTAAAATCTTCTCCATTTATAAGATCCTCCAATCCACAAGCCTTCTATATTTTTCTAACTTATCCACAAATTCCATCCACATATGGCTACAAAGAAAGGCATAGACTATAGTCTATGCCTTAATTTATCTTTTTCTCTTTCTCTTAGGGGCAATATGTATTGCCGTTTCATTTAATCCATCAACCGCCTCCATAAAGGCTTCACTTAAGGTTGGATGTGCATGAATAGTTCTTGCAATATCCTCTACAGCCATTCCATTGGATATGGCCAAGGCGCCTTCATGAATAAGATCATTGGCATGTGGACCCATAATAGTAACACCTAAAATCTTGTTGTCTTCAGAAGCATAAACCTTTATAAAGCCATTTCCCTCTCCTAAGGTTAGTGCCTTACCATTAGCAGCAAATAGGAACTTGCTTTCCTTATACTTCAGGCCAGACTCTTTTAAGTCCTCCTCCTTCATACCTACAAAGGCAACCTCTGGAAGAGTAAATACACAGTCTGGGAAAACTTCTAAATTTATATCTGGTTCAAGCCCCATAATCTTCTCAACTACATATACACCCTGAGCTGATGCTACGTGAGCCAATTGTATCCCCTTACTATTTACATCCCCTATAGCAAATATATTTTCAATATTTGTTCTATAGTCATCATCAACTTTTACACCATCTTTTAAGGAGTAGTCAACACCAACTTCTTCTAGATTAAGACCATCTACAACTGGTCCCCTACCTGAAGCCATAAGTATCTTCTCTCCAAGAACTTCTACTTCCTTGTCCTTATTTTTAAACTTAGCTACAACCCTTAACTTATCTCCTTCTTTGACAATCTTCTTAGCCCTAATATCTTTATAGACTGTCATGCCCCTCTTTTCAAATTCACGAGGAAGCTTATTTTTTATCTCTCTATCTACATCCTTAAGTACTCTTGATGCAAGTAGTGTAACCTCTGAGCCTAGCTCTTGATATATACTAGCAAATTCAAGACCTATAACTCCACCACCAATAACTACAAGGCTTTCTGGGATCTCTCTCATCTCCAGTAGGTCATCACTTGTAATTACTCCATCTAGGTCAAAACCTTCTACTTCTGTCATAGTAGGTCTAGAACCTGTTGCAATTATTATATAGTCTACTTCTATGGTCTCTTCTTTTCCATCATGTAACTTAACATTAATAGTATTTTTATCCTCTATCTTGGCTCTTCCAGCTAGAAATTCAATATTATCATAGGAAGAAATCAACTGGTCTATACCAGAAACCAATTGTCCAACTATTTCATTTTTTCTATCTTGTAAAGCATTGCCATCTACACTAAAGTCTTTTACAGTTACGCCGAAGTTTTCGCTATTTTTAATTGTATTAACTACCTCTGCATTCTTAAAATACGCTTTAGTGGGGATACATCCTCTATTAAGGCATGTACCCCCCACTTTATCATCTTCGACTAAAAAGACTTTAGCATCTAGTTGTGCAGCCCTAATTGCAGCTACATAACCACCTGGACCTGCTCCAAGTACTGCTATTCTTTTAGTCATATCATCTACTCCTCGTATCTTAATATAGGGTTTCTAGCAGCTTCTGTTTCATTTACTCTAGCTACTATAGTATTATGTGGAGCTGTTTTTAAGATCTCTGGATCTGTTTTTGCTTCCTCTGCTATCTTAATTAAAGCATCAGCAAAAGCATCTAGAGTTTCCTTACTCTCACTTTCAGTTGGTTCAACCATAAGGGCCTCATTAACTATAAGTGGGAAGTAAATTGTTGGTGGATGGTAACCAAAGTCTAGGAGACGTTTTGCAACATCCATAGTAGTTACACTTAATCCATCTTTTAATCCAGCTAATACGAATTCATGTTTGAATAATTCGCCTTCTGGCAAGTTATAGTGATCTTTTAGTCTATGAGCTAAATAGTTAGCATTTAGAACTGCCATTTCACTTGCCTTTCTCAATCCATCATAACCCATTGTTAGAATGTAAGTGTATGCTCTTACATTTATTCCAAAGTGTCCGTAGAAGTCTTTCATTCTACCAACTGATTTAGGTCTATCGTAATCAAAGAAATATCTATCTCCATCTTTTTCTACCACAGGTTTTGGTAGATATGGAACTAGTATGTCCTTAACTCCAACTGGTCCTGATCCTGGTCCTCCTCCACCATGAGGTGTTGAGAAGGTCTTGTGAATATTAAAGTGAACTACGTCAAATCCCATATCTCCAGGTCTAGCATGACCTAAAATAGCATTGGCGTTAGCTCCATCATAGTATAGTAAACCTCCAGCTTCATGAACTAGATCTGCAATCTCTCTAATATCTTTTTCAAATAAACCTAAAGTGTTAGGGTTTGTAAGCATTAAACCAGCTATTTCATCATTTAAAACAGCCTTTAAGCTCTCTACATCAACTAAACCATTTTCAGTTGACTGAACCTGTACTGTATCCAAACCAGCCATAATTGCTGATGCTGGGTTAGTACCGTGAGCTGAGTCTGGAACTATGATCTTAGTTCTTTGAGTTTCGCCACGATCTTCATGGTAGGCCTTAATCAGGGTTAAACCTGTAAGCTCTCCATGAGCACCTGCTGCAGGTTGTAGAGTAATTCTATCCATACCCGCTACTTCTGCCAATGACTCTGCTAGTTCATGCATAAGTTGTAAAGCACCTTGTACTGTATGCTCTGGCTGTCTTGGGTGGATATTTACAAATCCATCTAACTTATACATTTCTTCATTTATCTTTGGATTGTATTTCATTGTACATGATCCTAGTGGATAGAATCCTGTATCCAATCCGTAGTTTTTGTCTGAAAGATTAGTATAATGTCTAATAACATCTACTTCACTAACTTCTGGTAACTTAACATCTTTCTCGTTTAGCTTGTTTTCAGGAATTATACTATCTAAAGAAACTTCTTCTACATCTAATTTTGGAAGTCTGTAGCCTGTTCTTCCAACTCTATCTATTTCAAATATTAGTTTTTCGTAGTCTCTCATCATATCAATCCCTCCAATACAGAACTTAATCTATCAATTTCTTCTTTTGTTCTCTTTTCTGTTACTGCATATAAAACAGAATTTTCATATTGAGGGTAGTCTTTGTGAAGGTTGTATCCTCCTAGGATTCCTTCTTCCATTAACTCTTTGTTTATTTCACAAGCATCCTTAGGTCCAACTAAAGCAAATTCCTTGAAGAATGGTCTTCCTTCAAATAGTGGCTTATAGCCTGCTTCAATTAGCTTATTGTATGCATAGTGTGCCTTTTGTGTTGATTGTTCTGCCACTTCTCTTAGGCCTTGAGTTCCCAATGTTGATAGGTAAACTGTAGCCGCTAAAGTATTTAGACCTTGGTTAGAACAAATATTTGAAGTTGCTCCCTCACGTCTAATGTGTTGCTCTCTAGCTTGAAGTGTTAGTACAAAAGCTCTGTCACCATTAGCATCTATAGTTTGTCCAACTATTCTACCAGGTAACTTTCTCATGTTTTTCTTAGTTGTAGCCATAAATCCTAAGTATGGTCCACCAAATGCTAGTGGTATACCTAGAGCTTGACCTTCTCCAACTACTATATCAGCACCTATCTCTCCTGGAGTCTTTAGGATTCCCATTGAGATTGGGTCAACTGATGCTACGAAAAGTGTTTTCTTTTCGCTATGAGCAATAGCTTCTACTTCATCTAGATCTTCTAATACTCCAAAGAAGTTAGGGCTTTGAACTATTACTGCTGCTGTTTCCTTGTCTACTTTTGACTTTAAGTCTTCTAAGTCAGTAGCACCATTATCTATTTCCACTTCTACAATCTCTAAGTTTTGTAGATGTGCATAAGTTCTTAGAACTTCTCTATGCTGTGGATTAACAGTTTTTGAAATAACAATTTTCTTTCTTCTAGCTACAGCTGCTGCCATAAATGCCGCCTCTGCAATAGCAGTACCACCATCATATAGTGATGCGTTTGCTACTTCCATACCTGTTAATTGGCATATTAAAGTTTGGAATTCAAATATATATTGTAGTGTACCTTGACTTATTTCTGCCTGGTAAGGAGTATAGGAAGTGTAGAATTCACTTCTTCCAATTACATGTCCAACTATTGAAGGAATATAGTGGTCATAAGCTCCTGCACCTAGGAAACAAGTTAAATCGCTAGTTGATTTATTTTTTGAAGCTAAGTTTTTCATATAATCTGTTACTTCTAATTCGGACATTGAAGCTTTAAGGTCTAAATCTCTCTTTAATTGAAGATTTTCTGGTATATCTTTAAATAAATCTTCGGCACTTTCTAAACCTATAAACTCTAACATCCTCTTTTCATCTTCTGGTGTATTCGGGATGTATGGATACATATTGCTTATACCTCCTCAGCTAAGAATTTTTCGTAATCCTCACTACTCATTAATTTATCTAATTCGTCTTTGTTTGAAATTTCTACTTTAATCATCCAGTTAGCATATGAATCTTCGTTTAATAAAGCTGGATCATCTAGAACTTCCTCATTAATTTCTACAACTTTACCACTGATTGGCATAAAGATATCTGAAGCTGCTTTAACTGATTCTACAGCTGAAAAAGCTTCTTCTTTATCAAATTCATCGTCTTCTTCTGGTAATTCTACATATACTATGTCTCCTAATGAATCTTGTGCATAATCTGCAATACCTATAGTAGCTATGTCACCTTCAACCTTAACCCACTCATGATCTTCTGTATAAAGTAATCCTTGTTCAATTTTCATTTTCAAAATCCTCCTTAGTTTTCTTTTTTATATTTTATAAAGATTTATCTTTTATAAAATCTCTTTTTAACAGTTTTAGCTGGAACAGCCTTATTTCTTATTAATATTTCAATATCGTTGTCTAGTTTTGCTTCTTCTAGATCAACTATAGCAAAACCTATACTTTTCTTAAGTGTTGGTGCCATATAGCCTGTAGTAACAAATCCTATAACTTTTCCATCCTTAGCTACTTCATAACCTTGTCTTGGAATACCTCTTCCTTGTAGCTCAAATCCTACAGCTCTTCTAGTTAGGCCACCATCTACTTGTGCCTGTAAAGCATCTTTACCTATAAAGTCTTCTTTATCTAACTTAACAAAGAATTTTTGTCCTGCTTCTATTGGAGAAATTTCCTTTGAAAGCTCATTACCATATAGTGGAAGTCCTGCTTCAAATCTAAGGGTATCTCTTGCTCCTAAAGCAGCTGGTTTAATACCTAGGTCCTTACCTTCTTCTAATATAGCTCTCCAAATAGTAACAGCTTCATCGTTAGGAACATAGATTTCAAATCCATCTTCTCCTGTGTAACCTGTTCTTGAAACTGTTGTAGTAATGCCTTTTACCTTTACATTACCATCAAAGTGGAATGGTTTAATCTCATCTAAGTTTTTATCTGTTAGCTTTTGAAGTATTTCTTGTGCCTTTGGTCCTTGTAAAGCTAAGATTGAAATTGCACTTGATCTGTCTTCTACTACTACATCAAAATCTCTCTTGTTGTAAAGTATCCAATGATAGTCTTTTTCAATATTTGCACCGTTAACAACTAGCATATAATTATCTTCACCATACTTATAGATTAGGAAGTCATCAACAATTCCGCCATCTTCATAGCACATAAATGTATAAATTGCTGCTCCGTCTTCTAAGCCTGAAATGTCATTTGTTACAAGATGTTGTAAGAATGGAAGTGAATCTTTACCTGTAACAAATATTCCTCCCATATGTGATACATCAAATAATCCTGCAGCTTCTCTTACTGCCTCATGCTCTGGAACTAATCCTTCGTATTGAATTGGAAGAGCCCATCCTCCAAAGTCAACGATTTTTCCACCAAGTTCTACGTGTTCATCGTACAATGATGTTTTCTTTAGTTCTGCCATTACTACCACTCCTTCCCATATTTGTATATGCTTTCTTACATTTGACATTTTACCCATTTTTTCTATTTTTAAACCGCACTACATGAAGTAGTTTCTAGGTTTATAAGTTGTTTTATCATCTCTTACAATTTTCATTATATAAGACTAGTTTATATTTTGCAATAGCATTATTATTCACCAAAATTAATTAAGATTTTTGCATAATTACACCTTTTCTCCCTGTGTATCCACCCATAATACAGTCTTGTTTTTCACTAGTATTTCACATACATATCTTCATTTATAGCCATTATCTATTTGTCATACCTTTCTAGAATTAGTTCAGAAGCAGTCTGACATTTTTTAAACAGTTTTATATTTATTTGTATATAAATATGCAATTGTACGAAAATTAGGATATTGATATTTTTTTAACCATTTAAAAGCTTGTATTTCCCTCTATTACTAGGCTATACCCTGTCAAAATAATGAGATTTGGCATAAATTAGATAGAAAAAAATACTTTAAATATTTTTATAAAATAATAGCGACCTTTTAACAAATCTCTATTTCACTAGCTTTCAGCCCCGGATAGATTTTTCTGGAATTAAAATTCTTAATTATAGACTGGTTTTTGATTTATTTTTCCAATATTTATATAATAATAGTCATTTTCATTAAGTTAGATATATCTTATACAAAGTAAAAATAATATTATAGCTAAGTTTAGAAGTCCTAAAAGTATCTATGATTTTAGGCATAAAAAAACACTGGATATATAACATATCCAGTGTAAAATATCTATCTCTTTGAGAATTGTGGAGATTTTCTCGCTTTTTTACGTCCGTATTTCTTTCTTTCTTTCATTCTTGAGTCTCTTGTTAAGAATCCTTCTTTTTTAAGTACTGGTCTTAACTCTTCATCAGCCTCTATAAGTGCTCTAGAAATACCATGTCTTACAGCACCTGCTTGTCCTGTATATCCTCCACCATGAACATTAGCTACTACATCATACTTATCCATTGTCTCTGTAAGATCTAAAGGAGCTTTTACTAATACCTTTAAAGTATCATATGCAAAGTACTCTTCTAAATCCTTATCGTTAACAGTGATCTTTCCATTACCAGGTACTAGTCTAACTCTAGCAACTGATGTTTTTCTTCTTCCTGTTCCTCTATATTCTAAATTAGCCATTTACAAGTCCTCCTTCCTAAGCTCTCTATATTTCGTATACTTCAGGTTGTTGTGCTTCGTGATTGTGCTCTGAACCACTGTAAACCTTAAGTTTCTTAATCATTTGTCTTCCTAATGCGTTTTTAGGTAACATACCTTTAACCGCTAACATAACAGCTTTCTCAGGATTTTCCACCATCATTCTTGAATAAGGTATAGATCTTAATCCTCCAGGATATCCTGTGTGGTATCTATATTGTTTTTGGCTTAATTTCTTTCCAGTTAATTTTATCTTATCTGCATTAATAACTATTACATAGTCCCCAGTATCTACATGAGGAGTATATATAGGTTTGTTTTTACCTCTTAAAATACTTGCTACTTCTGTTGATAATCTACCTAGAACTAAATCTTCGGCGTCTATTACATACCATTTTCTTTCTACTTCATTAGGTTTAGCCATAAAGCTCTTCATTTCCTATCCCTCCTTGTTAATAATAAATGCATATTAAAAAAGATTCCGGGGTCTTTTTTAAACACTCTTATATATTCTAGTATAATTCCAATGCCTTGTCAATAGTATATTGTCTATCTTATATTAAATTTAGATAGTTAACATACTTAGTTGATATTATAAAGCCAAAAAATACAGACATAAGTCCCAGGGCTAAAAAATCTCTAGCCTCCATTTTCAGCTCATTAAGTCTAGTTCTACCATCTCCCCCTCTATAGCAACGAGATTCCATGGCAAAGGCCAATTCATCTGCACGCCTAAAGGAGTTTATAAAAAGTGGTACCAATAGGGGCACAAGGTTCTTGGCCCTATTAATTACATTACCTGACTCAAAATCTGCACCCCTAGCCATTTGGGCCTTCATAATTTTATCAGTTTCCTCCATTAATGTAGGAATAAATCTTAATGCTATAGTCATCATCATAGCTAACTCATGAGCTGGCAGTCCCATCTTACTAAAAGGCATTAGAAGCCTTTCTATACCATCTGTCAAGGCTATAGGTGAAGTCGTCAGTGTTAAGAGGGAAGTTCCTGTAATCAGGAATATAAGCCTTAGAGCCATAAAACAGGCCTGGCTCAAGCCCTCCTTTGATATGGATATAGGTCCTACTGAAAAAAGTTCCTCTCCCTTTGTAAAAAGAACATTAATAACAAAGGTTATTAGAATCAGAAACATTACAGGTTTCAATCCCTTTATTACAACCTTGGCTGGTATCTTTGATATCCTAATAACTGCTGCTATAAATAGAAATATAAATATATAAGGATAAAAATCCTGTATAAAAAACAATGCTATTATGAAAAATATAACTGCAAGTATCTTTATCCTTGGGTCTAGTTTATGGACTATAGTATCTCCTGGAAAATACTGTCCTACTGTAATATCCTTAAGCATCTTTTATTCTCCTTAGATAAGTTATTATTTCCGCTTTGGCCTCTTCTATAGTTAAGATTTGATCATCTATATCATGGCCCATCTTCTTGTATTCTTGCATGAATTCTGTAATCTGTGGTACACCCAAGTTTAAGGCCCTTAAATCCTCTGTCCTTGTAAAAACTTCTCTAGTGGGCCCATCTATACTAAGCCTACCATCATGCATTACTAGAACACGATTAGTTAGCCTAGCTATATCCTCCATACTATGGGATACAAAGATTATAGTAATATTTTCTTCCTTATACAGACTTTCTATTTCCTCTAATATTTCATCCCTACCCTTAGGGTCTAGACCTGCAGTAGGTTCATCAAGAATTAAAACCTGAGGATTCATAGCTAGGACACCTGCTATGGCTACTCTTCTTTTCTGACCTCCACTTAGTTCAAAGGGAGACCTGTCCTTAAATTCCTCAAAATCCAATCCAACCTGTTTCATGGCTCTCTTAACCCTAGAGTCTATCTCCTCTTCTGAAAGCCCTAGGTTTTTAGGTCCAAAGGCTATATCCTTATATATGGATTCCTCAAAGAGTTGGTATTCTGGATATTGAAAAACCAAGCCTACCTTCTGACGGGTCTCTTGGAGATTTACATCCTTATCATTTATTCTTAAACCATCTACTATTATATCTCCACTGGTTGGTTTTATAAGCCCATTTAGATGCTGAACCAAGGTGGATTTACCTGAACCTGTGTGACCTATAAGTCCTATAAATTCTCCTCTTTCTACTGAGAAATTAATATTGTCCAGGGCCTTTTTTTCAAAAGGTGTTCCTTCATTGTATATAAAATTAAGATTTTTAAGTTCTATTATCATAAGTTTTTCACCAGCTCTTCTACAGTCAATATATTTTCTTCAATTTCAAATCCTTCTTTTCTAAGCTCATAGGCTAATTCAGTTACTTGTGGCACATCTAGGCCTAGTTTCTTCATCATGGGAACCTCTGAGAAAACCTCTCTGGGCTTACCTACCAAGGCTATCTTTCCCTTCTCCATAACTACCACTCTATCAGCGTCTATGGCCTCATCCATAAAGTGGGTTATATGAACTATGGTCTTGCCTTCTTCCTTATTTAGCTTTTTAACTGTATCCATTACTTCTTTTCTTCCTGTTGGATCCAGCATAGCTGTAGGCTCATCTAATATAATACAGTCTGGCTCCATGGCCAAAATACCTGCTATAGCTATTCTCTGCTTTTGCCCACCACTTAAGAGGTGGGGAGCGTGTTTCTTGTACTTAGACATATCTACTACCTCAAGAGCCCTGTCTACCCTTTTCCTTATTTCCTTGGCTTCAACTCCTAGGTTTTCTGGCCCAAAAGCCACGTCTTCCTCTACTATAGTTGCTACTATTTGATTGTCTGGATTTTGAAATACCATTCCTGCTGTCTTTCTAATATCCCAAAGCTTCTCTTCGTCCTTAGTATTCATTCCATTTACATAAAGATTTCCTTCTGTTGGAAGATAAAGTCCATTTATAAGCTTTGCCAATGTTGATTTACCAGAACCATTATGACCTAATATAACCAGATGCTCTCCTTTTTTAACTTCTAAATTTAAGCCATCTATGGCCTTAAAGTTCTTTGACTCATCCATACCTCTATATTCATAAGTTAAATTATCTATTTTAATCATATTATCCATATATAATCCCCTAACTATTAGTTATTTCCATTATCTAATATAACACACTGGTTTTGAATTGACAACAAAGATGTTGACTAGAAAAAATTGTAGAAAAAAAGGGACTAAGTTCAAAACTTAATCCCCCACCCTTTATACTAATTCAATTATAGCCATTTCAGTTGAATCTCCTCTACGAGGTCCTAATTTTAGCACTCTCGTATATCCACCGTTTCTCTCTTCGTATGATGGAGCTATTTCGGAGAATAATTTTGTTACTACATCTTCATCATATATATATGCTAAAGCTTGTCTTCTAGCATGTAAGTCTCCTCTTTTACCAAGAGTTATCATTCTCTCTGCCATTCTTTGAGTTTCTTTAGCTTTGTGTAATGATGTTTCTATTCTTCCATTTGCTAGTAAACTAGTTACTTGATTTCTTAGCATTGCATTTCTGTGATCTGTAGGGCGACCAAGTTTTCTTAATTTAGTCATACCTTTCCCTCCTTTATAACTTACTACTCATCAGACTTTTTAAGTGATAAGTCTAATGCTGAAAGTTTATTATTTATTTCTTCAAGAGACTTTTTACCTAGATTCCTGACTTTCATCATATCTTCTTCTGTCTTCTCAGTTAATTCCTCAACTGTATTTATACCTGCTCTTTTTAGGCAGTTATAGCTTCTAACAGAAAGATCTAGTTCCTCTACGGTCATCTCTAGTACTTTCACTTTATTGTCTTCTTCTTTTTCAACCATGATTTCAACATCATTTACGTGTTCAGTTAATCCAATATAAAGGTTTAAGTGTTCAGTTAAAATTTTAGCACCTAAAGAAGTAGCCTCATCTGGCTTCATAGTACCATCCGTCCAAACTTCTAAAGTTAGCTTATCGTAGTCAGTGATCTGACCTACTCTTGTGTTTTCAACTGTAAAGTTTACTTTCTTAACTGGCGTAAATGATGAGTCTATCGGGATAACTCCAACAGGCTGATCATCTTTTTTGTTCCTTTCAGATACTTTGTATCCTCTACCTTTTTCCATTTCTAGCTCAATATAAAGATGCCCATCTTCATTTACTGTAGCTATATAATGGTCTTTATTTAAGATTTCAACATCTGGACCTGTGATTATATCACCTGCTGTTATAACTTGTTCGCCTTCTGCTTCAAGTCTTAAAAGCACTGGTTCGTCTGTATACATCTTTGCTGCTATACCTTTAATGTTAAGTATGATCTCAGTAACATCTTCTAATACTCCTGGTACAGTAGAAAATTCATGTAATACATTCTCTATCTTAATTGAAGATACTGCAGCTCCTGGTAGTGATGATAAAAGTACACGTCTTAAGCCATTACCTAAAGTTGTTCCAAAACCTCTTTCCAAAGGTTCTACAACAAACTTACCATAAGTGTTATCTTCATTTAGTTCTACAATCTCTATCTTTGGTTTCTCTATTTCTATCATGAACATTAACCCTCCTTATTTATCTAATATTATTAAAGGACGAGGGCGACTGATTTATCTTGTATACTATTATTTAGAATATAACTCTACGATTAAGTGTTCTTCTATTGGAATGTCAATGTCTTCTCTAGTTGGCTCAGCTACAACTTTACCCTTTAATTCATCTAGATTAGCATCAATCCATCTAACTGAATTACCTTTGTTGCTTTCAGCAAAACCTTTAAGTTTAGGACTGCTCTTGCTCTTAGCCTTAACTTCGATTTCATCTCCAACACTTACAATGTATGATGGAATATCTACTTTTGAACCATTTACTAAGAAGTGACCATGAGTTACTAATTGTCTAGCTTCTGCCCTTGATGAAGCTAATCCCATTCTGTAAACAACATTGTCTAGTCTTAATTCTAAAAGTTTTAGTAGGTTCTCACCTGTAATCCCTGCCATTTTATCAGCCATTAAGAAATACTTAGCCATTTGACCTTCTTGTATTCCATAAAATCTCTTAACTTTTTGTTTCTCTCTTAACTGTAAGCCATACTCAGTTAATTTTATTCTACCTTTACCATGTTGTCCTGGTGCGAAGTTTCTCTTGTTCATAGGACACTTGTCGCTATAACATTTGTCTCCCTTTAAATATAGTTTCTGTCCTTCTCTACGACATAATCTACATACTGGACCTGTATATCTAGCCATTAATTACACCTCCTGAAATTATACTCTTCTACGCTTAGGTGGTCTACAACCATTGTGTGGTATTGGAGTCATATCCTTTATTAAGTTTACCTCTAGACCTGTAGCTTGAAGAGATCTTATAGCTGCTTCTCTTCCTGATCCTGGTCCCTTTACGTAAACTTCCACAGTTTTTAGACCATGTTCCATTGCTTTAACTGCTGCTTCTTCTGCCGCTTGCTGTGCTGCAAATGGTGTTGATTTCTTTGATCCTTTGAAACCTAACTGTCCAGCACTAGCCCATGATAATACATTACCTTGTAAATCCGTTAAAGTTACCATTGTATTGTTAAATGTTGAAACGATATGTGCTTGTCCTCTTTCAACATTCTTAAGTTCTTTTTTTCTAGGACGTACGCCTTTTCTTTTCTTAACTGCCACTTAATTCCCCTCCTTCTCATTGACCTAAATTACTTCTTCTTAGTTACTAATTTCTTAGGTCCTTTTCTAGTTCTTGCGTTTGTTTTTGTTCTTTGACCTCTTAAAGGTAAGTTCCTTCTATGTCTTACTCCTCTGTAGCAGTTGATCTCTCTTAGTCTCTTAATGTTCATTGATACTTCTCTTCTTAAGTCCCCTTCAACTGGGTAAGTATCAATAATTCCTCTAAGTTCATTAACTTCTGCTTCAGTTAAGTCTTTAACTCTTGTATTCTTATCAATATTAGCTTTTTCTAATATTTCATTCGCTCTTGGTCTACCAATTCCATAGATATAAGTTAAACCAACTTCAACTCTCTTGTCTCTTGGTAAGTCTACACCTGCTATTCTAGCCATTGATATCTACACCTCCTGTAACCGACAACAACTATAATAATTTGTAATTATCCTTGTCTTTGTTTATGCTTTGGATTTTCACAGATTACCATAACTCTGCCTTTTCTTCTTATTATCTTACATTTTTCGCAAATCTTTTTAACTGATGGTCTTACTTTCATTCAAATCCCTCCTATGCTACTTCTTTCGCCAGGTTATTCTACCCTTAGTCAAATCATAGGGTGATAATTCTACTGTAACCTTGTCTCCAGGAAGAATCCTTATATAGTTCATTCTTAATTTTCCTGATATATGAGCCAAGATTTCATGATTATTTTCTAATCTAACCTTAAATATAGCGTTTGGTAAAGCTTCTACAACTTCACCCTCTAATTCAATAATATCTTTTTTAGACATTAAGTTATCGAACCTCCTGTTTGTTTTTTCACCTAATTACATCTTAAAACTGCTTGTTAAAAGGTTCTAGTAATTTTCTAATATAAGCATTATTAATCTTTATATTATTGTCCAATTTATATTTTAGTTCTGGCAATACAGTATTGTATACTATTAGATGTTTAACCTTTTTCTTTTTAGGATTATCAATCTTTCTTAAATCCCCATCTACTAAATAGAGATGGTTTTTATCAACTACTGATAAAACCAAAAAAATACGATCTTTATCTCTACCAGCTCGAGACTTTACAACCTGTCCTATATTAATATCTGAAGTTGTTTCCAATCCATTCACCTCTTTACTGGAGAAACATAAGCAACTGGAGAAAGGCCTTGCCTTTCTCTTATTCCTAGTTTAACCCTTCTTTGATTTCATTGAAAATAGTTTCAATACCTTTAGAACCATCAACATTTAGGATCAAGTCCTTCTTGTCGTAGTATTCTATTAAAGGCTCTGTTTGCTCCTTGTAAACTTTATACCTCTGTTCTACAGTCTCTCTTGTGTCGTCATCTCTTTGCATCAATGAACCGCCACATTTATCACAAACATTTTCTTCTTTAGGCGGATTAAATTCTATATGAAAAGTTGCTCCACAATCCCTACAGATTCTTCTTCCAATAGCTCTGCCTATTAAAATATCTTTTTCAACATTGATGTTGATTACTCTGTCTAATTGTATTTTCATATTGTCTAACACTTTATCTAATTCTTGGCCCTGAACTAATGTTCTTGGAAAACCGTCTAATAAAAATCCGTCTTTACAGTCATCTTCTTTAAGTCTTGATTCTACTATCGATATAACCAATTCATCTGGTACTAAAAGTCCTTTGTCCATATACTCTTTAGCTTTTACTCCTAGATCTGTTCCACGACCAATATGATCTCTGAATATATCACCAGTTGAAATATGTGGTATACTGTACTCTTTTACTATAGCTGATGCCTGAGTTCCTTTTCCTGCACCAGGTGGTCCAAGTAGTATTAATCTCATATTATTCATCTCCTATAGTCTATATTAATTTAGGAATCCTTTATAATGTCTCATTAACATTTGTGATTCTATTTGTTTTACTGTTTCAAGGGCAACTCCAACTACAATTATTATAGCAGTACCACCAAAGTTTACATTCAACTTAAATACATGTGAAAGTATTATTGGTAATGAAGCTATAAGTGCAAGGGATATTGCTCCTACAAACGTTATTCTTGAAATAACCCTATTCAAATACTCAGATGTTGGTCTACCTGGTCTAATTCCTGGTATAAATCCACCATGCTGTTGAAGGTTCTTAGCATATTCAACTGTATTAAATTGAATTGCAGTATAGAAATAAGTGAAGAATATAATCAATAGTACGTTTAATATTGAGTATATCCATATTCCAACACTTCCTTGTACAGTTAGGTATTTAGTTACCCAATCAGAAGGTTGTCCCCTGAAGAACAATGAGATTGTCTGAGGGAATGCTAGTAATGAGGTTGAGAATATTACTGGAATAACTCCAGCCATAGATACCTTTAGTGGTATATGTGTATTTTGACCACCATACATCTTTCTTCCAACAACTCTTTTAGCATATTGTACTGGTACCCTTCTTTCTCCTTCTTGTAAGGCTACAACTACTGCTATAATAAATAAAGCAAAAATTAAAAATATAAGTATTCTAATTATACTTAATGATCCTGCCTTAACTAATCCTACTGCTTTTAGTATTTCTGTAGGTATTCTTGATATAATACCTACGAAAATGATAAGTGAGATACCATTTCCAATTCCTTTTTCAGTGATTTGATCTCCAACCCACATCAAAAATGCTGTACCTGCTATTAGTGATACTATTATAATGCTATGTTGCAAAAACCCTTCAGCCACAACTCCATCACGGAAGAAACCTCTTGTCATTGCTATTGCCTGTATTGCAGCTAAAATGATTCCACCATACTTAGTCCATCTAGCAATCTTTTTTCTTCCCTCTTCTCCCTCTTTAGCTATTTCTTCTAATCTAGGAATAGCTATAGTTAGAAGCTGGATGATTATAGATGCTGTTATGAAAGGATAAATATTTAAAGCAAATATACTAAAGTTACTGAAAGTACCACCTGACATTAAGTCAAGAAATTCTAATACTCCAACCTGTCCCATCTCAAACATGCTTTTTATTATGTCCTTATCCATATATGGTGCTGGGACGCTTGATCCTAACCTTATTACTAATAGCATTAGCACTGTGAATATAATCTTTCTTCTTATTTCAGGAATTTTCCAGGCATTCTTCAAGGTTGCAAACATTTTAGATCACCTCTACCTTTCCTCCTGCAGCCTCAATTTTTTCAGCAGCTGTTTTGCTGAATTTTGTGGCTTGAACAGTTAGCTTTTTATTAAGTTCTCCGTTTCCTAGTACCTTAATACCGTCTTTGATTTCGCCTTTTCTAGCAAATCCTTCTTCTATTAAGAATTCAGCATTAACAACTGTGTTATCTTCAAATCTATTTAAGCTTTCAACGTTAAGTTCAAAGTATTCTTTAGCAAATATATTAGTGAATCCACGCTTAGGAATTCTTCTTGTTAAAGGCATCTGACCTCCTTCAAATCCTGGTCTAACTCCTCCACCAGATCTTGAGTTTTGTCCGTCATGTCCTCTACCAGCAGTTTTTCCTGAACCTGAACCATAACCTCTTGCTACTCTCTTACGTTTTTTAGTTTCTCCACCTTGTTGTGGTCTTAAATTGTTAAGCTTCATGTCTACACCTCCTCTTAATTAAATCTTATTTAACCTCAACCATGTAATCTACTTTAGCGATCATACCTCTAATTTGAGGGGTGTCTTCTTTTTCCACAACTTGGCCAACTTTTTTAAGACCAAGAGCTTCAACAGTCTTTATATGATTTTTTGGTTTTCCGATAATACTTCTAACTAATTTTATATTAATTTTAGCCATTATCCTCCCCTCCTATCCTAACATTTCTTCTACAGATTTTCCTCTAAGTTTAGCAACTTCTTCTGCCTTCTTAAGATTCATTAATCCGTTCATTGTTGCATTAACAACGTTTCTTGGGTTACTTGTTCCAAGTGATTTTGTTCTTATGTCTCTGATACCAGCTAACTCGCATACCGCACGAACTGCTCCTCCAGCGATTACTCCAGTACCCTCTACAGATGGTTTTAATAGAACTTCTCCAGCTCCGAACTCACCTAATACTTCATGTGGTATAGTTGTTCCTACTATAGGTACTTCTATAACATGTTTTTTAGCATCTTGAATTGCTTTTCTAATTGCTTCTGGGATCTCTTGAGCCTTTGACATACCTACTCCAACATGTCCATTCTCATCTCCAACAACAACTAGTGCACTGAATCTAAAGTTTCTACCACCTTTAACAACCTTAGCTACACGATTAATACTTACAACTCTCTCTTTTAATTCTAAGTTACTTGCGTCTATATATGAACGTTCCATTAGTTCCCCTCCTTTACTTAAAATTTCAGACCAGCTTCACGAGCGCCTTCAGCAAGTTCTTTAACTCTACCGTGGTATATATTTCCACCTCTGTCAAATACAACTTCTGTGATATTCTTATCATTTGCTCTTTTTCCAATTAATTCTCCTACAAGTCTTGCTGCTTCCTTGTTTTGAGTTGAAGATAGCTTTAAATCTTTGTCTAAAGTAGAAGCTGAAGCTAATGTTACTCCATTAACATCATCTATTAATTGTGCATATATATTGCTATTGCTTCTAAATACGCTTAATCTTGGTCTTTGAGCTGTTCCTTTAATACTTTGTCTTGCTCTACCATGTCTTTTAACTCTTTGAGCTTTTCTATCGAATTTATTTAGCAACTCTCTTCACTCCTTTCTACTTACCTGTTTTACCTACCTTACGTCTTACAACCTCATCAACGTATCTAACACCTTTTCCTTTGTAAGGTTCTGGTTTTCTGAAGTCTCTTATAACAGCAGCATAGTTTCCTACTTGTTGCTTGTTTGCTCCCTTAATAATTAACTCAGTCGCCTTAGGAACTTCTACCTCAATTCCTTCAGGGTCTTCCATCTCTATTGGATGTGAAAATCCTAAGTTCAGCACTAATTTTTTGCCTTCTTTTTGAGCTCTATATCCAGTTCCTTCTATAATTAAGTGTTTGCTATAACCTTCAGTTACGCCAACAACCATATTGTATATTAAAGTTCTTGAAAGACCATGAATTGATCTATGTCTCTTATTATCTGAAGGTCTCTCAACTGTAATCACATTATCTTCTATTTTTATAACCATATCAGAATCAATTTTCTCTGAAATTTCTCCTTTAGGTCCTTTTACAGTAACCAAGTTTAATTCATCAACTGAAACTTCTACTCCAGCTGGAATTTCTATTGGCTGTAATCCTATTCTTGACATAAGTGCACCTCCTTAAAAACAGTGTCAGTTCTAATTACCAAACGTAACAAAGAACTTCTCCACCTACTCCTTCTTCTCTTGCTTTTCTATCTGCCATAACACCTTTAGATGTTGATAATATAGCTATTCCAAGTCCTCCTAGTACTCTAGGT
>JASLIL010000034.1 GCA_030152145.1 Tissierellales bacterium
CAATGCATCACTTAAGGCAGCTATAGAAAAAGCAAAGGCTGCAAACATGCCTAATGACAATATTGAAAGAGCAGTTAAAAAAGGTCTTGGAGCAGATGCATCAGATGCATATGAAAACATATCTTATGAAGGATATGGTCCAGGAGGAGTTGCTGTTCTTGTTACAGGATTAACTGATAATAAAAACAGAACTGCAGCAGATGTAAGACATGCTTTTGATAAATATGGTGGAAACCTAGGACAAAGTGGTTGTGTATCATTTATGTTCGATAGAAAAGGTATAATAGGTATAGAAAAAAATGATAGTATAGATGAGGATGAACTAACTTTACAGGCTATAGATTTAGGTGCTGAGGACTTTACTATTGAAGCTTATGGCTATGAAATAATAACTGATCCTAAGGATTTCAATGGTATTAGAGATGGCTTAAGTGAACTAGGTTATGAATTTGCTATGGCTGAGATTTCATTTATACCGCAAAACACTACTGTTTTAACAGATCAAAAAGACATTGAGAATATGCAAAAAATGATAGATATACTTGAAGAAAATGATGATATTCAAGAGATATATCATGCATGGGAGATGCCAGAAGACCAAGAATAAAAGTACTCTAAAGGGTACTTTTATTTTTATAGTAAGACTGTTTTAATTAAACTATAAATTTATAGGAGAGTATTATGAAAAAAATAGCTTTGTTCTTGTTTGTATTAGCTTTTCCGGTATTCTTACTACTTCAGTCCTTTGACTCAACAGTATATGACCTGGATAAATTTGATACTAACTTTAATGAGGAAAATATAATGGATACTACTGGCAAGAGTCATCAGGAGCTGATGGCTATATCTGAAGATCTATTGGACTATTTAAGGGGAGAGGATCTAGACCTATCCCTTCATTTTGGAAAAAATGAGGTCCTTCATATGGAGGATGTTAGACATCTTTTTTATTATGGATATAAAATCAGAAATCTGGCCTTTATAGTATCACTTTGCACAATGTTTTACTTTATATTTAAGAAGAATATAGGATATTTTTATTGGGGAGTCTCTAGAGCTTTCTTTATCTGGTGGGGAATCTTACTGGGCCTACTTGTTTTTATAGCCTTGGATTTCAACAAGTATTTTACCTACTTTCACCTGATCCTGTTTTCCAATGACCTTTGGTTAATGGATCCATCTAAAGACTTGATGATTCAAATGCTTCCTGAAAGCTTCTTTATGAATATGTTTAAAAATATAATGATAATGTTTTTAACCTTATTTGTAGGGATTCATATATTATTCTTAAATCTAGATAAGAAAACTAAAAGGAGGACGAAATGCTAAGATTAATTACTTCTGGAGAGTCCCACGGGGATTCTTTAATGGGAATATTAGAAGGGCTTCCTTCAAATCTCTATATAGACCAAGAATTTATAAACGAGGAGTTAAGAAAGAGGCAGAGAGGCTATGGTAGGGGTAGTAGAATGTCTATTGAACAGGATAGGGTTGAAATTCTATCAGGAGTAGACTCTGAAAACTATTCTACGGGAAATCCTATAGGGATTTTGATAAAGAATAGGGGCAACAACATAGCCCTAAATCCAGTCAAAAAACCAAGACCAGGCCATGCTGATCTATCAGGACTTCTAAAGTATAACCAAGACTCTGGCAGAAATGCCCTGGAAAGAGCCAGTGCTAGGGAAACAGCTATGAGAGTTGCCCTAGGAGCCATATGCAAGCTTTTACTTAGGGAGTTTGGCATAGAGATATATAGCCATGTTATGAGTATTGGTAGGGTTGAATCAAATATATCCTACTATACTGAGGACAAGCTAAGAGATTACTTTAAGAAGGCGGTTCATTCAGAAATGAATGTCCTAGACAAGACTCTAGAACTTGAAATGATAAATGAGGTTAGGGAGATAGGTAAAAATAGAGATACTGTTGGTGGTGTAGTAGAACTTGTAGTCTATGGCTTACCTGTAGGCTTAGGTAGCTACAACAGCTGGGACAATAGGATAGATGGGAAATTAGCCAGGGGGCTAATGAGTATTCCAGCAATTAAAGGGGTTGAGATAGGCCTGGGCTTTGACGGAAAAGCTAGCCTAGGTTCAAACTACCATGATCCTATACTATATGATAGCCTAAGTAAAAGCTATAAGAGGGAGACAAATTATGCAGGCGGGCTGGAGGCTGGAGTTACCAATGGAGAGGATTTGGTTATGAGCCTAGTTATGAAGCCTATACCGACCCTTAGAAAGCCTCTTAAGACTGTGGATATTGATACCAAGGAAGTTGTGGATGCTCAGTTTGAAAGATCTGATATAACAGCAGTGCCTTCTGCCAGTATTGTAGCGGAAGCCATGACAGCCTATGTGCTTTTAGATGAGTTTTTGTTGAAGTTTGGTGGAGATAGCTTGGAAGAGCTTAAGGCCAACTATAGAAATTATATGGAAATCATAGAGAAAAGGTGATCTTATGGACTATAAAGTTTCAAAGAATTCAATTAAGGATATGGGGCCCTATTTTGATAGGAAGAAAAAATACCTTATAGTAGTTGATGACTTTATATTTAATAATTATAAGGCCTATATAGAAAGCCTAAAAAACTTAAGTTCTGGTTTTCTATATAGGGTTCCATCTGGAGAAAGCAGTAAGAATTCTAGGCTGGCTTTTGATATAATAGATTTTTTGCTGGATCATAATTTTACAAGGGATGATCTTATAGTAAACCTAGGTGGAGGCGTTGTTACAGACCTAGGTGGCTTTGTTGCCTCTATATACATGCGTGGCATAGACTATATAAATATTCCTACTACTCTTTTGAGCCAGGTTGACAGTAGTCTTGGCGGCAAGGTAGGTATTAACTATAGGTCCTACAAGAACATAGTTGGTAACTTTAAGGAGCCACAGGCTGTTTTTATAGACACTAACTTTCTAGAAAGCTTAGATCAGGGAGACCTTTTATCTGGCTATGGTGAAATTTTAAAGTATGGAATTATAGAGGACGAGAAACTTTTCTTTCAAGGCCTGGAGAGCTATAAAAACTCTAGCTTTTTGGAAAAGGATCTGGAGGCTATAATAAAAAAGTCTATAGAGATAAAGCTAGGTTACACATCTAGGGACTTTAGGGACAGGGGACTGAGGCAAATTTTAAATTTTGGTCATAGCATAGGCCATGGACTAGAAGGTTTTACAGACTTTAAAAACTATAGCCATGGGGAGGCTGTGATAGTGGGAATGATCTATGAAACTTATATAGGTTATAGACTAGCCACAATAGACGAGGAAAGTGTAGCTACTATAATAGAAAATTTAAGGCCCCTAGTTTCTCTAAGGCCTTATGATTCTCAGGAAGTTGAAAAAATCATGTCCTTAATAGGTCATGATAAGAAAAACACTGGTGGGACTATAAATATGGTTTTACCAAGGGCATTGGGAAGTGCCTTTCTTTATAATAATGTGCCTGAAGAAGTTATTATGGAGGCGCTTAAGGGGGATTGGATTGAAAACTAAGACTTATTTACAGGGGGAATTTACCTGTCCAGGAGACAAATCTATTTCTCATAGGGCAGTTATGCTTTTAGGCCTGAGCGGAGGCAGGGCTAAGGTTGAAAATATACTTGAGTCTGAGGATGTTTTAAGGACCATTGAAATCTACAGGGAACTGGGCCTTAAAATATATAGGGAGAAGGAAAAACTTATTGTGGATGCTAGAAAGGGCTTAAGTAAGCCTAGTAAAGATCTATACTGTGGTAACTCTGGTACCACCATGAGGTTAATGGCAGGTATTTTATCAGGTATGGACTTTCCAAGTGTCCTAAGAGGAGATGAGTCCCTGTCTACCAGACCTATGAATAGGATTATAGATCCCTTAAAGGCCATGGGAAGAAAACTTAGTGCCAGCGGAAATACTCCTCCCATATACATAGACAGGGCAGAGTCTTTGAAGGGGATAGACTACAAGATGCCTATGGACAGTGCTCAGGTTAAGTCTGCCATATTACTGGCAGGGCTTTTTACCCAGGAAGAAGTTAGCCTTCTTGAAAAAAATCAGTCTAGAGACCATACAGAGAGGATGCTTTCCTACTTAGGTGTTGATTTAAAGGTTGAGGGTAGGAGAATATCCCTTGGAGAAAATAGAAAGATAGAGGCAAGAGATCTTTATGTTCCAGGTGATATATCATCAGCAGCCTATTTTATAGCCCTGGCCCTTCTTTTAGAGGGGTCAGATATAACTATAAGGAATGTTGGTATCAACAAGTCTAGAATAGGACTAATAGAAGTTTTTCAAGCCATGGGCGGAGATATAAGGATTTTTAATAAAAGAAGCTTAAATAATGAGGATCTTGGAGATATAAGAGTAAGATCTTCGGACCTAAGGGCTATTACTATTGAAGAAGAGCAGATTGGAAGCTTGATTGATGAGGTTCCTATAATTTCAGTTGTAGCAGCTTTTGCAGAGGGTACTAGCTATATTAAAGGACTTGAAGAGTTAAAGTATAAGGAGACCAATAGATTAGATGCCGTTGTAGATCAATTGACTAGGGCTAATGTGGTTGTAGATAAAAATAAAGATGTTATAATAATAAATGGAAAGAATGAAGTGAGAGGAAATGACTTTACAACTTATGGGGACCATAGAATGGCTATGAGTCTATTTGTATTATCAAAAATGGTTGCTAATCAGTCCAGTTTTGATGATTTAGATTGCATCAACATATCATTTCCAGAGTTCTTTGAAATGTATGATAAATTAAAAAAAGAAAAATAATGGAGGGCGTTACTGTGGAAAACAAATTACCTATTGCTATGTCTAATAAACATATGCACTTATCTGAAAAAGACTTAAACATACTTTTTGGTGAAGGTTACCAATTAACTCAAATGAAGGATCTATCACAACCAGGCCAATATGCTTGTGAGGAAAAAGTTGACTTAGTTGGCCCTAAGGGAACTATAAAAGGAGTTAGGGTGCTGGGACCAACTAGATCTAATACTCAAGTTGAGATTTCAATTTCAGATGCCTTCTCTTTAGGAGTTAAGCCTCTAATAAGAGAATCAGGAGACATAAAAGATACTCCAGGAGTTAAGCTTGTAGGACCTAAGGGTCAAGTGGAAATGGAAGAAGGAGTAATAGTAGCTTCAAGACATATCCATATGCATACAGAAGATGCTAAAAACTTTGGTGTAGAAGACAACCAAAAGGTTAGTATCTTAACAGATGGACCTAGAGGAGTAAGATTTGACAATGTATTGGTTAGAGTAAGCGACAGCTATGCACTAGAAATGCATGTTGATATTGAAGAGGGAAATGCTTCAGGAATTAGAAATGGAGACATGGTAGAACTAATAAAGTAAGTAAAAACCCCAGGTAAATTAAAATTACCTGGGGTTTATCTATACGTTGAACATAAATTCAACAACATCTCCATCTTGCATTATATAATCCTTACCCTCTAATCTAACAAGGCCTTTCTCCCTAGCTGCAGCTCTAGTACCACAGGCTAAAAGATCCTTGTAGTTAATAACTTCTGCACGAATAAATCCTCTTTCGATATCTGTATGGATTTTTCCAGCAGCAGCAGGAGCCTTAGTGCCTTTTTTGATAGTCCAAGCCCTAACTTCCTTTACTCCTGAAGTTATATAGCTCATAAGTCCTAGAAGCTCGTAGCTAGATCTTATTAGCTGGTCCAAGCCAGACTCTTCAAGACCTAAATCCTCAAGGAAAACTTGTTTTTCTTCCTTATCAAGTTGAGATATTTCTGACTCTATCTTTCCGGATACAACTATAACTGTAGAATCCTCTTTACTAGCATAATCCTTAACAGACTTAACAAAATCATTGTCTTCACCACTTAAGAGATCTTCCTCAGATATATTGCAAGCATATAGAACTGGCTTCAATGAAAGAAGACCAAAGTTCTTTATTATAGCCATCTCATCTTCTGTATAGTCAAGGGATCTAAGAGGTGTATTGGCCTCTATAGCATCCTTTAATTTAATCAAAAGATCCAATTCCTTTTTAAAGCTTTTATCAGACTTAGCTTGTTTCTCAACCTTTTGAATCCTACTAGTAATTAAATCTAAATCTGCAAGCATAAGTTCTAGATTTATAATTTCAATATCATCTATAGGGCTAATTTTTCCCTCAACATGAGTAATATTTTCGTCTTCAAAACATCTAACAACATGGACAATAGCTTGAACTTCTCTTATGTGAGATAAAAACTTATTGCCTAAACCCTCACCCTTACTAGCTCCTTTGACAAGACCGGCTATGTCAAAGAATTCAATAGTTGCAGGCATAACTCTTTCGGGCTGAACTAGTTCTTCTAACAGATCCAATCTTTTATCAGGTACTGGTACTATGCCGACATTTGGCTCTATAGTACAAAAAGGATAGTTTGCTGCTTCAGCCTTAGCTGAAGTTAAAGCATTAAATATAGTACTTTTACCAACATTTGGTAATCCTACAATCCCTAATTTCATAAAATCTTCCTTTCCACTCAATAATTAATCACAGAGTCAATTATATATTAAAGTCCTGAAAGCTTCAACTTATATATGGTTATATGCTTTAAAAAAATATGAATAAATACTAATAGTATGTTATAATATAATTAACTAGATAAAATGAGGTAGGTGTTGAAATGGACCCAGTTGCATTTGAAATTTTTGGTGTATCAGTCAAGTGGTATGGCGTAATAATTGCATTAGCTGTTTTAATAGGAACTTTCCTAGCAGAAAGGGAGACTAAAAGACAGGGTTTAAGCGAGGAAACTCTCTTGGACTTTCTTATATATGCAATACCCCTATCAGTTATTGGTGCTAGACTTTACTATGTTGCATTTTCCTGGAGTGACTATAAAGACAACCCTATAAAAATCCTTCACTTTAGAGGAGGAGGATTAGCTATACATGGAGCTATAATAACAGCCATAGTAGTGGCTATAATTTTCTGTAATAAAAGAGGTCTGGATTTCTGGACTCTAGCAGATATATGTGCTCCCAGCCTTATTTTAGGCCAGGCAATAGGTAGGTGGGGAAACTATATAAATCAAGAAGCTCATGGAGGACCTACTGATCTTCCTTGGGGAATAATGGTTGATGGCATAAAAGTTCATCCAACTTTTCTTTACGAGTCAATTGGAAATTTGTTGGTTTTTGGATTTTTACTTTGGTATAGGAAGAATAAATCAAAGGTTTCTGGTGAAATCTTTCTACTATATATAGGACTTTACTCTCTTGTAAGGTTTTTTGTAGAAGGCTTAAGAACAGATAGCCTTATGATAGGCAGTATAAGGACAGCACAGCTAATGAGTGTTGTTTTTGTAGTTGTAGCCTTCTATGCTATAAAGAAAAGAAGGAGTAGAATTTAAGGGATAAACTAGTCTTAGACTGGTTTCTATAAGGAAAGTGAGTGATGGATTTGAATTTTGAACATATACCTGTGCTATTAGATGAGACAATAAAGGGTTTAGATATAAAGGAAGATGGAATATATATAGATGGGACATTAGGTGGTGGTGGTCACTCAAAGGAAATACTAAAGAGACTGACTACAGGTAAACTCATAGGTATAGATCAAGACACTAATGCCTTTAAAAAGGCAGAGGAAGTTTTAAGGGACTATAAGGATAATTTAATTTTGGTTCATAATAACTATGTTAATATACCCAGTGTCTTAGATAAATTGGGTATAGATAAGGTTGATGGTGTTCTCTTGGATATAGGGGTATCTTCCCACCAGTTGGATGAGGGAGAAAGGGGTTTTTCCTACCATCAGGATGCAGCCCTGGATATGAGAATGAATAGAGAACAGGAACTGTCAGCTTGGCAGGTAGTAAATCAGTATCCAGAAAGGAATCTAGAGGATATTATATTTAACTATGGAGAGGAACGCTGGGCCAAGAGAATAGCTGAATTTATAGTGAAAGAAAGAAAGGAAAAGCCCATAGACACAACCTTGGACTTGGTAGATGTTATAAAGAAGGCAATTCCTAAAAAAGCCAGAGAAGGTTCCCATCCAGGAAAGAAAACCTTTCAGGCTATAAGAATAGAAGTAAACTCAGAGTTAGATGTTTTGAAAAACAGCATACCTAAAATAGTGGAAAGATAAAATAGAGGGGGACGCCTGGCTATTATAACCTTCCATTCACTGGAAGATAGGATAGTTAAGGAGGAGTTTAAGTATTTAAATAAGGAGTGCATATGCCCTAAGTAAATTCCAATATGTGTATGTGATAAGAAGAGGGAAGTTAAGATTGTAACCAGAAAGCCAATAGGGCCTTCTGAAGAGGAACTTAAATTAAATCAAAGAGCGAGAAGCTCTAAGTTGAGGGTAGTTGAAAAAATTTAGGGGGAGGGGTTATATTGTTAGCTAAGAAGAAGTTGGATTATACATATCCCAGTCAAGATGACTTTAGAGAACAAAAACAACCTAAGACTGCTAAAAGAAAAGTAAAGAAGCTTAAGAAAAAACAAGCCTTTAGACTAAATAAAGAGACAAAAATTATAGCTAGTATTGCTTTGACCTTTATGCTGGCTGTAACAGTACTTTATAGTCATACAAGTGTTGCAGCACTTAAAATGGATATCAGTAAGCTTGAGGGGGAAAAGATTGAGCTAGAAAATCAAAAAGAGTATCTTTTGGCCAATCTTGAAGAGATTAAAAGCACTTCTGATATAGAGGAAAAGGCTATAGTTAGTCTAGGTATGGATTATCCTAAAGAGGGACAAGTAGTTTATATTGATCTGGAAGACAAGACAAGCGAGAAGGTAGCAACTTCTAAAAATCCTATAAAAATGATAGTCAGTTCAGTACTAGGATTATTCTAGGAGGTGTAGGATTTGGGAAAACCTAAAAAAAGACCTAAGAGGAAAAGTCAGTATAAGAAATCTGTAGATAGGTTGGCACTTCTATTTTTTGTAGTTTTACTGGGAATGTTTTTGCTTAGTGCAAGATTGGCACAACTGCAAATACTTAAACATGATGAGTACACTAAGATGGCCTTGGACCAGTGGACTAAGGGAATAGAAATCAAACCTAAAAGAGGGGTTATATACGACAGGACAGGCAAAAAGCTTGCCATATCTGTTAACTCCTATACCTTATGGGCTAATCCCAATGATATCAAAGACAAAAAGAAAACAGCTAAGGAGCTTTCAAAGATACTTAAGGAACCAGAGAAGGGTATACTGGAAAAATTAGAATCAGGTAAGACTTCTGTTAAGATCAAACAATGGTTGGAACAGGAGGAAGCCAAGGCTGTAGAAGGCTTAAATGAAATAGGGCTTCAGCTAGCAGATGCTAGCAAGAGGTATTATCCTAATGAAGGCTTTGCAAGCTATATTTTAGGTTTCACCAATATAGACAATGTGGGCTTAAATGGAATAGAAAAAACCTATAATGAATATTTGGCAGGGGAACCTGGTAAAGCTATTAAGATCAAGGATGGAAAAGGTAAGCCCATGCCTTATGGTTCTGAAAAAATATATGATTCTAAGGATGGCTATAGCATAGAATTGACCTTAGACCAGGCCATACAGGAAATTGCAGAAAATGCAGCTAAAAAAGCTATGGCAGAAACTAAGGCTAAAAACATATCAATACTAATAACAGATCCTAATACAGGAGATATCTTAGCCCTGGCCAATAGCCCATCCTACAATCCTAATGATCCGAGGACACCCTTGGATCCAGCGGTTAAAAGAGAGTGGGATAAGTTAAAGCAGAAAGAACTGCAGCAGGAATGGTATAATATGTGGAGGAACTATGCCATATCTGACGCCTATGAACCAGGATCTACCTTTAAAACAATAATAGCAGCAGCGGCTATAGAGGAAAATGTAGCAAATCCTGACAGTCATTTCTATTGTTCAGGATTTGTAGAGGGAACACCACTTAAGTGTTCAAGATGGTATAATCCTCACAGGGATGTAAACCTAAGAGATGGTTTAGCGGCTTCCTGTAATATTGTCTTTGTTGATTTGGGAAGAAAACTTGGAAAAGACAAGACTTTAAAGTATATAAAGGCCTTTGGCTTTGGAGAGAAAACAGATATAGAGCTTTTAGGAGAACAGGCAGGTATTATACCTGTGTCAGCAGACGCAATTAGGGATATAAATTTAGCTACCATATCTTATGGTCATGGAGTAGCAGTAACTCCAATTCAGCTTATAAATGCTGTGTCTGCCCTTGGTAATGGAGGTAAGCTTATGATTCCAAGGCTGGTGTCTAAGGTTACAGATTCAAAGGGCAAACTTGTTATAGAGAATCAGCCGGAAGTTAAAAGGCAGGTTATATCTAAGGCAACTTCAGATATAATGATGGATATGATGGCAGATGTAGTTTCAAGTGGTACTGGTGGTAGTGCCTATGTTCCAGGCTATAGGGTGGCAGGTAAGACAGGAACTGCTCAGAAAATAATAGATGGTTCCTACGCACCAGGTAAGTATATAGGATCTTTTGTGGCTGTAGCACCAGCAGATGACCCTAAGCTATCTATTCTAGTTATAGTAGATGAGCCAGAGGGTGTTTACTATGGCGGTAGTACAGCAGCACCTGTTGCAGGTGAAATTATAGAAAAATCCTTGAAATACATGAATATTGAGCCTAAGTTTACTGAGGCTGAAAAAAAGCGTTTTAAAGATTTAAACTTAATACCTAATGTTAAGGGCATGAGTGTTAAAGAGGCTGGAGAGCAACTGGTTAATGCTGGATTTAAATATACAGTAGACTCAGATGAACTAGATTTAAATTCAAAGATAACAGAACAGTATCCAGAAGCTGGAACCGAGTCAAGTAGAGGTGCAATAGTGGATTTATATGTAGATAATTTAAAGTCAGAGACCAAGGTTCAAGTCCCTAATCTTATGGGGAAAACCCAGGATCAAGTTAAGAAAGCTTTAGAGGATCTGGGTTTGAAGTATCAGTTTGAAGGAGAGGGAAAAGCTGTGGAACAAAGTCCTTCTGCTGGAAGTCAGGTTAGTATAAAATCCAGTATTAAGGTTAAGTTTGAAACTGAAGATTAATTTAAATAAGGCGACTTTTAAAAAAAAGTTGCCTTTTAACTGTTTAAATATGATATAGGTGGTGGATTAAGTGTTACTAGGAAAATTAATAGAGGGTGTTGATTATTTAGAATTTGAAGGAGATTTAGATCTGGATATAAGGGGGCTAACCTATGACTCCAGAGAGGTGGAAGAAGGGTTTTTATTTGTAGCCATAGATGGATTTACCAATGACGGCCATGACTACATAGAGAGGGCAGTGGAAAAAGGAGCTAAGGCTATTGTAGCCACAAAGAATTGGGAAAAAGCAGAAGGAGTTTCTTCTATAAAGGTTAGAGAGGGAAGAAGGGCCCTGGCTATCTTATCAAGCAATTACTTTGAAAACCCATCAGAAGATCTTGGCCTAGTAGGAATTACTGGGACCAATGGTAAGACATCTATTACTTACATGTTAAAAAATATAATGGAAGAAAACAATAAGAAGATAGGCCTTATAGGTACTATGGGGTCTATAATCAATGGAGAGAAGTTAGACAATAAAAATACCACACCTGAGTCGTATGAATTGCAAAGGCAGATAAGCCAGATGGCAAGATCTAAGACTGACTACTGTTTTATGGAAGTTTCCTCTCATTCATTGGATCTACATAGGGTAGATGGCCTGGACTTTGAAGTTGGTGTCTTTACAAATTTAACTGAGGATCACTTGGATTTTCACTTGAATATGGAGAATTACTTTAAGAGTAAGAAGCAGTTTTTCTATATGACAAGGGGAGTTAATATTATAAATGCTGATGATGACTATGGCAGAAGGATAATAGAAGAGACAAGGGACTTGGATATAGAAAGTATAAGTTATGGTTTAGATCCTAGTTGTGACCTGTATGCCAGTGACCTAGACATACATCATAGAGGGCTTAGTTTTAGAATAAACTATAGGGGAGACTCTGTAGTGGTAAATATGAAGTTGGTAGGCGAGTTTAATGTCTACAACAGTCTGGCTGCTGCTGGAGTAGCCCTATACTATGGATTTAGCCTAGAGGAGATTAAGAAAGGATTAGAGTCTATAGAAGGTATAGAAGGTAGGTTCCAGCTTTTGGATCTAGATGAGGACTTTTCTGTAATTATAGATTTTGCCCATACACCTGATAGCTTAGAGCAGGTCCTAAAAACCTTAGATGACTTTACTCTTGGAAGAAAGATTCTTATTTTTGGGGCTGGAGGCAATAGGGATAAGCTCAAGAGACCTATAATGGGTAGAACTGCTGGAGAAAATGCAGATTTCTCTATAGTTACTTCTGATAACCCTCGCTATGAAGATCCGGATTTGATAATAGAGGATATACTAGTGGGGCTTAGGGAGGTAAGTTCAGACTATATAGCCATAAGAGATAGAAAAGAAGCTATAGAACATGGTCTTAGAATAGCTAAAAAAGGTGATACAATATTGCTTGCAGGTAAGGGACATGAGGCCTATACTATTATAGGTGATGAAGTTATACCCTTTAATGAGAAGGAAATAGTTTTAGAATTAATAGAAAAATTAAGGAGAGAAAGATAATGCTAGTTTATAAGAGAATATTTACCTATGGAATAATATCATTTTTTCTAACCGTTTTATTGGGAAGGTGGATAATTCCTATAATAAGAAAAAAAGAAATTGGACAGAATGTTAGGGATGATGGACCAGAGACTCATTTATCCAAGTCAGGTACACCTACTATGGGAGGAATTATCATATATATAGCTCTTATAATCTGCTTGCTTATATCAAGAAGCTTTAATAGGGATGTATTTGCCATAATATTTGCCATAACTAGTTTTGGTTTAGTAGGCTTTGTAGATGACTACTTTAAAATAGTCAACAAAAGATCTCTAGGCCTAACAGCTATCCAAAAATTAATTGGCCAATTTGCCTTTGCTATTATATTATTGGTATACAATCTAAAGGTTATTGGTAACTCAACTGAGATTCTAGTTCCCTTTACTAAAGGCTACTTGGATTTAGGAATTTTATATCTACCACTGATGGCTCTTGTTGTAGTGGGAACAGTTAATAGTGTTAACCTTACAGATGGATTAGATGGTCTAGCTTCAAGGGTAACTATGATAGTCCTAATGACTTTTGCTATTATGGCTTTTAAATTTAATAGGCCTGAAGTATCAATGATTGCAGCTATTTTAGCAGGTTCTTGCCTTGGATTCTTAATCTACAATGTATTTCCAGCAAGGATATTTATGGGAGATACAGGGTCTATGCTTCTAGGTGGAGCAGTGGCATCTATTGCCCTAGTCTTGAATATAGCTCTTATAATACCTATTGTTGGCTTGATTTATTTTATAGAAGCCCTATCAGTTATAATTCAGGTAGGATCCTTTAAGATAAGAAAAAAAAGAGTGTTTTTAATGGCACCAATTCATCATCACTATGAGAAAAAGGGATTGCATGAAAATAGGATTGTAACTATATTTAGTAATATAACATTGATATTAGCGTTAATTTCAATAATGAGTTTATTTTAAGGAAAGTAAGGTGTGCTTATAATGAAGGAATATAAAAATATACTAGTATTAGGTTTAGGTATTAGTGGAGTTAGTACAGCCAAGGCTTTAGATAGCTTGGGTTTAAAATTTTCAATATATGACGGCAAAAAAAAAGAAGACCTGTCAACTGATCTTTCAGAACTTGAGAACTTAGAATTTAAGGGCTACTTTAATGAAGAACCAGGAGATTTAGGAAGCTTTGATCTAGCCATAAAGACACCAGGTATGCCCCTGGATCTAGAGATTATAGGTAAGTTGAAAGAGCTGGATATAGAGGTAATAAGTGACCTAGAATTTGCCTATAGATTGGGCCTAACTGATAATCTTATAGTTATAACAGGAACCAATGGCAAGACGACTACAACAGCTCTAACAGGCGAGATATTCAAAGAGGCTTCTGAAGATGTTAGTGTTGTTGGAAATATAGGAGTAGGTATTCTTTGGGAGCTAGTAAAGGGAGATAGGGATAGGGTCTTTGTTATAGAGGCCAGTAGCTTTCAATTAGAGTCTACAAGATGTCTAAAACCTAAAATATCCGCTATTTTAAACATAAGTCCTGACCACTTAAACTGGCATGGTTCTTTTGAGAACTACTACCAAGCTAAGCTAAAAGCTTCTATAAACCAAGATGAGAAGGACTTTGTGGTTTTAAACTATGGGGATCCATATTTAAATAAATTGCAGCTAGACTCTAAGATCCTATATTTTAGCATGAATGATATGCCTGAAAATGGATCCTGGTATGATGGTACCAGTCTTTATTTTGTTAAGGATAAGCTAAGGGAAAAGATAGTAGATAGGAAGGATATTCAGATAGTTGGGGATCATAATATAGAAAATATTTTGGCTGCCATATCTATTTCCAAGGCCTATGGACTTTCAAATGATTTTATAAAAAGAGCTATTGAAAACTTTAAGGGAGTGCCTCATAGAATAGAGTATGTTGCTGAGGTTAGGGGAGTTAAATATTATAATGATTCTAAGGGAACCAATGTAGATGCTAGTATAAAGGCAATAGATGCTATTGGGAAGAATATAGTCTTGATAGCTGGTGGAAAGGATAAGGGTTCAGACTTTGATGAGTTTATTGAATCTTTTAAGGGAAGAGTAAAAGATTTAATCCTCTTGGGAGAAACAGGAGAGAAACTAAGGCAGACAGCTTTAAACCATGGTTTTACAAATATACATATGGTAGATAATATGGAGGAAGCTGTTAGTAAGGGAGCTTTTATATCAAAAGAAGGAGATGTTGTATTGTTATCTCCAGCCTGTGCATCCTGGGATATGTATCCTAGTTTTGAAGTAAGGGGAGACGACTTTAAAAGAAATGTTGAGAGCTTATAGATTAAAGGGGTGAGGGCTATGGCTGAAAAAAAACAGGTTCCAGAAGGAAAGTATGATTTTACACTTCTTGCAGTAACCTTAATACTTGTATTGATTGGTATAGTAATGGTATTTAGTTCTTCTTGGCCTCAGGCGGCTAAAAAATTTAATGATGGATACTATTTCTTTAAAAAACAATTAAAGTTTGGTATTTTGGGCTTGGTCTTAATGATCTTGGCCATGGTACTACCCTATAACTTGTGGAAAAAACCAGCCTTTAGTAGGATTATATATATTGGATCGGTGGCTACAGGCTTCTTGATATTCACCAAGTATGGAGTTGAGAAGAATCATGCCAGAAGATGGGTTCAGATGGGAGCCTTGGGCTTTATGCCTTCAGACATTATAAAACTAGGCTCTATAATGTTTATGGCCTACTACCTAAGTGGGAAGAAAAACTTGGATAGGTTTTTTGCAGACCTGGTTCCAGGTCTTTCTATAATAGCCTTATCCTGTGGCTTAATATTCTTACAAAAGGATATGTCCACTACTGTAACATTAGGACTGGCTTTAGTAGCCATGCTTTTTATAGCTGGAGCTAAGTATTCCCACCTGATTTTTGTAGGGAGTGCAGCTATTGGGCTCTTGTTTTCATCTATATATATATTTAAGGCAGAAGGTACAGGTTTTAGGCAGGAGAGAATGAAAACTTTCCTAAATCCCTTTGAGTACAGAGATGCAGGGGGAATGCAGTTGGCCCAAGGACTTTTGGCCATTGCATCAGGAGGACTTTTTGGAGTAGGCCTAGGTCAGAGCAGGCAAAAATACTTCTATATACCAGAGGTTCATAATGACTTTATTTTTGCTATAGTTGGTGAGGAATTAGGCTTGGTAGGAAGTCTATCCATTTTATTTTTATTTACTATTTTAATTCACAGAGGAGTTACAATAGCATCTAAAACTAGGGATAGGTATGGAAGATATCTGGCAACTGGTATAACAGCTCTTTTTGCTGTCCAAAGTCTAATAAATATTGGAGTAGTAACTGGTCTAGGACCAACTACAGGTATTCCCTTACCACTAATAAGCTATGGGGGAACATCCCTTGTTATAAGTATGGTATCTATAGGTTTACTTTTAAGCATATCTAAATATGGAAGGTAGGAAAATGAAATGCGTTATATAATATCAGGTGGTGGAACAGGTGGACACATATATCCAGCATTAGCCATCGCTATGGAAATAAAAGAAAGAGATAAAGAGGCAGAAATACTTTATGTAGGAACAGAGAGAGGTTTAGAAAGCGAGTTGGTTCCAAAAGAGGGCATTCCCTTTAAAACAGTAAGGGTTAGGGGGCTGCCTAGAAAAATCAATCTAGAGTTTTTTAAGGCTCTAAAGGAGCTTCTTCTAGGTCTAAACGATTCTAGAAGGATTATAAAGGATTTTAAACCAGATATAGTTATAGGAACAGGTGGCTATGTTTCAGGACCAGTTGTCTTTATGGGACATTTAAAGGGTGCCAAGACAGTTATCCATGAGCAAAATGCCTTCCCTGGTATTACAAATAAGATCTTGGCAAAGAGGGTTAACAAGGTTCTAATAACCTTTGAAGAAGCAAGAAAATACTTTAAAAAACAAGATAATATAGAACTAACAGGAAACCCTATAAGAAATACATTTTTCAAGGTAGATAGGGAAAGGGCCTATAGGGAATTTGATCTTAAAAAAGATCAAGCCATAGTCTTGGCTTTTGGAGGAAGTGGAGGACAGGCCAAGTTAAATGACAGTATGTTAAAGGTAATAAAAGAAAATAATGGCAGTAAGGACCTACAAATAGTTCATGTTACGGGAAAGAGATTTCAGTCTAGTTTTATGAAAAGTTTAGAGGAGGAAGGTATTATATTGGAAGATAATATTAAGGTTCTTCCTTATATATACAATATGCCAGACATACTTTCTATATCAGACTTAATAATTACCAGTTCAGGTGCAATTACTCTGGCTGAAATTTCAGCTATGGGAGTGCCAAGTATCTTGACTCCTAAGGCATATACAGCAGAAAATCACCAGGAATATAATGCAGAGGCTTTTTCTTCAAAGGGAGCTTCAGAAATATTATTTGAAGGAGATCTAACTGGAGAAAATTTAAATAAGATGATCCTATCTCTTGTAAATGACAAGGAAAAACTAGCTTCTATGAAATCGGAATCAGAGAAATTAGGTAATCCAAATGCCTCTAGAGAAATAGTTGACATTATAGAAAAAATATAGCTTGAAATATGGTAACTTATTCCTATTATGGGTAGTAATATTAGGAGACTAATTTTTTATTCTTAAATCGTATGAATAGGTGGTTAGTTTATGGCTAGCAAGAAAAGAAAAAAGAAAAATAGGAAGAAAAAAAACAGTAAGTTAGGAAAGATTATAGGAATTTTAATTTTTTTAAGTTTGGCCCTATATATGGTAGTCTTTAAAACTGGATTCTTTAATGTAAAGACTATAGAAGTTGAGGGCAATAAGTTTAGTAAGAAGGAAGATATAATAAAGCAGTCAGGTTTTAAGAAAGATTTTAATATATATAACTTTAGCCTAGATGAGGCTGTGGAAAATATAAAAACAATACCTTATACCAAGACTGTAAATGTAAGAAGAAAGTTACCTAATAAACTTCTCATAGAGGTGGAGGAAAGGGAGATGACAGCCTTAACACAGTATATGGGAGAATATGCATATATTGATGAAGAAGGTAGAGTTCTCTACATAGGTAAAAAATTGGTTAAGAAAAATCTTCCAGAACTTTTTGGCTTGGAACTTGATAATCTCAAGGAAGGTCAATATATATTTACGGCTAAGACTAGGGATGAAGAAGCTTTGCTAAAGGCTATTAGGTCTGAAAAACTAGTTGGCCAAATCAAGTATATAAATATGTATGACTTGGAAAACCTGGTTTTAGAACTTAATACAGGTGAGAAGATTATGCTGGGCAGTATAGATGATCTAGGCTATAAGCTTGAATTTATGAAAAAGATTTTAAAGGATACTAAGAGTAAGAAGCAGAAAGTTAAGCAGATATCTTTTACAAAGGGTAGTAACCCTATAGTTGTAACAGAATAGTTGGGAGGTATGGGATGAAGCTTAATAAAAATCAGATCTCAATAGTATTAGTATCTATCTTTTTAGGTATTATTTTAGCAATACAGTTAAAGACAGTTAATAAAACTGTTGGAAATGGTGTATTACCAACACAAAGAGCCCAACAGCTAGCAACAGAGTTAAAAAAGACCCAGGAAGATAAGGAGGCCGCTATCAATGCCCTTAATGAAGCTGAAGCAAAGATAAAGCAGTATGAAAAGGGTGAGGCTACAGATAGTGTTTATGCTGAAAATCTTTACAATGACCTGGAGAAGTACAGGATGCTAGCAGGTTATATGGATTTAGAGGGAACTGGAGTTACTGTTGAAATATCAGATCCTGTTCATGGAATAGATTATGTGGGAGATCAGTCTATTGTTGATGATTTAGATCTTGTTTTACAGGTTATAAGTGTTTTAAATGCAGCCGATGCAGAGGCTATTTCCATTAATAATCAAAGGTATACAGCCTTTACTGAAATAGAAAAGGCTGGAGAACATATAGAGGTCAATGGGGTTTCCATTGGTTCTCCCGTGGTAATTAAAGCTATAGGGGATCCAGATATATTGGAGTCGGCTCTTTCTATAAAGAGAGGGATTCTTTGGACCCTAGAATACTATGATTATAATGTTAAGTTGCTTAAGGAAGATAGAGTTGAGATACCTAAGTATAGGAAGATTAAAGAATTTAAGTATGGACATCCTATTGAAGCTAGTGGGGTGTAGATATGAGGAAGGATGACTATAGAGAAAGGCCTAATTTTTTGATATTATTTTTTTCGACCATAGTTGGCTTGGTTATTGCGGGACTCTTAAAAAGTAGTATTCCTAGTATTGTTCCAGTTACCATAGAATCTTTACAGGAGACTAAGTTTGAAATAATAGCTCTAGAAGAGGAGATTAGGGAACTACAAGAGCTGACTAGAGAGCGAAATGAATATATAGAGGTTTTAAAGACAACTAGTGATAAGGAAAAAGAAGAAATCATTTTAGATAATATATCCAAGTTAAAGATGGCAGCTGGTTTTAAGGAAATGCAGGGGCCGGGGATAATTATTAGGATGGAAGATAATATGGAAGATGCCATAGTGGGAGAAGATATAGATTTAGATGTAGTTCATGATGCAGATGTTTTAAGGATAGTTAATGATTTAAGAAATGCCGGTGCAGAGGCTATTTCTATTAATGGACAGAGGGTTTTGGCTGTGTCAGAGATTAAGTGTGGTGGACCTATTATTAGAATTAATGGTAAGAGCCTGGCCTCCCCATTCTATATATCGGCTATAGGAGACACTAAGGTCTTAAATGCTTCAATTAATGCTCCTAATACCTATGCTTATGCCCTTAAGCACATAGACCAGTTAGATATAAAAACAAAAGTTGAGGAAAATATTGTTATACCTGCTTATACTGGAAGGTTTAACTTTAGGTATGCTCGACCAGTAAAGGAAGGTGATTAGATGTCATTTGCATTAATAGGAATATTAATAGGTCTGGTTATAGGGCTTATGTTGCCATATACGTACAATACAACTTACTCCCTTTATATATCAGTAGCAATATTAGCCTCTTTGGATTCTGTTTTAGGAGGTATAAAGGCTAATTTAAAGGGTGAGTTTGATTCTAAAATATTCATATCAGGATTTTTTATAAACTCACTATTGGCAGCATTTTTGGCATATATAGGAGATAGGTTAGGTGTTCCCCTATACTATGCAGCTATATTCACTTTTGGTGGAAGACTATTTGACAACCTTGCAAGCATAAGGAGAATTTTATTAGCTAGACAAAACTCTAAAAATAGATGATAATGGATATATAGGACTTTGTATATAGATTATATAAGTATAATATTATTATAGATATGTTTTACGAAAAAGATTTATTAAGGGGGTAAAATAACTGTGTTTGATATTGATGTAGAATTAGATGATTTTGCTAAAATAAAAGTAATTGGTGTTGGTGGTGGAGGAAATAATGCTGTAAATAGAATGATTGATTGTGGAGTTCAAGGAATTGAGTTTATAGCAATGAACACAGATAAACAAGCACTGCAGTCATCTAAAGCAGAACATAGGATACAAATTGGAGAAAAGTTAACAAAGGGATTAGGTGCTGGGGCAAATCCAAACATAGGAATGAAGGCAGCAGAGGAAAATAGAAATGAAATTATGGATGTAATGAGTGACGCAGACATGATTTTTATTACTGCTGGTATGGGTGGAGGAACAGGTACTGGAGCTGCTCCTATAATAGCAGAGGTGGCTAAGGAGCTAGGTATACTTACAGTTGGTGTCGTTACTAAACCATTTACTTTTGAAGGCAGGAGACGACAGAAACATGCAGAACAAGGAATTGAAGAGTTAAAAAAGAGAGTAGATACTTTAGTTACCATACCTAATGATAGGTTGTTACAGGTGGCAGAAAAAAAAACTACGATTATGGAAGCATTCCAAATGGCTGATGAGATCTTGAGACAGGGAATTCAAGGTATATCAGACCTAATAGCTGTTCCAAGTCTTATAAACTTAGACTTTGCTGACGTTCAAACTATTATGTATGATAGGGGAATAGCTCATATGGGTATAGGAGAATCTTCAGGTGAAAACAGGGCTGTAGAAGCTGCTAAACAGGCTATTAAGAGTCCATTACTTGAGACTTCTATAGATGGAGCTAAGGCAGTGCTTTTAAATATCACTGGTGGAAACCTAGGTATATTTGAGATTGATGATGCTGCAGACTTAATTAGGCAATCAGTAGATGAGGAAGCTAACATTATCTTTGGAGCTGGAATAGATGAAAGTCTTGGAGATAGTATTAAAATAACAGTTATAGCTACTGGATTTGATCCTGATAGAAGACATGAGGAAGCAAAGGCAAAGGAAGAAGTTGTAGAAGAAAAATCAGAGGAAGTAGAAGAAACTAGCTCTGAAGAGACTAGCAAAAGTGATTTTGATATAGATGATCTAGACATACCAACATTTTTAAGAAAGAAGAACTAGTATAATAAAAA
>JASLIL010000047.1 GCA_030152145.1 Tissierellales bacterium
CTGGAGATCAAGTTCAGCTGACTAGTAAGGAAGAATATATTGATTGGATAAAAAAACTGACTGTCAAAATAGAGAAGGTTAAGCTTTCCAATGCGGCCTTAGAAGTTCTTTCCATAATAGCCTATAAACAGCCTGTTACAAAATCAGAGATAGATTCTATAAGAGGGGTTAAGTCAGACAAGGTAATTGAGACCTTAATGTCAAGAAATTTAATTTATGAGGCTGGCAGATTAGATAGTCCAGGAAGACCTATTATATATAGGACTACTGATGACTTCCTGTCTTTACTATCAATATCTAGTATAGATGAGCTGCCTGAAGTAAGGTTAGAGGGTGATTAATATGAGATTACAAAAGTATATGGCCAAGTGTGGCGTGGCTTCAAGGAGAAAATCTGAAGAGATTATAGAGGCTGGCAGGGTTTCTGTAAATGGTCAGCTAGTTAAAGAAATGGGCTATAAGGTTAAGCCTGGAATAGATAGGGTCCAGGTTGATGGTCAAAATATTTACTTGGAAGAGGATAGGGTCTATCTTCTTTTAAATAAGCCTAGGGGTTATATCACTTCCCTTAAGGATGATTACAATGAAGATCTAGTTATAGATCTGATAGATGGGGTGGAGGAGCGTATCTTTCCAGTAGGTAGATTGGATAAGGATACTAGTGGGCTTTTACTTTTAACTAATGATGGGGATTTAACCTATAAGCTAACCCACCCTAGTTTTGAGGTTGAAAAAACCTATATAGCCTTGATTGAAGGTATACCTAATCAAGAGGAAATCACCAGATTTGAAACTGGTATTGAGCTGGAGGAAAAGGTGACAGCTCCTAGCAGCTTTAAGATTTTAGAGCTTGAAAATGATAAGGCCCTAGTTGAAATAGTTATACATGAAGGCCTAAATAGACAGGTAAGAAGGATGTGTGAAGCTATAGGTCATTCTGTTATTGAATTGAAAAGACTTAAATTTGGGCCTATAGATCTAGGCAATCTGGACTTGGGAAAATTCAGGCATTTAAGGGAAGAGGAAGTAGATCTATTAAAAAAAGAAGTAGAAAGGACTTAAGCTATGGCATATAAAAATTTTAATAATCCGGTTACATTTTCTAAAAATATTATAAATGGCTTTTTAAAGCCAGGTATGGTTGCTTGTGACTGCACTTGTGGAAATGGACATGACACTCTCTTGCTTTCTAACCTTGTAGGGGAAGCTGGTAGGGTCTATGGTTTTGATATACAGGACTTGGCTATAAATAATACAAGGGAGAGGTTATCTAAGTTTGGGAAATATGATAATCTTTTTTTATTTAAGGAAAGTCATGAAAAAATAGATGAATGTATTGAAGAGCCTCTGGATTTAATAATTTACAATCTAGGCTATCTGCCTGGGGGAGATAAGACCATTAAAACCAGTCACAGTTCAAGCTTAAACTCAATTAGTAAAAGCTTGAAAAAATTAAAGGCTAATGGAATTTTGCTTGTAACATGTTATACTGGACATGAAGGTGGTTTAGAAGAGCAGCTAGAAGTTAAAAAATTATTTGAAAATTTAGAACAAAAGCAATACAATGTTATTGAGTTTAAGTTTTTGAATCAGAAGAATAATCCACCAATATTATATGGTGTTGAAAAAAATAATATCTAAATCAATGGAGGTTTTCTTATGTCAAAAGTTAAAATAACAGAAACTATATTAAGAGATGCTCACCAATCTCAAATAGCAACACGTATGCCTATAGAAGATATGTTACCTATTTTAGAGAAACTTGATAAGGTAGGTTTTCATTCTTTAGAAGTTTGGGGTGGGGCAACTTTTGATGCATGTTTAAGATTTTTAAACGAAGATCCTTGGGATAGGCTTAGAACTTTGAGAAAGCATTTACCTAATACAAAGCTACAGATGCTTTTAAGAGGTCAAAACCTGTTGGGATATAAGCACTATTCAGATGATGTAGTAGATGAGTTTGTAAAAAAATCTATAGAGAATGGTATTGATATAATAAGAATATTTGATGCCCTAAATGACCCTAGAAATATTAGACAGTCAATAGAGTCTACTATTAAGTATGGGGGACATGCTCAAGTTGCAGTTTCATATACTACCAGCCCAGTACATAATAATGAATACTATATAGACCTTTGTAAGGAATTAGAAAAAATTGGAGCACATTCAATATGTATAAAGGATATGTCCGGTATTCTGCTTCCATATGAAGCTGAAAAATTAGTTAGAGCTTTGAAAAAAGAGATAAATATACCTATACAGATTCACTCACACTTTACAAGTGGTATAGCTAATCAAACATACATGAAGTGTATAGAGGCTGGTGCAGATGTTATAGATACAGCCCTATCACCTCTAGGTATGGGTACAAGTCAACCAGCAACTGAGTCAATGATAGCTTCCCTACAGGGATCAGAATACTATCCAGACTATATAGATATGGAACTTTTACTAGAGATTACTGACTACTTTAATGATTTAAAGGAGAAGTACATTGAGAAGGGACTTTTAAATCCAAGAGTGCTAAATGTAGATGTTAGAACCTTGAAATACCAAGTTCCTGGAGGTATGCTATCAAACCTAGTATCTCAATTACAGGCTCAAAATGCCCTAGATAGGTTTGATGAAGTTTTACAGGAAGTTCCTAGAGTTAGGGAAGATTTTGGTTATCCACCACTAGTAACTCCTATGAGTCAAATGGTAGGTACACAATCAGTTTTCAATGTGCTTTTAGGTGAAAGATATAAAATGGTACCTAATGAAGCTAAGAACTATATGAAGGGAATGTATGGAAAAACTACTGTTCCTGTAAGTGATGAAATAAGAAAGAAAATTATAGGAGACGAGGAAGTCTATACAGGTAGACCAGCAGACCTATTAGAACCTGAGCTAGACAAGTACAGAGAAGAAATTAAGGAATATATAGAACAGGATGAGGATGTTTTAAGCTATGCTTTATTCCCACAAGTTGCTATGGATTTCTTCAAGCTTAGACAGGCTGATAGATATGGTATAGATTCTGAAATGTTAAATGAAAAGGATGCAGTGCATCCAATATAAAGAAAAACCAGCCTAAGGATCCTTGGGCTGGTTTTTTATAGATTAAATAAATTAGGAATTATTAAAATAATGAAAGATTTATTGCAAAGCCATAAAACATCTTCAAATATATGAAATTTTACTTGCAGTAATTAGGGCCATTTGTTATCATTAAATAAGAAATAATATTAATTTACATATCAAGGAGGTATATCTGTTGAGTAATAGGGAAGCTTTAAAGCTAAATGTTATAAAAAGCTATTGTAAGGGCTGCGGAATATGTGTAGAATTCTGTCCTAAGAGCGTATTGGAACTAGAGAATGAAAAAGTAATTATAGCACGTGAAAACGATTGTATTAGGTGTGGACAATGTGAGCTAAGATGTCCTGATTATGCTATATATTTGGAGGAAGATAAAAATGACGATAAAGAATAAACTTATGCAAGGTAATGAAGCTTGTGTTGAGGGAGCTTTAGCTGCAGGTATGAAGTTTTATGCAGGTTATCCTATAACTCCATCTACTGAGATAGCAGAATTATCTTCAGAGAAACTACCAAAAGTTGGTGGTAAATTTTTACAAATGGAAGATGAAATTGCTGGAATAACAGCAGCGATAGGAGCATCACTAGCAGGTTTAAAAAGTATGACAGCTACTAGTGGTCCTGGATTTTCTTTAAAGCAGGAAGTAATAGGATATGCATCTATAGCAGAAATTCCTTGTGTAGTTGTAGATGTTCAAAGGGGAGGACCAAGTACAGGTTTACCAACTTCTCCATCACAAAGTGATATAATGCAAGCAAGATGGGGTACTCACGGAGACCATTCAATTATTGCACTTTATCCAAACTCAGTTAAAGAAATCTATACAGAAACAATCAGAGCTTTTAACTTAGCTGAAAAATACAGAACTCCTGTAATATTCCTTATGGATGAAGTTATAGGACATATGAGAGAGAGAATCAACATAGATGAAGACTATCCAGTAGTAGACAGGAAGAAACCAACTGTTGGAAAAGATGAGTATCTACCATATAAGGCTGATGAAGATTTAATACCTCCTATGGCAGCATTTGGTGAAGGATATAAATTCCATGTAACTGGTTTAGTACATGATGAAACTGGATTCCCTAAAAATGATAAGAAAATTGCTGAAAAAGCTTTAAATAGATTAATAGATAAAATAGAACTAAACAAAGAAGATATCTTATCAAATGAAGAATACATGCTAGATGATGCTGAACATGTAGTATTAGCATATGGATGTACTTCAAGATCTGCTAAAGAAGCTGTAGATATAATGAGAAGAGAAGGTATTAAGGTTGGTATGTTTAGACCTATTACAATATGGCCATCACCAGATAAGAGAATAGAAGAGTTGGCTAAGAAGGTTAAGTCAATTAACGTTATAGAGATGAATATGGGACAGTATTTCCTAGAAGTAGATAGAATAGCAAACAAGCACACAGAAGTTAGAAGTTATACTAGGATGAATGGTGAATTAATAGAGCCACAAGAAATTATTACATATGTTAAGGAGGTAGCTAAATAAGATGTCAAGTGAATTAGTAAATAAATATTTTCGTGATGATAAACTTCCTCATATATGGTGTCCAGGATGTGCTAACGGGGTGGTTACTAGATGTATAGTAAAGGCAATAGATAACTTAGGTTTAGATCCAGAGAAGGTTTGTATAGTATCTGGTATAGGATGTTCATCAAGAGCTTCAGGCTATTTAAACTTTAACACAGTACATACAATTCATGGTAGAGCCTTGGCTTTTGCTACAGGTATTAAGATGGCTAATCCAGAATTAGAGGTTATAGTTATAACAGGAGATGGAGATGCTAGTGCTATAGGTGGTAACCACTTAATACACGCTTGTAGAAGAAACATAGATATAACTACAATAGTATTTAACAACAATATATACGGTATGACAGGTGGACAATATTCACCAACAACTCCAACAGGTGACAAGGGAACAACAGCACCTTACGGAAACCTAGATGATACTTTTGATATTGCAAAATTATCAGAGGCAGCAGGTGCAACTTATGTAGCTAGATCAACAGCTTACCATGCTAACATGCTAATTAAACAAATAGAAGCAGGAATTCAAAATAAAGGTTTTTCACTAGTGGAAGCTATGACTACTTGCCCAACTTACTATGGTAGAAGAAACAAGAAGGGTGGAGCTGTAGACATGATGAACTTACTTAAGGATTCAACTGTAAACATTGTGGCAGCAGATAAGCTTAGTCCAGAAGAACTAGAAGGTAAGTTAATAATTGGTGAACTGCATAAAGCTGAGAGAAGAGAATATACTGAAAAGTATACAGAGCTTATAAATTCACTTTAAGCTGAAAAGGAGAGATTTTTTATGGAAAAGAAAGAGTTCGTTTTAAGTGGTTCAGGTGGACAAGGATTAATTCTAGCTGGAATAATCTTAGCAGAAAGTGCTTTAATGGACAATAAAAATGCAGTGCAAATGCAGTCATATGGACCAGAAGCAAGAGGTGGAGCTAGTAAGGCTGAAGTTATAATTAGCGAGGGAGAAATAAACTACCCTAAAGTTAAGGCATCTGATGTTTTACTTTGTCTTACAACAGCTTCCTTTGATAAATATAAGAAAAATATTAAAGAAAATAGTTTGATTATATTAGATGAACAAGTAGAAGTTAAGGAAAAAATTGAAGGTGCAAAAATAGTAAAAATGCCTATTATCCAAACTGCAACAGAATTAGGCCGTACTATGGTTGCTAACATAGTAGCCTTAGGAGCTATAGGTCAGATTACTGGTATAGTTTCAAAAGAGTCACTAGAGGAAGCTATATTAAAAAGAGTACCAAAGGGAACAGAGGAGTTAAACTCCAAGGCTTACAATGCAGGTATAAAACTAGCTAAAGAACAAAGGGAAGTGTTATATGGAGAAGTATCTTGATGTAACCAAAATAATAAATGCTGAATACAATAAGCTTAGTAAGGGTCAGAAACTAATAGCTGACTATATCTTAACTAACTATGATAAGGCTGCATTTATGACGGCATCCAAGCTAGGTGAGGCAGTGGGAGTAAGTGAATCTACTGTTGTAAGATTTGCTAATGCCATAGGATTTGAAGGTTATAGAGAGCTACAAGAGCAGTTACAAGAAGTAATAAAAAACAAGTTAACCACAGTTCAAAGAATATCCCTTAGTAAGGAGTACAAGGGCTATGAAGACATAATGAAAATGGCCTTCAAGAAGGATATAGACAATATAGAAAAGACACTTTTAAATATAAACTATGAGGACTTCGAGGCGGCTCTGGAAATGACCTTAAAGGCAAAGCATATCTATATAATAGGTATGAGAAGTTCTTACTTTTTAGCAGGCTACCTAGGATTTTACCTAAATTTTTTAAGGGACAATGTAACCGTAGTTAGCTATGGTGCTAGTGATGTATTTGAGCAGCTACTTAGGGTTGAAGAGGATGATCTGGTTATAGCCATATCATACCCAAGGTACTCAAACCTAACTCTTAGGGCACTGGAATATGTAAAGGAAAAGAATGCACATATACTTAGTATAACTGACAGTATAGTGTCTCCATCAGCTCAATATGCTGATATAACCTTGATAGCCAATAGTGATATGTTATCCTTCGTAGACTCAATAGTAGCAGCTATGAGTCTTATTAATGCCTTTATAATAGGTCTAGGCTTGGAGAAAGAGGAGGACATAACCTCAAACTTTAAAGATCTAGAACAAATTTGGACCAAGAACGATGTCTACGTTAAAAACATAAAGGCAAGGGACAGAGAAAACTGGGATTAAACTTAAATATAGACTAGGAAAAGCAAGGGACAGATTTCTATTAGAAATAGAGGTTTGTCTCTTTTTATATTTAGGAAGACGCTATAAGAATACTTGTAAAAAGATATCATAATAAACCTTATCATAAATGATACTCTTAATGTAAATTTTCTACTTTTATTTTAAGATTTTAATGTATAATAGATAGGAATACCAGGATAAAGAGGTGGAATATGAAAAAAATTTACTTTGTAAGACATGGAGAAACTAACTATAATATAGAGAAAAGAGTTCAAGGACAAAAGGATAGTAAGCTAAGCCCACTTGGTATAAATCAAGCCAAGATGGTTGGGCAAGCTTTATCGGATATTGATTTTGATAAAGTTTACTGTAGTGATTTAACTAGAACAAGAGATACTTTTAAGTATATTAATAGTAGTTTAAATATAGAAAAAGTTGAGTATACCAGCCTATTAAGAGAGAGAAAAATGGGTGACTGGGAAAATCTTTCCCAGGAAGATTTGCAAAAAAACTTCAAAGATGACTATATACTTAACTTAAAAGAACCTATGGATGTCCTTATAAATAATGCTGAAACTTTTACAGATTTAAAGAATAGAGCCAGGGACTTCCTAGATTCTGTTGACTGGGAGGATCAAGTAATACTAGTTGTCTCCCATGGCTTGTTTCTAAAGGTTTTAATTTTATATATTTTAGGTATTCCTATTGAGCATACTAAGAACTTAGCTATGGGGAATACAGGGGTCAGTCGTATAGACTTTAAAAGCTATAACAAGGTTTTAGTTAAATATAACGACCTGTCTCACTTAGATTAGGAGGAATAATATGAAAGTTGCAGTAATTGGTGGTGGTCCAGCTGGAATGATAGCTGCTGGCTTTGCTAGTAGTAATGGACATGATGTTACCATATATGATAAAAATAAAAAATTAGGTAAGAAACTTTTGATTACAGGTAAGGGAAGATGCAATATAACAAATAGCTCAGATATTAGTGATTTTTTTGATCAAATCCCAACCAATAAGGAGTTTATGTATAGTAGCTTCTATTCTTTTGACAATAATCAAATTCTTAGTCTTTTGAAAAATTATGGATTGGATACTAAGGTCGAGAGGGGAAACAGAGTTTTTCCTGTAAGTGATCGTTCCATGACTGTTTTGGAGACCCTAATTGAATTCTTGAAAGATAAAAAAGTGAATATAAGATTAAATAAAGATATTAAGACTATAAAAAAGATTGAAGATCGCTTTAATCTAAGCTTTAAAGATGGGGTCAAAGAATCTTTTGATAAGGTAATCTTGGCTGCTGGTGGAAATTCCTACCCAGTTACAGGCTCTAATGGTGATGGCTATAGCTTAGCCAGATCCTTGGGACATAATATAATAGACCCTAGACCAGCCTTGGTTCCAATTAACTTGAATAACTTAATAGGAGACCTACAGGGTCTATCACTGAAAAATTGTGAACTTACCTCCTATATAAATGGTAGGAAGTATAAGTCTGAGTTTGG
>JASLIL010000050.1 GCA_030152145.1 Tissierellales bacterium
TCTGGAATCCTAGGAACTCTTATAGGAGGTATTTCAGGTTATTTTGGTGGTTGGGTAGATAAGGTTATATCGGAAATAATAAATATATTTCTCATGGTTCCTTCATTTTTTTTGATAATAATGATAGTTGCCATCTATGGCAGCAGTCTTTTTAATGTTATATTGGTAATTTCTCTTACAGGTTGGACAGGGACAGCTAGGTTGATGAGAGCCCAGGCCATATCCCTAAAGGAGAGAACCTTTGTTAAAAGTGCTAAGACCATAGGGGAAAGTGATTTTTCCATACTTTTTAAGCATATAATACCTAATGGAATCTACCCTATAATAGCTGACTCAACTATGGCTATATCAGGGGCCATACTTTTTGAGGCCAGCTTGTCATTTTTAGGCTTGGGGGATCCTAATGTTATGAGCTGGGGTAAGATAATAGCCCATGGTAAGGGCTACCTAGCCAAGGGCTGGTGGATAGCAACTTTTGCAGGGCTTTGCATAGTCTTTACAGTAATGGCCTTTCACTTGATAGCTGAGGGGATCAATAAGATTATGAATCCTAAGCTTTCAAATTTAGACTAGGAGAATTTCTATGAATATACTTGAAATTAAAGATTTAAATATAAGCTACCTATCCAAGGGAAGGCTAATTAGGGCAGTAAATAATATAGATTTGGATATAGAAAAAAATAAGTCCCTAGGAATAGTAGGGGAAAGTGGCAGTGGAAAATCAACCCTGGCTATGGGCATATTAAGACTCTTGCCTGAAAGCAACTCTTCTATAAGTGGAGAGATAAACTATAGGGGGACCAATCTTTTGGAGAGAGAGGACTTTGGGGACTTAAGATGGAAGGAAATATCTGTAGTCTTTCAAAAGTCCATGAATGCCCTAAGTCCAGTTCACAGAATAAGTAGTCAAGTAGTTGATATATACAGGGTTCACTATCCCAGGGCCAGCAAGAAGGAAATAGAAAAAAGAGCCCTGGAACTTTTTAAGATAGTGAATTTGCCAGAAAGAGCCTATAGGGCCTATCCCCATGAGCTTTCAGGGGGGATGATGCAGAGAGTTAGTATAGCTCTTTCACTGCTTTTTAATCCAGAAATATTGATTTTAGATGAGGCTACAACAGCCCTGGATGTAATAACAGAGCGACAGATCTTAGAGGAAATAAAGGATCTAGAGAAGGACTTTAATCTAACCCGTATTATGATTACCCATGATGTTTCAGTAGTGGCTTCCAGTTGTGACAGGGTGGCTGTTATGTATGCTGGATTCATATTGGAAGAGGGAAGGGTTGAAGATATTTTTGTAGAACCTATGCATCCCTATACAGTAGGTTTGCTGGCTTCCTACCCATCTCTTAGAGGTGAGGAAAAAAGCCTTAGGGGAATAGAAGGTTCCCTACCAGATATATCAAAGAAACATGAGGGATGTATATTTTACGATAGATGTAGTAAAAGGATGGAAATTTGTAGGAAAGAGCCTCCTCTTAGGAAAAGACAAGAGGATGGTAGAACAGTAGCCTGCCATCTTATAGGGGGTGTATAGATGACTGATATTTTAAGAATTGAAAACTTAAAAAAATACTACTACGAAGATGGAAAAAGAAGGGTTATAAAGGCTCTTGATGGTATAAATTTAAGTCTTGGAGATAGTGAGGTTTTAGGAATCATAGGAGAGTCAGGCTGTGGTAAGTCTACCTTGGGTAAGCTTATTGTTGGCTTAGAAGAGCCTAGTGATGGAGAGATTTTCTTTCAGGCTAGAAGCACAGAGGACTACTTGAAAAAAGATAGGTTGGCCTTTAGGAAGAATCTCCAGATGGTCTTTCAAAATCCTTTTGATGTCTTTGATCCTAGGATAAAAATAGGCAGAAGTCTGACCTCTGCCCTTAAGATCCATGGCATAGGGGCTAGCAAGGAGGAGAGGCTGGATATAGTTAGGGATTATATGGAGAGATCTGGAATCAGTCCCTGGCAGGATTTTGCAGATAGGTTTCCCCATGAGCTTTCAGGTGGGCAATTACAGAGGATATCCATAATAAGAAGCATGATCTTAAATCCTAAATTGATAGTGGCAGATGAGCCAGTGTCTATGCTGGATGTATCTATTAGGGCTGAAATTATAAATACACTTATGAAAATTACCTCTAAAGAGGGGACAGGTATGGTTTTTATTAGCCATGATATAGCTACGACTAGGTATGTTTCAGATAGGATAGCTGTAATGTATCTAGGACGAATAGTTGAGCTTGGCAGTAGGGATGAGATTATAGATAGTCCCTTACATCCCTATACAAAGGCACTTATATCCAATTGTGGAAGTATAGACCCGAGAGATAAACTAAGGCCTATTAGAATTGATGGGGAGCCACCAACTCCTGTAAACACAGGTCCAGGCTGCTATTTCTACAAGAGATGTTATAAGGCTTGTGATAGGTGTAGCCAGGAATACCCAGATTTTATAGAGTGGTCTAAGGGTCATTATGTTAGCTGTTTTAATATAGATTAACTATATTTAAAATATATTTTAATACCAAGGAGGAATAATAAATGAAAAAAAGAATTTCATTACTACTAGTTCTTGTAATGCTTATGTCTCTTTTTACAGCTTGTGGACAGAAGGAAGCTCCAGCTAAGGAAGAGCCAGCAGCAGAAACAGAAGAAAAGGTAGAAGAAGCAGAAGAAACAACAGATGGCGTTAAAGAAGGCGGTACTTTCCTAGTTAGTATAGGGACAGAACCAGGAACCTACAATCCATGTGCTACTCCAGATGATGCAGCATATATTGTAAACCAAAATATCTTTAATAAGCTTCTGAAGATAAATGGAAATGATGAAGTAGTAGCAGACCTAGCTAAGGAATGGGATTATTCAGAAGATGGAAAAACACTTACTTTCCACCTAAATGAAGGGGTAAAATGGCATGATGGAGAAGCTTTCTCAGCTGATGACGTAAAGTGGACTTTTGACACTATAATAGCTGAAGAAGGATTTGCTTCAAACTCCCTAAAAGATATTGAAGAGATCAATGTTGTTGATGAAAATACAGTAGAGTTTAAGTTAGCAGAAGCTAATTCAGGTCTACTAGGCAATATAGCTTGGATGGGTACATATATTATGCCTAAGCATATATATGAAGGAACTGATTGGTTGGAAAATGAAGCTAACCACAACCCAGTTGGTACAGGACCTTTTAAATTTGTAGAACATAAGGAAGGGGAAAGTGTTACTGTTGAAAAGAATCCAGAGTTCTTTGGAGATGTTCCTCATCTAGATAAAATAGTATTTAAGATAGTTCCAGATGGACAGACAGCTTTCCAAGCTTGGAAAAATGGCGAGACAGATGAAACTAGAAATGGTGTAGATGCTACAGAACTACCAGAGTTAGAAGCAAGTGATGAATATGTAGTAGTAGACAAGACATGGCCTAATAAGTCCTATATTACCTTCAATACAAAAGAAGGAAAGTTTGCAGATCCTAAGGTTAGGGAAGCAGTTCTTTATGGTATTGATAGGGAAGAAATATTTACTAAGGCCCTAAAAGAAATGGGTTCAATTTCAGAATACTTTATCTGCCCTAACTATAGTTGGGCTTTAAATGAAGATGTTAAGCACCCAGATAGGGACATTGAGAAAGCACAAGCCCTTCTAGAAGAAGCAGGCTTTGAAAAAGACGCTGATGGCTACTACTTTGAAACAAGCATAGATACTTTCCCAGGATGGGATGATGTAGTTACAGTATTAATTTCAAACTTTGAAGAATTTGGTATAAAGGTAAGCCATAACTCAATGGATGATGCTGCTTATGACGAAAAAGTCCTAGACAAGCAAGAATTTGAGATGACTGTTCTAGGTGGTTACCAAGGACCAGATATTTCAGCTATGGGTATAAGATTTAACTCAGAAGGACCTATGAACTATGGCCTATACAATAACCCAGAAATGGACGAAGAACTTAGAAAGGGAAATGAAGCTACTAGCTTAGAAGATAGAGCTGTTCACTATAAGAGAGTTCAAGAAATCCTAAGAGAAGACCTACCAGCAGTATTCTTCTCTGACAAGGGAGCAAAAATACCTATTAAGGCATATGTAAAAGGACATCCAGCTAATGAAGGAAAAGAAAAATGTTCAGAAGCTGAGTTCACATATGTTTGGTTAGACAAGTAAGACTTTAAGATGCCAGTTAACTGGCATCTTTTTTTATATTTAAAGCTTCCTATAAAATCTTGTAAAACTTCAAGAATAGCTATAAAATATAGCTAGTTTAGGAGGTAGTTTATGAAAATAAGACCAGCTAGAGAAGTATTAGACATATGGATGGATATATATTTACCAGACAGAGATTTGTTTTTTATAGACCAAGAGGATCTAGGTAGGATTCCAGATCAAGTTTTGGAGGATGTCCTGGTAATAGAAATAGATAGGTTCTACCAGCATCCCAACTATAGAGTTCCAAACTATACCAATAGCTATGAGTATTGGAATATTAAGGGAGCCAGCCATGTTATAGTAGCAAGGTCCCACTGGATAGAGGTTCTAGATAGGCAGTGGGCTAGTTATATTCTTAAAAGACAGGTAGAGCTAAATAGGGGCTTGGTACTACTTAAATCTTTCCTAGAAGATCAGGAAGACTTTCCAGAAGACTATATAGTAGGAGACTATCTAATTTTACAGAAAAATATGTGGGAAAAGTTAGCCAGAAGACAAAAGGAAGCTCTTATAATAAATATGCTTTACAGTTGGTGGGATGATGGCCAAGCCCTTGAAGTTCCTGGCTTAGAATCCCATCTAGCAAGCTATGCAAATAGCTATTCAGTAATTCAGGGTGTAAATTGCCTGGCCACAGCTCTCTACTCTATATCTGGAGGCAAGGAGTTTTATATGGAGGAATGGGTATTTGAAGATGTTTTTTTAAGGGATCTTAGCTACTATTCCTATGAAAGGTCAGAGGAAAAAGAACTTAAGGCCAAGGACCTAGTGGTTTTCTTTGACAGCCAGGGAAGACTGGTCCACGCATCTTACTATATAGGAGAGGAAGTGTTTTTTAATAAGCAGGGACAAACCATATTTAACCCTGTAAAACTTATATCAAAGGACAGATTACTTTCTTCATGGAAGGACTATGACTGGGTAATTTATAGAAAAAAAGAAATCATCTAGTTTTCCTAGATGATTTCTTTTATATATATTGGTTTTTCCAAAGCTTTTCATACTTTATGGCTGACTCCTTGATTTTTTCAGCATCTTGTGGTCCCAAAGTTCTGATAACCTTAGCCGGTGAACCTACTACCAGCGAGTTGGCAGGAATTATAGTATCTTGAAGTACCAGGGAGTTAGCTCCTACTATGGAATTTTCACCTATTACTGCCCCATTTAAAATACAGGCACCCATACCTATAAGGCAGTTATCTTTAACCTGACATCCATGTATTATGGCATTGTGTCCTATGGTAACATAGTCACCTATAATACAGGGCTCCTTGTCAGCTACATGACAGGTAACATTATCCTGTACATTAGTAGACCTGCCTATAGATATATAGTTAATATCCCCTCTTAAAACCGCGTTGTACCATATGCTAGAGTCCTTTCCAATCCTAACATCCTTTATAATTCTTGCACCTTCAGCTATAAAATAATCCATAAATACCTCCTAGTTTAAAAGTTCCTTATTTTCATTGGCAGGGAAAACATCAACCAAGCTTCCAATAGCAAAAAACCTCTTGCCCGTTTTAGAAGTATGATAGCAGGTCATAAGAGATACAATAGGTCCATCCTCTGCCATCTTATCCTCCACCATATCTACTCTAGTATCCTCTACAACTTCTATTTTTTCAACCCTATATTCATATATATTCTCTCCATCTGAAAGATAGACTGTTGCACCTTCCTCTATTTCCATGAGACTACCAAAGAGAAGAGACTTGTTTTTCATGTGGTGACCAGCTAGGGAATAGTTGCCCTGGCCCATAACCTGCTCTTTTTTCATAGTACCAGCACCAGCCATAAGGCTAGCATCTGAAAGACCTTCCATAATAGGAAGCTTCATTTTAAGGCTGGGTACATAGAGTAGACCCTTTATCTTGGAAGGGTCAAAGTTCATAGCCCCCCTTATACTTTCCTCTAGGCCAACATCATCTACATTGGAAAAATTAAAGTCTTCTTCAAGGTCTGACTGGCCTAACTTTTCATTGTTATCCCTTATGTCTTCAAGGGAAATCTCCTCTAAATCTATGGATTTACTAAAGTTCTCTACAATCATATCTCTTATAAAGGGAGTTAAGATAATTAGAATCCCTAGAACAATTAAGGCTATAGATATAAATTTTTTCATAAGCCACCTCCTAACCTATTAAATTTATACCACAAAAAAAACATATAAACCTTTTAAGGTTAGTTTAATAGTATTAGGTATGTTATAATTTATAATATCCGGTGACAATATTAGAACATGGAGGTAAGAGATGAAAGACGATAAAAGATTTAATATGAAGAAACTCTTGATCTATTATCTACTTCTAATGTTAGCTGTACATTTTTTTATAGATGGTTTTGTAAGAGACAAGCTAATTGAAACAGTTCAATATAGTAAGTTTATTGAACTTGGAGAAAAAGGTAAGATAAGTGCAGTTGAAGTGGATAGAGATGAGATATTTTTTGAAGTAAAGGGTAAAAACAAGGATGAAAATGAGTTCTATAAGACCAACAATATGAATGATCCAACTCTTATTGATAATCTTAGAGAATGGAAGGTAAAGGACTTTACAGCAAAAAGTCAGAAAGTGTCATTAGCCCAGTACATCTTAACTACTTGGATTATACCTATGATCTTTATAATATTCCTTTGGAACATTATATCCAGAAGTATGACCAAGAGGATGAACAGTAACTCCATGAACTTTGGAGGTAAGGTTGGTAAGATCCATGGTGAAAATAAAACTGGAGTAACCTTCAAAGATGTAGCAGGCCAGGATGAAGCCAAGGAATCCCTGGAAGAAATAGTTGATTTTATGAAAAATCAGGAAAAATACAAGGAAATAGGGGCCAAGTTACCTAAAGGAGCCCTATTAGTAGGACCACCGGGAACTGGTAAAACTCTACTTGCCAAAGCCATAGCAGGAGAGGCTGAAGTACCATTTTTTAGCATCTCAGGATCAGAATTTGTTCAGATGTTTGTAGGTATGGGAGCAGCAAGAGTTAGAGATTTATTTAAGCAAGCACAGGAAAAAGCACCTTGTATAGTATTTATTGATGAAATTGATGCAATTGGAAAAAGAAGAGATGCAGGATTTGGTGGAAATGATGAAAGGGAGCAAACCCTAAACCAACTTCTAACAGAAATGGATGGTTTCGATACATCAAAGGCTGTAGTAATATTGGCAGCCACCAATAGACCAGAGATATTAGACCCGGCGCTTTTAAGGCCAGGTAGATTTGATAGAAGAATAATAGTAGATACACCAGATTTAATAGGTAGACAGAAGATCTTAGAGGTACATGCTAAGGATATAAAACTAGGTCCAGATGCAGATCTAAGTGAAATAGCAAAGATCACACCAGGAGCTTCAGGAGCTGACCTAGCAAATATAGTAAACGAATCAGCCCTAAGAGCTGTTAGGATGGGAAGAGATAAGGTAGCACAAGATGACCTTATGGAAAGCATAGAGATGGTAATAGCAGGAGCAGAGAAGAAGGATAGAATAATGTCCAAGAAGGAAAAAGAAGCTGTAGCCTATCATGAAGCAGGCCATGCCATAGTAGCAGCCATGCTAGAGGATACAGACCCAGTAGCTAAGATAACCATAGTTCCAAGAACCATGGGATCCCTA
>JASLIL010000082.1 GCA_030152145.1 Tissierellales bacterium
CTCTGGAAATGACGACTCTATAGTTCCCCTGCTTTCCTTGGGTGGTCACGGAGTCATATCTGTTGTAGCTAATATTCTGCCTAGAGAGACTCATGATATGGTTCATTATTATCTAGATGGAGAGATTCATAAGGCTCGTGATCTACAACTTAGGATGAAGCCTCTTATAGATGCCCTGTTTATAGAGGTTAACCCAATACCTGTTAGGGAGGCTCTAAACATATTAGGATGTGAAGTTGGTCAATGTAGACTGCCTCTTGTGCCTATGGGACAGGAAACTAGAAAGCTTTTAGAAAAGGAGCTTAAGGACTACGGATTAGAAAAAATTGAACTATAGGAGGTTCTAGTATGAAAATTATAATTAATGGTTTTTCTGGAAGCATGGGACAAACTATATACCAGCTTTCTAAAACTTCAGATAATATTGACTTGGTAGCAGGAATTGACAAGCACAGTTCTTTGGATTCCGACTTTCTTTTCCAAAGTCTAGACGACTTTAAGGGTCAGGCCCATGTGCTTATTGATTTTTCCAGACCTGAAGCCCTTGATTCCATTTTAGAGTATGGAAAAAGAACCAAGACTCCTTTAGTTATTGGGACTACTGGTTACTCTGAGGACCAGCTTGAAAAAATAAGACTTGCCAGTCAGTCCATAGCTATCTTCCATTCTTCAAATATGTCTCTAGGTGTAAATCTTATGTTGGATCTGGTTTATAAGGCTAGCAAGGTTTTAAATTCCTATGATATAGAGGTCTTGGAAGCTCACCACAATAGGAAGGTAGATGCTCCTAGTGGTACTGCCCTTATGATTGCCGATTCTATAAAAAGTGCTTTTGATGGAAATAAGTATTACAAACTTGGACGTGATGAAAAAAATAGAAGGCGTGAGAAAGAAGAAATAGGGATACATGCTATTAGAGGCGGAACTATTGTTGGAGAGCATAGGGCTATTTTTGCTGGTATAGATGAAATTCTAGAAATCAAGCACACAGCTCTTTCAAAGAATGTCTTTGCCGAGGGTGCCCTGGAAGCTTCTTATTTTATAAGGGATAAAGAAACAGGACTTTATAGTATGGAAGATCTAATAAACTGCTAGCTTTTAGCTATCTTAGACTGGGATAATAGCTAGCCATCTCAGTGTCTAATATAAATAAAGAAGGGTGTGATTTCCTTGTTTTATCAAAATAGATCTTTCCCCTGGCAGCCAGGCTTAGGGTTTATTTCCCTTATTGCCCTAGTTGTTTTTATAGTCATAGTCTATAGGATTATCAGCAGTCTCTTAGAATACCTTAAAAATAACAATTCTGAGCTCTGTCAAATAAAAGCTAAGATTATTTCCAAAAGAACAGAGCTATCCTCCAGTCCCAACACCATGGCCTTCAGCTCCTATTATATTGGATTTGAGGAAGTGGATAGTCTTGAAAGACAGGAATTTCTAGTAGCTGACAAGGACTATGGATTACTGGCTGAAGGGGATCTAGGTATTCTGTCCTACCAGGGTAGCAGGTTTATATCCTTTACTAGAATTACAGATAAATAGAAAAAGCTAGCAATCAGCTAGCTTTTCTTAATCTTCAAAGGTTCCAATATAAGGTATGTTTCTATAAAAATCTCCATAGTTCAAACCATAGCCTAGGACAAATAAGTCTTCTATGGTAAAGCCTACATAGTCTGGACTTAAGTCTACCTCTCTCCTACTTGGTTTATCTAACATAACACATGTTTTTATAGTCTTTGGCTTCTTAGACTTTAAAATCTCTATTACATTTAACATTGTATGTCCAGAATCCATAATATCATCCATTATTATAACATTTTTTCCTTCTATATCTGTTCTTATATCTTGTATGATCTTAACCTTGCCTGTAGATACTTCTCCATGGCCATAGGATGAAGTTGTCATAAAGTCTACATTTACAGGTATAGTAATCTCCCTTACTAGGTCTGATGTAAATATAAAACTGCCCCTAAGTAATGATACTGCTACTATATCTTCCCCATCATAGTCCTTGGATATTTCTTTTCCAAGCTCTTCTATTCTCCTTGTCACTTCTTCCCTACTAAAAAGTATATTTGGCATCTTCTCAGTTGTCAACGCTATCGCTCCCTTCCTCTTTTGAATACGAAAGTATTCTTTTTATATCTTTTAATTCCTTGAGAATCTTATTTAGAGTATATTGGATGCTTATGAATATAATAAAAAAGCAGGTTATACCTATAATTTTAAAGTCCACTGTGCCACCTCATTTAACTCTATTATTGTAAAGATTATAACACAAAAACATCTAAGATTGTAATCTTTTATGACTAAAACAGGCCCCTCATACTTAATATTTAATTAAGCATAGGAAAAGAAGACCTATATATGGTATAATTTAAAAAAGTGTAATAATAAAGAGGTGTAGAAAATGTTTATTGAAAACACTGAAGAACTAGCTCAAAATAAGCTTCTATTATTGTACATAATAGAGAAAGCCAATAGGCCCTTAGATAATCAAGAGCTGACTAATTTTATACTGGAAAAGAACTATATCAACTACTTTTTAATTCAACAATACCTATCAGAACTTAGTAAAACAGGCTTTATTGAGTATGTAGATCTAGAAGGAAAGAAAAGCTATAGACTATTGGAAAAAGGTCAGGTAACCCTTTCCTACTTTGAGGATAGAATTGATAAGAAGGTAAAAAAAGAGCTGTCTGATGAGTTTGGTCTAGACTCCAAAAAAGAAGTTGAAAAAGAAATTATAGGTGAGTATTTTAAAAAAGAAGACTATAATTATGTAGTAAATTTAAAACTAAAGGAAAATTCAGAAACTCTTTTTAGTCTTTACCTAAATCTTCCTAATGAAGACCAGGCCCAACTAGTATGCAAGAAATGGAAAGAAAATCCAGAGGAAATCTATAAAAATATAATAAATTCAGTTTTAGAAGAAGAAATAATATAGGCCAAGCCTATATTATTTCTTTTTTTATTCTTCTTACATCCCCTATAAAGTACAGAGAGCCTGCAAATACTATTAGGTCGCCATCCTCATAAAGTTCCAGGGTCTTCTTGAAGGCATCCTCTATCTTTTTCTCCTTGTAAACTTTCTCCTTATAGTTAGAAACTTCCTCCTCTAGTTTATCAAGTGAAAGTCTTCTTGGCATATTTATTTCCGTTATAACCAATTCATCTGCCAGGGGTATCAGGGTCTCTATTATATGTGGGTAGTCCTTATCTCCCAGAACACTAAAGCAAAGTATCAACTTATTATAGTCAAACATCTTTAGACTTTCTTTAAGAACCTCTGCCCCTTGTAGGTTGTGGGCACCATCTATAAGAATTCTAGGATTTTCTGATATTATCTCAAGTCTTCCCTTCCAGCTAGTATTCTTTAGGCCCTTGTAAAGACTATCATCGCTAATTTCTAGAAGTCCTCTGTCCCTTAAACTTAGTAAGGTAAAAAGAGCCATAGTTCCATTATAGACCTGATACTTTCCTAGAAGTCCAACCTCCAGATCCTTAAAGACCCTATCCTTAAATCTAAAATCAAAAACACTTCCCCTATCTGTAGTAGAGCTTATCTTAAGCTGATCCATAGGGCAGATATAAAGTTCTCCCTTCATACCCTCTGTAACCTCTTTTATAACCTTGGCTGCTTCAGGTTTTTGTGGATAAGATACTACCAGGGATCCTTCCTTTATAATACCTGCTTTTTCAAAGGCTATTTCTCCCAAGGTATTTCCTAAAACGTCTACATGATCATAGTCTATGGTAGTTATAAGGGCTGCCAAAGGTGATTTTATAACATTAGTTGAATCTGACCTACCACCAAGGCCAACTTCCAAGACAACATAGTCAACCTTTTCCCTATAGAAGTAGACAAAGGCTAGGGCTGTAACTATTTCAAAAGTTGTAGGATGTTCCCAACCTTGATCAAGCATTAGACCTATGCTTTCCCTTATCTCCTCTGTTATATCTGCCATCTTTTGATCCTCTATGTCTTGGCCATTTATAGATATTCTCTCATTAAATCTTTCTAGGAAAGGAGAGGTGAAAAGACCTACCCTATAGCCCTCCTCCTTCAACATACTGGCTAGGTAAGATGAAGTTGATCCCTTTCCATTAGTTCCCGCCACATGAATATACTCTAATTTATCTTGTGGATTTCCCAATAAATCTAAAAGCTTAGTAATAGAATCTAGGCCCAATCTTGATCCAAATTTATCTTTGTCATTTATATAAGCTAATGCTTCTTGGTAATTCATATGCTACCTCCTATTTGTTTACTATTTACAGTATACTAAACTTAAAAAACATATTACAGCCCATTATATGCCTACAAGAAAAAGAGTAGACCTAGCTACTCTTTTCCATCCTATCTATTCTTTAAACTATCCAATCTTTCCATAACCTTGTCCATCATATCCTGATACTTTAATTCCTTCTCTTTTTCTTCATTTACTACTTTCTCAGGTGCCTTACTAACAAAGCTTTCATTGGAAAGTTTACCCTTAACTCTTTTTAACTCTCCCTCTAGCTTCTCTCTTTCCTTCTCCAATCTTTCCAATTCTTTTTCAAAGTCAATAAGATCATCTAAAGGTATATATATTTCCGCCCTATCTATCACTATTGAAAGATTCTCCTCTGAAATTCCTGCCTTATTATCCCCTACACTAATACTGTCTGCACTAGCTAGATTCAAGTAGAAGGATTCTCCAGCCTCTATTATAGATCTGATCTTTTCATCCTCACTTACAAAAAATATCTTAGCTTTTCTTGAAGGAGCCACGTCCATTTCCTGTCTAGCATTTCTTATGCTCTTAATACTATTCATAATATAGATCATTTCTTCCTCTGTTTCCTTGAAGCATAGATTTTCCCTATATAAAGGCCAATTCTCTACTATTAGAAGGTCCTTTCTTTCTGGTAGGTAACTCCAGATTTCCTCTGTTATAAAAGGCATGAAAGGATGTAGTAGCTTTAGTATTCCTTCTAGAACATAGACCAAAACAGCCTCTGCTGTCCTCTTAGAAGCTGAGTCCTCTCCGTAAAGTCTAGGTTTTACCATCTCTATATACCAGTCACAATACTCATCCCACGTAAAGTCATATATTTTTTGAGCAGCCATACCAATCTCATACTTATCCAAATTATCTGTAGCTTCCTTAACTACAGTATTAAGTCTTGAAAGTATCCACCTATCTTCAGATTCTAGTTTATCTAGGTCAAGATCAAACTCAAGTCCATCCTCTAGATTCATCATTACAAACCTAGTAGCATTCCAAAGTTTATTGGCAAAGTTTCTATTGGCCTCTACCCTTTCCATATAGAATCTCATATCATTTCCAGGAGTATTTCCTGTAACCAGGGTAAATCTTAAGGCATCTGCACCATACTCCTCTATAACTTCCAAAGGATCTATACCATTACCTAGAGACTTACTCATCTTTCTTCCCTCAGAGTCCCTAACTAAACCAGTTAGGAAAACATCCTCAAAAGGCAGTTCCCCTGTCTGTTCTAGACTGGAGAAAACCATTCTTATAACCCAGAAGAAGATAATATCATAGCCAGTAACCAAAACATTAGTTGGGAAGAAATACTTGTATTCCTCTGTTTCCTCTGGCCAACCTAGGGTTGAAAAAGGCCATAGGGCTGATGAAAACCAAGTGTCCAAAGTATCCTCATCACGTCTTACATTATGACTATTACACTTGCTACAAAGCTTAACCTCTTCTCTAGAAACTATTATTTCTCCACAATCTTGGCAATAGTAAACTGGAAGTCTATGGCCCCACCAAAGTTGTCTGGATATACACCAGTCCCTTATATTTAAAAGCCAATCCTTGTATATTTTCTCAAACCTCTTAGGAATTATATTTAACTTTCCTTCCTCTAAAGCATCTAGGGCTGGTTTTGCAAGAGGTTCCATCTTTACAAACCACTGCTTGGATATAAGAGGTTCTACTATAGTATTGCATCTTTCACAGTGGCCTATACTATTGTCATGATCCTTTATCTTTACCAGGTAGCCACCTTGATCTAAATCCTTTACTATGGCGCGTCTAGCTTCATACCTATCCATTCCCTCATAGCTACCACCATTTTCATTTATAGTAGCATCTTCATTCATTATAATGAACTGACCTAGATTATGTCTATCTCCTACTTCAAAGTCATTAGGGTCATGGGAAGGAGTTATCTTTACGGCTCCTGAACCAAAGTCCATCTCTACATATTCATCTGCTATTATAGGAATTTCCCTGCCAACTAGTGGTAGTATGGCTGTTTTTCCCACCAGATCCCTATACCTATCATCCTCTGGATTAACAGCTATAGCCAGGTCTCCCAGAATAGTTTCCGGTCTAGTTGTAGCTATTTCTATATAGCCTTCCTGGTCTTTTAGTGGATATCTGATATGCCATATGCTGGCCAAAGTATCTTCGTGTTCAACCTCTGCATCTGAAATAGCTGTCATACAACTAGGACACCAGTTTATTATCCTATCTCCCCTATATATAAGGCCTTTTTCGTAAAGTTCCATAAAAACCTCTTCTACAGCATAGCTAGCCCCTTCATCTAGAGTAAATCTTTCCTTAGACCAATCACAGGAAACTCCCAAGGTTTTTAATTGATTTCTTATGTTTCCACCATATTTATGGGTCCAGTTCCAAGCCTCTTCTAAAAAGCCTTCCCTGCCCAGACCTTCTTTTGTATTTCCATCATTTTTGATCTTATTTACCACCTTAGCTTCTGTAGAAATACTAGCATGGTCAGTTCCAGGCAACCAAAGAGCCTCAAAACCCTCCATTCTTTTCCATCTTATTAGGACATCCTGAATAGTACTTCCTAAAGCATGGCCCATGTGAAGATTTCCCGTAACATTTGGAGGAGGCATTATTATTGTAAAAGGCTCCTTGTCTTCATTAACTTCTGCTTTAAAATATCCTTCACTATTCCACTTATCATATAATCTATGTTCGAAATCTTTAGGATTATAATTTTTAGGTAAATTCTGCATAGTCTATCTCCTTTCATTTTTTATATAAAAAAAAGTCCTTCATCCATAATAAGGACGAAAGACTTAAATCGCGGTACCACCTTAGTTCTATGACCAATCATAGCTCTTGTATGCTGTAACGAAGCACTAGTCGTCTAGACCTACTTAATATCAGTCTAAATATTCAAAAGCTACCTTCAATAGGTTAACTAGTCTCCTCCCACCAATTGGAAAACTCTCTTTGTAGTCTGGCCTATCTACTCCTCTTTCTCATCATAAAGATATATATTTTACAATAATTATATATTCTATATTCTATCTTGTCAAACCCTAGATTCCCTTAAGTTCCTGATCTCCACTGTCTATAGATAGGAAGATGATTAAATAGTTTAAAAAAGCCAGGAGATTCAAGCCAACAGTTATAATGAATAGATACTTACTTATGGCTCTAGAAAGTCCAAAAACTACTGAAAGTATGGCTACATAAAAAGATGCTGTAGCTATCTTCCCATATTTATTGGCTGGTAAAACCTTATTACCCTTAAACAAATAGAGGATAGAGCCTCCCAAAATCATAAAAAGCTCCTTTAAACCCATTACCTTTAAAATCCAGGAAGGTATTAGCTTAGCTGAAGTAAAGCTAAGTAATACAGCAAAGCTCATAAGCTTATCTGCCAAAGGATCTAAGACTGTGCCAAGCTTGGTAGTTAAACTATATTTTCTGGCTATATGACCATCTAAAATATCAGTTATACCTGCTAGAATAAAAATCAATCCTCCATATATAAGTCTCTTACTTGTAAAGTTATAAAATATGTACATATATATAGGAACAAGAATTATTCTAAATGTAGTAAGTAAATTAGGTATATTCATAGTTTTCCTCTTTTCTATATAATTAATCTTATCTATTATGACTATAATACTATAATAGTATGGCCTTAATGTCAAAAAAATTCGGCCCAATAAAAAGGGACTTTTACAAGATGTTTATACATTTTTTCCCATTTATTATGCCTATTTATTAATACTTTCTTAACTTTTTTAATTTCTTTGTAACTTTTATCTATTTTTCAGCCTGGCTATATGATAGTATATATCTATGTTAGGGCATTTGTTACGAAAAAGTAATGAATTAGTTACAAAGAAGTTACAAATTACCCTTTTATTTTAACTATTTATCATATATACTATCACTATACTAGAAATTATGATTAGGAATAGAGTTTTATATAATTTAAAAGGAGTTGTTTTTTAATGTTTGATAGTAGCTCGTTGAAAAAGAAATTATTGACTTTTACTGTTGCAGGATCAGTTTTATTGACACCTATGATTTCAAGAGCAGAATTGGGAGAAGATATTCTTCAAAAAGGTATGATTCATGAAGATGTCCAGACACTACATGAATACTTAGTGGAATTGAATTATATGGAAGATAAAGGTTCTAGTACATATTATGGAGTAGATACCGAAGAAGGAGTAAAAATCCTTCAACAAAATACAGGATTAAACCAAGATGGAATTTTTGGTAAAGATACACATGAAGCCCTACTAGGGGTATTAGAAAAATCAGAAGAAAATACAGAACTTGCTAAAAGCAGGCTTTTAAAAAATGGAAGTCAAGGAAATGATGTTAAGGAGCTACAAAAAGCTCTTATAGATTTAAACTTTCTAGCAGCTGGTAGTGCTGATGGAGATTATGGAGAAAATACTTCTAAGGCTGTAGCAAACTTCCAAGCAACCTACGGCTTAAATGAAGATGGTATTGCAGGTAAGGGAACTATTCAAACTCTTGAGAAAATTCGTAAGGGTGAAATCAAGAAGGCAAAACCAAAGGCTTCTTCAAGATCCCTAGCTACTGGTAGAGGTAATAAAATTGTAAATACTGCTAAATCACACTTAGGCAAGCCTTATGTTTTCGGTGCTGCCAATGGTAAATCTTTCGATTGTTCTGGTTTTACATACTATGTATTTAAACAGAATGGTATTAACATACCAAGAACATCATCATCACAGGCAAGTGTAGGATCAAAGGTAAGTAAGAGCAACCTACAGGCTGGAGACCTAGTTATATTTAGCAATACCTACAAACAAGGACCAAGCCATGCTGGTATATATCTTGGTAACAACCAATTTATCCATGCTAGTTCTGGTGGAAAAAGAGTTATGATTTCAAGTCTTAACTCATCTTATTACAGCAAAAAGTTTTCTTACGGAAGAAGATTATAATAAAAAAGCGATTTTAACCTAGGTTAAAATCGCTTTTTCTTTTAGTTTAACTTATCAACTATCTAGGAATAAGTCCTACTTTCTTGTAAACCTTTCTCAAAGTCTTATTTCCTACGTAGGAAGCTTTTTCAGCACCCTCCCTGTAGATTCTTTCTAAGCCATCTTTATCGGCTCTAATCTCATTATAACGCTTTTGAATAGGTTTCAGGCCAGCTACTATGACTTCTGCTAGATCAGCCTTAAAATCTCCATAGCCCCTTCCCCTATACTTTTCTACTATTTCCTCTACTGTCTCATTAGAGAAGGCTGAATAAATATTTACTAGGTTTTTTATACCTGGCTGGTCATCACTGTAGTTTACCTCTCCTACTGAATCAGTTACAGCCCTCTTGATTTTTCTTCTTATGGCTTCTTCTTCTTCCAAGATAAGTATAAATCCATTTTCATCCTTATCTGACTTAGACATTTTCTTGCTTGGATCTTGCAAGCTCATAATCCTAGCTCCATCTTCCTTTATAAGTGGTTCTGGTACCTTAAATGTAGGACTATACTTACTGTTAAACCTATCAGCCAAGTCTCTTGATAACTCTAGATGCTGCTTTTGATCTTCCCCTACTGGAACCAAGTCTGTTTGGTAAAGAAGTATGTCTGCTGCCATCAAGACCGGATAGGTAAATAGGGCTGCATTTAAGTTTTCCTCTGCCTTCTTTGACTTTTCCTTAAACTGGGTCATTCTGTTTAACTGACCCATATAGGATATACTATCTAAAACCCAGGCTAACTCTGGATGGGCTGGCACATGAGACTGAATAAACAAAGTTGACTTCTCTGGATCTATACCAGCTGCCAGATAGATACTTAAAACTTCCAAAGTATTAGCCCTAAGCTTTTTAGGATCCTGTGGAACAGTTATGGCATGTAAATCTACAACTGAAAAAAAGCACTCATACTCATCCTGCAGCTCTATCCAGTTTTTTATAGCTCCTATATAATTCCCAATAGTAAGTCCACCAGATGGTTGAACTCCACTAAATACAATTTTCTTATCCATAATATCCTCCTTAATTTAAATATAAAAAGGCCCCTCATCTCAAGAGACGAAGGGCCGTGGTACCACTCTAATTCGACTATAAAAGTCCTTAAGATCTATAAGGTAATCACCCCTAACCTCCTACTTCCTTCAAAGGTTAACTCTCAAGTCCATTCAACAACAGACTAAGCTTTCACCATCCTTAGTTCGCTTTTTTCGTTGTCTACTACTCTTGATCAAAGTCTTTCTATTAGATATTTATATAATACATTATATCATATAAAGTATCTTATTGTTTTCCTTATTTTCATCTTTTTTCTTCTTTACTTCCTTTCCAGGAATTCCAACTACCGTTGCATTAGGAGCCACATCTTTTACAACAACTGAGTTGGCACCAATTTTAGCGCCATCTCCAATATTTATAGGCCCCAGGATCTTTGCACCTGCCCCAATCATAACATTATTCCCCACAGTTGGATGCCTTTTTTTATCTCCATCGCCTCCAACTCCTCCAAGAGTTACTCCATGATAGATGGTAACATTATCTCCTATTTCTGCTGTCTCACCAATAACTATTCCCATTCCATGGTCTATAAATAGCTTGTCCCCTATTTTAGCACCTGGGTGAATTTCAATTCCTGTCTTTCTCCTTGCTCTTTGGGATATAATCCTAGCAAGAGTTACATGTCCCCTCTCATAAAGTCTATGAGACCTTCTATGAGCCCTTAAGGCCTTTAGGCCTGGATAGCAGGTTAGAGCCTCAAAAAGACTTTTAGCTGCTGGATCATGCTCTAAAATATTTTCTGCTTCTCTCAACCATCTCTTGAACATTTGATCACTCTCCATCAAATAAACTCGTTGATAGATACCTTTCTCCGCTATCTGGCAGTACAGTAACAAGTTTCTTACCCTTACCTAGCTTTTTAGCCAATTTCTTAGCAGCCATATAGTTGGCACCTGAAGATATTCCCACAAGTAGTCCATAGTGACTGCTTAGGAATCTTGCTCCCTCATAGGCCTCCTCATCAGTAATAGTATAAACTTCGTCTATAATAGATCTATCTAGTATGTGGGGTACAAAATTTGCTCCTATACCCTGTATCTTATGAGGTCCAGCCTCTCCCTTACTTAAAAGTGGTGATGAGGCTGGTTCCACTGCAATAATTTCCGTTTTTTCATTTACTTCCTTAAGCCTCTTTCCTACACCTGTAAGAGTTCCTCCAGTTCCTACTCCAGCTAAGAAGCCATCTACTTGACCTAACTCATCTAATATTTCCACTGAAGTAGTTTCATAGTGGGCCTTTACATTGCTATTGTTGGCAAACTGGTCTGGCATAAAGTATTTTTTAGTATTAGCCAACTTACTAGCTAGGTTTACAGCCCCCTGCATCCCCTGCTTGCCTTCAGTTAAGATAAGTTCTGCACCATAGGCTTCCATAAGTTTTCTTCTCTCTATACTCATACTGTCTGGCATAACTATTATTACCTTGTAGCCCTTGGCTGCACCTATCATAGCCAGTGCTATTCCTGTATTTCCACTGGTAGGCTCTATTATTGTGCCACCTTTTTCCAGCAATCCCATCTCCTCTGCAGTATTAATCATATAAAGAGCCGGTCTATCTTTAATACTACCTCCTGGGTTTAAAAACTCCATCTTAAGATATATATCAGCCATATTCTCTGACTCTATCTTAAATAAGGGTGTTTTTCCTATAGCCTCATAAATTTTACTGTAAAGCATACAATCCCTCCTATTTTTACAAAAAGAATAAAGTGAGTATGGTATAAACATACTTTTGTGGAGCATCTATAATATTTCCTGAATAATTATTTACAAGACTCCTATACATCTTGTAATACTTCTTCTCTCCTGTTAAATTGTACAATCTAATCCAGTTATATATGGTTATAGCACTAGCTGATGGTAATATACTATCCCTATAATCTTTCAAATCCATAACAAGGTTATTATCTAACTTATTGTAATAAAGCTCAACATTCTCTTCATCCCAATACAATTCTACCATCTTGTCATTTAATTTAAAGGCTAAATCTAAATAAAAATTCTCTCCTGTGGATCTATGTAGATTCAGATAACCATAAACCAAGCTTGCATAGTCTCCCAAGCTAGCTATTCCAAAGAATCTACCATCAATATACCTGGAGTAAATATTAAAATCATCATCTATTAATTCTTTATATACTCTATCTCCAAGTTCCTTGGCTCTTTTTAAAAGTAAACTATCTCCTAATAACTGTCCACTATAGGACAAGGAGGCTATAGCCATTCCATTAGAAGATGTCATTATTCTTTTTTCTAAATCCTCACCTTCTTCTAACTTCCTATACTCTATCATCATGTCTGTCATGCTCTCAATCTTAGGATTTATTTTTTGATAGGATGAAAGTTTAGGCATGGACTTTTCTTCTGAAAAATCATACACATTAGAATATTCTTTAGCAAAATTTTCGCCTAAATAAGCTACTATATCATCTTTTGTGAAACTATAACTACTTTTATCAACTGTTAGACTATTATAATAAAGACCTATATCTGACAGCAAATCTCTGAGTATAAATAAAAATATTTTACTAGAGACCTCTGCGTATTTCTTATCACCTAAAATATCATAAGCCGATGCATAAAGAGATGCCATCAAAAGATTGTCCTTTAAGTTCTTATTTAAAAATGGTTTAGACCAATCAAAAGACTTTGAGTATCTGAAGAATCCAAAGCCTATATGGTCAAATATAGGCTCCTCCATCTTTTTATTTAAAGAAATCTCTAATATTTCCTTAATTTCTGGATCCCGTGTCTCATCATAATACTTTAATAGAAAAAAATCATATTGTGGAAATAGTATCTTAGGCTTACTATAGAAACCTCCACTATCTCGATTAAAAGCCCTAATTAAAACTTCCCTAGTTTTTTCAAAAATCTTCTTATCTAGATTACCCTTGTCATACTTACAACTATAGTTTTCTGCTTCTTGTAAAGTATAATGGCTCTTTCTTATTATATCTTCTCTTCTATTTTTCCAATCATCTTTATTTCTTAGAAGAACATCATATAAATCCTCTACCATATCCTCTTCCTTATACATAACACTCATATATATAGGGATTCTTTCCGGAGTTAAAACAATATTAAGAGGCCAGTTCTTTTTTACCATTAAAAAATCTGTAAACAACATATAAATCCTTGCCACATCTGGTCTCTCATCTTTATCTACCAGAACTGATACATAGTTTTCATTTAAGATATCCACAATCTTTTTCTGAGAAAAAACTTTCTCTTTTAGCTCTTGACAATCCTCACAGCCACTATGGCCAATTGATAGGAATATTAGTTTATTTTCTCTTTCTGATTTTCTAAAAGCATCATTTCCCCAACTATACCAATTTATAAGACTATCTTTATAGCTATTAACATACTCAGATTCTTCCCTAGCCAATCTATTTCTACTCTTATAATCCTCCATATTAAGCACTCCTCAATATCTAGTCAAAAAGCATACCGTAATATCTGCCAATTTTACTGTCTATATCCTGAACACTTATATACCTAGCTTCCCTAACCACTTCCTTGCCTCCTGCATAAACAAGAATCCCTGGAATAGTGAATATACTATACTCTCTGGTAAGCTTTATATTATCTTCTATTCCTATATATTGATAAACAAGCTTAGGATATTTTTTTAAAAGTTCTTTAATCTTTGGCTCTAAATCTACACATACACTACAGGTATGGTTTCCAAAATATAATAAAACCATATCCTCTTTTTCTATAAGATTATCTAAGAATTCTCTAGTTATTTTTTCCATATTAAAACCTCCATATCTTCAATATATATTAATACCCTTTAAATCCGATAATCCACTTTAATCTTTAAGTTTATTTTTAAATACCTCTTGGCAAATCCCATCTTCATACCATTGACATTCACTGCAAATACTATGAAAATCATCTTTTCTTAGAATTTCATATATTTTAGACAAAAGATCCTCATAAATATAAGCTCTTTCTTTTAAATCTAAAAATTCTATAGTCTTTCTATCTATCTCAGCTACTTTTTCTTGACTTTCACAATATTCATTCCCAATATTGCTGGGACAAAACCTACATATTTCATCTAGACCAAAAATTATTTCTATAGCCTGACTTGGCCTTGATTTAAGCTGTCTATAAACCCTGTCCATATTGTCCCTAAACTCCGAACTGTATCCTCTCCCTACATAGGATTGAAAACATAGTAAATGATGAGGCCTTAATCTAATCATCTAATCCCTCGCTATTCTCAATATATTTTTATAGTCTTCCTTAACTAAGCTTATTGATAGTTCTCTATAGTCCACTACAAAATTTAATACAGAAGATCCTAAATCTATATTTCTCAGTATATGGATTGTCATACCAGTATTTTCTCTATCCTTTGATAATCTAAATAATATATTAGATATGTCTGTAACCTGAAATCTTTCCTTGATAAAATCCGGTAGATTATCCATCTCCAAGTTAAGAACCTCCCTGTCCAAGGAAACAAATAAATCTATATCCCTGTCATCCTCATAGACAACTCTTACTTCAGAAAACGAATTAAGCTTGAATCCATACAGATCAAAAGTATACAATTTAACTCTCTCCTTTTTCATGCATCAAATTCCTGTCATCCTTAATAATCCAAATATACCAGGCCACAAGGGATATTCCCTTACACATACTACTTAAGGTTATGCTCCACCAAACTCCATCTAAGTCCAGATGGGTTGCTGATAGATATTTGGCCACTGGTATCCTTAATAGGTTGAAAACTATGGCCACTATAGCTGGTGGCAGGGTTCTACTAATACCATTAAAGGCACCCTGGGTTCCTATCTCCAAGGCTGAGAAAAACTGAGATAGGGCCAATATTTGAAGATAGGATACTCCTATGACTATAGCCTCTGTATCCCTAGGTATAAATAGTCTAAAGACTGGTTCAGCAAAAAAATAAAGCAGGATTCCTACACTAAGTCCTATAGTTCCTACTATCTGCATTCCCTTCCTATAACCTTCCCTTATTCTATGGATCTCTCCTGCACCATAGTTCTGGCCTATAAAGGCTGAAATAGCTGTTGAAAATCCTCCTGCAGTCATCCAAGATACTGACTCTATTTGAGATCCTATCTTCTGGGCAGCAACTGCCTTGGCTCCCCATACTGCTATTATCTTTGCCATAACCATAGATATGGAGGCAAAGAAGGCTGATTGTATGGCTGCTGGCAAACCTATCTTTAAAATTTGCCTTAGGTAGCTTGTCTCAAACTTCCTAAATATACTTATATCCGTAAACAATTCTTTCTTGTTAATACTTATGGCTAAAAATATTATAGTAACTGTCATTTGAGCAAGTACTGTTGCATAAGCTGCCCCCCTAATTCCCATAGCTGGTATAGGCCCTAGTCCAAAGATTAAAACTGGGTCCATAACTATATTTATAATTAGGCCTATAGCATTAATTTTAAAGGGGGTTTTCCCATCTCCTGATCCATTATAAATCCCAGATATTACTGGGTTTGTAAGATAAAAAATAATTCCAAATGAAACTATTAGCAAGTAGTCTGTAGCCATATTAACTACCTCAAGTTCCTCCAAGTTGAAAAAGCCTATTAGGCTATGTCTCATAGATATTAAAAATATAGTGTATGTAATGGCTATTATGCTATTTAATCTTAGAGCTGTCATAACATACTTTTTAGCGCTCTTTATATCCTTCTTACCTATAGATCTAGCTACACAAACCTCCACACCTATCTTGGAAAGTAAAAACAAGGCACTTCCCAGCCAGGTGAAATATCCTGCTGTTCCTGCAGCGGCTGCTGCTTCTGTACTTAAATGTCCTAACCACATCATATCCATAAGATTGTAGGCCATCTCTACAAAGGCTGTTGCCATTATAGGTATAGCAAGTCTTACTAAATTTTTCCTAATAGGCCCTTCTACTAAACGCCTATCTATTGTCATAAAAACTCCCCCATTCTAGTATTGTGTCACTACAATTTTATACTATCAGGCCCTTTCATGCAATAGTTTCAAAGCCCCTATCAATCCCTAATTTAAGACAATTAGGGCTTTTATATGCTATACTATTATTAAACTTACAAGTAAAGGAGGATATTATGAAAAAGGTAAAAATAATTACAGATACTACCAATGACTTGGACCTGGAGCTTTTAGAGAAGAGGGATATTGACTTTATTCCCCTCTATGTGAATTTTCAAGATGACTTCTATAAGGATCTTTTGGAAATTAATTCTGATAAACTCTATGAAAAAGTTGACCTCTTAGGCTACCTACCTAAAACATCAGCACCAGCACCTCAAGATTTTTATAATTCTTTTAAGCCCTATCTGGATAAGGGCTATGAAATAGTCTATATAGGACTGTCTTCCCAGCTATCTGCCAGCTTGCAAAATAGCAATATAGCTAGATCTTCACTTGAAGGAAGTATAGAGATTCTTGATTCACTAAATGTTTCAGCAGGACTGGGCCTCTTAAGTCTTGAGGCAGCAGATCTTAGGGACAAGGGTCTAGCTGCTAGGGAAATAAGAGAGGAGCTTGAACTCCTGGTGGAAAAGACCCATACAAACTTTATAATAGATAGCTTTGACTATCTTAAAAAGGGTGGCAGATGCTCATCTATCCAGTCTTTTATCGGAGGTGCCCTAAATATAAAGCCTATTATCCACTTAAGGAATGGTAGGATTGAGGTCAAGAAAAAACTTAGGGGTAAGAAGGAAAAATTAATTAAGGCCATGCTAGATGAGGTTCTTGAAAACATAGAATCTTTAGACCATAAGAGATTTTTTATAGTCCATTCCCAGGCTCAAGAAATAGCCCTGGAAGTTAAGGATATTCTAGAAGAAAAGGCCTACTTTAAGGATCTTATAATCTGCTCTACTGGGTCAGTTACATCAAGTCATTGTGGACCTGGAAGTCTAGGCTTGGCCTACAGACTTAAGTAAAGATAAAACCCAGCCAAGGCAGAGCCTAGCTGGGTTTTCTTATTTTAAATTTCTACTGCCTGGCTTAATAGCCTTGCTTCCTTCCTTGCATAGTGGACAATCGTCCTCACTATAGCTTTCAAAGTTTATACTTGTACCTGAGTAAATCCTATACTTATCAAGATAATGTTGGCCCCTGTCTACTAGACAAAACAAGCCTACAACTTCTCCTCCACAGGCTTCCACCAAGTCTATAGCTTCCTTAATTGATTTTCCAGTAGTTATAACATCTTCAGTTATAAGAACCCTCTGGCCTTTTTCTATCTTAAAGCCACGTCTTAGGGTAAATTCACCATTCTCTCTTTCCACAAAGATACTAGGTCTCTTAAGTTGCCTAGCCACTTCATAGCTAACTACTACTCCCCCCATGGCAGGTCCTACTACTAGATCAATAGAGTCCCTGTCAATATCCCTTACAATCTTCTCTACTGCTTGACTGGCCAGGTCTGGATGCATTAAAAGTCTGGCACATTGTATGTATTTTCCACTATGTCTGCCAGATGAAAGTATAAAATGTCCCTCTAAAAGTGCCTCTGATTTCTTTAATTCTTCCATTATCATTATATTATCCCCCTTATCTCATCCAATGATTTCAACTTATTGTCTATCATATAGTTTTCCAAGTCCCTTATAATATCCATACTTATATCAGGCTTTACAAAGTTCATGCTTCCCACCTGAACCAAGCTGGCTCCTGCCATTATAAACTCTAGAACATCCCTGTAGTCCCTTATGCCACCTATACCGATTATAGGAATGTCTACAGTTTTACTAACCTCATAAACCATCCTTAGTGCTATGGGTTTTATACAGGGTCCAGAAAGACCAGCCACCTTATTCTCAAAAACAGCCCTTCTAGTATCTATATCTATGGCCATACCAGTAAAGGTATTAACCAGGCTAATTCCATCAGCACCAGCTCTTTCAGCTGCTCTTGCCAGGGCCTTTACATCTGCATTTGGAGATAACTTTACTATTAAAACGCCCCCATATACCTTCCTTACCTGACTTATTAGGTCATAGGCCAGTTCTGGGTCCATTCCAAAAGCCATACCACCTTTTTTTACATTGGGGCAGGATATATTAAGCTCTAAAAACTCCAGCTTATTTTTATCCAATATTTCTGCAGCCTCTATATATTCCTGAAAACTATTGCCACCTAGATTTACCAAAACATTAGTGTCTAGGGATTGAAGAGCCTCTAATCTGTTTTCTACAAAACTTTCCAGTCCTTCATTTTCAAGACCTATACTATTTAACATGCCACTGGAAGTCTCCATGATTCTAGTTCCCTTATTTCCCTCCTTGGGATAATAGGTTATACCAGTAGTTGAGAAACCTCCCAGCCTTTCTATATCGAAATATTCCTTAAAATCATCTCCAAATCCAAAGGTACCTGAGGCAGCCATTATAGGATTTTTAAAGTGTTTTTTACAAAACTCAAGCTCCAACATTAGAAAAATACCTCCTCTCCCAGAAAAACAGGACCATCCTTGCAAACTTTTTTATTGCCTGATTTGGTCTCTATGTTACAGCCCATACAAGCTCCTATACCACAAGCCATCTTCTCCTCCATAGAAACTATGGTGTCTTTCTTGTGACCAACTATAATCCTCATCATAGCTGCTGGTCCACAGCTTACTATTCTGTCGTATCTATCATAATCTATAAGATCTGTTATAAAGCCCTTGTGGCCAAAAGCTCCGGAGTCAGTTGATATATAGACACTTTCTCCCAAGTCCTCCATCCTATCAAGCTCATAAACCTGATCCCTAAAGCCACAGTAAATATCTGGCTTTACTCCTAGTTCTTTGGCCAGGTAAAGAAGGGGTGCAATTCCAATTCCTCCACCTACTAGGGCTATCCTTCCCTCAAGTTTTCCAAAAGAAGTCCCCAGGGGCCCTAAAAGAGCCAGACTGTCTCCAGCCTTCAAAGAAGATAGTAAGTTAGTGCCTACCCCCCTATCCTCATAAAGGAATTCTATATAGCCAGCCCCCAAGTCATATATGGATATAGGCCTAGAAAGAAAAGGATCTAGTCCATTCCAGCCCCTAAGCATATAGAACTGACCTGCCTCTCCCTTAAAATCTCCCTCAACCCTCATCTTATATATTCTATCCGTCAACTCTTTGTTGCTAATAATCTTAGATTTTTTATAAGCCACCTATAATATCCTCCCTCATTTTCAATACTGCCTGCCTAGTATAGTGGGCAAATCTTTCCTCCCCATCCTCATAGTTCTTGTAGTTAAGTAAAATAGCTCTAGAAGAATTTACTACTCCACCATTAGCTTCATTTAAATAAAGCTTAATGTCATCCCCACTGCCTCCTTGGTAACCATAGCCAGGTATAAGAAAGTATAGATCCTTGTATCTTTCCCTAATAAGTCTGCCGTCTTCCTTGCTGGTCGCTCCAACTACTAGGCCTAGATTACTATAGCCTGATTTCTTCCTGTATTTTTTTGCAATCTCCTCCAACCTATCACCTACACTGTAGTATAGGTATTGGCCATCTTCCAACTTCTTGTACTCTATATCCTTAGAACCTTCATTAGAAGTTCTAAGAAGTACAAAGGCTCCCTTTCCCTTGTCAAGATATTCTAAAAAAGGATCCAGGGTTTCAAAGCCCATATAGGGATTTAGGGTAACCATATCAACTTCAAAGTCCCCCTCAAAGTGAGCCTTAGCATACATATTTGCACTGGCAGCTATGTCCCCTCTTTTTATATCTCCTATCGACATAGAGCCCAGCTGCCTTATATAGTCTAGGGTTCTCTTGTAGGCCTTCATACCCTCTATGCCACAGGCTTCGTAGTAGGCTATTTGTAGCTTATATATGGCCACCAAATCATGACTAGCATCTATAACTGACTTGTTAAAGTCAAAAATCATATCCTCTAAACTATTATTTCTCTCCCTTATGTAAAGTGGAATATAAGAAATATCTGTATCTAGGCCTAGACATATAGGCCCCATCTTATCAACTCTTTCAACCAATCTATCTATCATTCTAGACCTCCATCATATTTAATAATCCCTTTTCTCATAGTCATTATGGGCTTTCCGTAGTAGTAGTGGCCATCAAAGGGGGTATTCTTACCTTTTGAATAAAACTCTTTAGAATCAACCCTGTATCTAGTATCTAGATCTAAAAGAACCAGGTCGGCCTCCCTACCTATCTCTATCCTACCAATGTTTAGGTCCAAAAGTCTACTTGGATTTCCAGACATCAACCTTGATAGATCCTTAAGAGATATATGACCCTTCCTAACCAACTCTGTATAGGATACTGAAAAAGAGGTCTCTATACCTGATATTCCAGGAGCTCCCTTTTCCTTATCTTCCCTTGTATGAGGAGCATGATCTGTTGCTATCATATCTATGGTGCCATCTTTAATAGCTTCTATAATAGCCTCACAATCCTCTTTTTCCCTAATCCTAGGACTAACCTTATAGTCATTATCATAGAGAGCAAAATGATGTGGGGCTACCTCACATGTTGATCTTATTCCTTTTTTCTTACTATCTCTAAGATAGCCTACTATCTCCTTGGTACTAATATGGGCTATATGAAGCTTGGCATCTACATATTCATTTAAGGCTAAGTCCCTAAAAGTCATTATATTTTCAGACAACCTACTATTTAAATAGGATATTTGAGGATCTTCTGGATGAACCATGATCACCCTGTCCAGCTCCTTAGCTTTTTTAAGGGCCTTAAACATAGTTTCATTTGAAACTATTCCCTTTCCATCATCAGATATAACCCTCACATCTTCTGTCATTTGATCTAGGTGGGAAATATCCCTTCCATCAAAGTCCCTAGTTATACTCATAACCTGGTGTATCCCTATAAGATCTAAATCTCTAGCCTTATCTAAAACATAGTTTATGGTTTCCATGCTAGTCGTAATAGGCTTGGTATTTCCCATAAGGTTTACATAGGTATAGCCCCCTCTAAGAGCAGCCCTACTACCAGACTCTAGGTCTTCCTTATAGGTAAAGCCAGGATCTCTAAAGTGACAGTGCATATCGATGAAGGAAGGCATTAAAACCCTTCCCCCACCATTAATTACCTCTGCCTTATCAACCCTTATATTCTCTCCAAAGTCCTCTATCTTTCCATCAACTATATAAACTGAACCGTAAAAATCCTTGTTCTCATCTACAACTCTTACGTTTTCAATAACGATTTTCATTTTATGCCTCCCATTTATATATATGGTCACAATACTCACACTTGTAGGAGCTTGTCTCCTCATCAATAAGGGTGAATTTATCAACTATCTCTCTTTCCTCTGATGTTATACATCTAGGATTAGTGCACTTTATTATTCCCTCAACCCTCTTTGGCAGAGAAAGATTTACTTTCTCACAGATCTTTTCATCTCTTATATAATTTATGGTAATATTAGAATCTATCAAGCCCAACATAGTTAGATCCACATCCATATTATTTTCTATTTTTATTAAATCCTTTCTTCCATGAGTCTTACTAGTAGCATTCATTATAAGAGCCACTGTAAAATCTGCATCCCCAAGTCCTAATTTTTCAAATATCTTAATACCCAATCCTGCTCTTATGTGGTCTATAACTATTCCGTTTGTTATGCTATCTATTTTTAACATCCTAAGCCACCTCCAAAAGTTTTAAAATAAGAGCCATTCTTATATACATACCATACTTTACCTGGTCAAAGTAACAGGCCCTAGGATCATCATCAACTTCCTTCATGATCTCATTTACTCTTGGTAGAGGGTGGAGTATAGCCAGGTCTTCCTTGGCCCTGGTCAACTTTTCCTTGCTTAGAATATAGCTGTCCTTTAATCTTACATAGTCAGCTTCATTGAAAAATCTTTCCTTTTGAACACGAGTCATATAGAGTATGTCTAGCCTATCTATACACTCATCTATAGTTCTTACTTCCTCAAACTTATGGCCTTTTAAGACCTCTTGTCTAATATATTTAGGAACTCTTAGCTCCTCTGGTGATATAAGGATAAAATCTACATTATCAAATTGACACATAGTCTTTATTAGTGAATGAACTGTTCTACCAAACTTTAAATCACCACATAGACCTATAGTCATATTATCTAGTCTTCCTTTTTTCTCTTTAATTGTCAGTAAATCTGTAAGGGTTTGTGTTGGATGATAATGTCCCCCATCTCCTGCATTTATAAAAGGAACTTGGGAGTATTCTGAAGCATACATAGCTGAGCCTTCCTTAGGGTGTCTCATAGCAATTATGTCTGCGTAACTTGCGACTGTTCTAATAGTATCTGATAAGCTCTCACCTTTTTTAGCTGAAGATGAGCCTGGTTCTGAAAATCCAATAACACTTCCACCTAGCCTTAACATAGCTGACTCAAAGCTAAGTCTTGTTCTTGTGCTTGGTTCATAAAATAGGGTGGCTAAAATTTTGCCATCACATGTTTTTGCGTACTTCTTCTCGTTTTCTACTATATCTTTACCTAATTCTAGTAATTGGTCTAAATCTTCTAATGATAGATCCCTAGGATCTATTAAATGTCTTACATTTGTCATTTTCATTCCTCCTTATAGCCTCGCTGGACTCTCTTTAAAGGATGGCATAAAAAAACATCTTCCGGAAAGGAAGACATAAGAATACTAGTTTATGTATTTCGTCTATTATGCATCCTTTCTAAACTCTCGGTTTAGTTTAAAGGTTCTATATGAAAATTTAACACATAGGTCCACTTTTGTCAATTATTTTTTCTAGAATTCAGCCCCTTATTTAAAAGAAATTAAATTTCATAAAAACTTGACAAGTTGGTTTTTTTTATGTAGTATGATACTTAAATCAAAAAGATTTTTTAAAATTTTATAAAGAACTCTTATCAAGAGTGGTGGAGGGACTGGCCCTATGAAACCCGGCAACCTGATTATCAAGGTGCTAAATCCAGCGGTGTAAAACCGAAAGATGAGAAAGGTAGAAACCCTTTCCTTAGGGTTATTTTTTTGCCATAAACCTCTTATCTTTCGGGTAAGAGGTTTTTTTATTAGGAGTGATAGGATGATTAAAATTAATAGTGTCTCAAAAATATATGATACTAATAAAGGCCAATTTTATGGTCTCAAGGATGTCTCTCTTGAAATTAAAAAGGCTGAGATTTTTGGGATTATAGGCTTAAGCGGAGCTGGTAAATCAACTCTTTTAAGATCAATAAATAGGCTAGAAGAGCCAAATTCTGGTGAAATTCTTATTAATGATAGGGATATTCTAAGCCTATCTGAAAAAGAACTGAGGAAGGAAAGAAAGAAAATAGCTATGATCTTTCAAGACTTTAATCTTTTAAGCCAAAGGACTGTCTATGACAATCTAGCCCTTCCTCTAAGGCTTGAGGGAATGGATAAAAACCTTATTGACTCTAAGGTTAGGGAGATGCTAAGCTTTGTCGGACTGTCTGACAAGCTTGAATCCTACCCAAAAGAATTAAGTGGTGGCCAGAAACAAAGAGTTGCTATAGCCAGAGCCCTTATTATTGAACCAGAAATAATCCTAAGTGATGAGTCAACATCTGCCCTAGATCCTAAGACTACCAGATCTATACTTAGGCTACTTAAAAGGATCAATGAGGAACTTAAGATAACTGTAGTTGTGGTTACCCATCAAATGGAAGTAGTAAGGGAGCTTTGCCACCGTATTGCCATTATGGACCAGGGGGAAATAGTAGAAGTAAACTCTACCCTTGAGCTTTTTAAGAATCCTAAGACAGGCATAGCTGAAAACCTAATTCAATCCAGCAACCAAGCCATAAGAGATAGACTTGATCCTAAGCTTTTTTCAGGTTCATTAATAAAGCTTAGCTTCTGTGAAAACAATGCCCATAAAACTATAGTTTCTGATTTAATTAGAAATTTTGATCTAGATTTAAACATAATATCTGGGGATATAACTAGCTTAAATGACCTTAATATAGGACATCTCTACCTAGAGCTTTTTCCTAATAGGAATAGCGTAGAGGATATAGTTAAATTCCTTGAAGAAAAACTAGTGAAAGTTGAGGTGATTAAATGATTAAAGAACTACTCCTACCAGCCCTAAGTGAAACACTTTATATGGTATTTTTCTCAAGTATTTTTGCCATAGCCCTAGGTGGACCACTAGGTATAATTTTAGTCCTAAGTGAAGATGGGTCCCTCTGGGAAAAGCCTCTTTTAAACAAAATTTTAAATGGAATCATAAATATACTTAGATCCTTCCCTTTTCTAATACTTATGATAGTACTCTACCCTCTATCTAAAATTTTAATTGGAAGGTCAATAGGAACTAAGGCAGCTATATTACCACTATCAATAGCCTCTGCCCCTTTTGTTGCAAGGCTTGTAGAAACCTCTCTAAAAGAAGTCCATAGAGGTATTCTTGAATATAGTCTTTCTATTGGTGCCAGTCCCTTGGAAATAGTTTTTAAGATTCTTTTACCCGAGGCCCTGCCCAGTCTTATAGATGGCCTTACTCTAACAATTATAAACCTTATAGGCTACTCTGCCATGGCTGGTTCCATTGGAGGTGGCGGCCTAGGAAACCTGGCTATAAACTATGGTTTCCACAGATTTCAAACAGATGTAATGCTGGCTGCAGTCTTGCTTATCATAGGGCTGGTTCAGCTTATTCAGTATCTAGGAAAAACCCTTTCAGGGGCAATTAATAAAAAATAGGAGGATTAAGATGAAAAAAAATATTAAACTACTAGGTATTTCTTTATTATTAGCTTTGCTACTAGTATCTTGTAAGGCAGGAAAAGATGACAATAAACTTATTATAGGGCTTTCCCCAGAACCCCACAGGGAACTTGTAGAGTTTATTAAGGAGGACTTTGAAAAAGAAGGCTATAAACTTGAAATAGTTGAGTTTACAGACTATGTAAAGCCCAACCTTAGCCTGGCTGATGGAGAAATAGATCTGAACTTCTTCCAGCATCAAGTCTATCTAGATAGCTTTAAGGATGAGAAAAATTTAGACTTAATTTCTATAGGAAGTATCCACCTGGAGCCTATGGGGCTTTATTCAAAATCTCTAAACTCTATTAAGGATCTTAAGGATAGCAGTCAAATAGCCATACCTAATGATGTCTCCAATGGTGGCCGTGCCCTTCTAATACTTGAAAAAGAAGGACTGATAAAGCTTAATAAGGATAAGGGTATTCTGGCCACAGAAAAAGATATTATATCCAACCCAAAGAACTTGGAAATAATAGCTCTTGAAGCTCCATCTCTACCCCGAATCGTAGAAGACATAGACGGTGCTATTATAAATGGAAACTATGCCCTAGAAGCTGGTTTTAAACTTGAAGATGCCCTTCTTCTAGAAGATAGCTCATCACCCTACCCTAATATAGTGGCTATAAGGGCTGAAGATAAGGATGACAAAAAGATTTTAAAGTTACTAAGACTACTTCAATCCGAAAAAATGAGAAAGCATATAGAAGAAAATTATAGGGACTCTATTCTTCCAGCCTTCTAAATGAAAAGAGGCCTTTCCATATAGGAAGAGCCTCTTTTTCTAATTAGCCAGTATTTGATTTTGTTCAGAAAGTTCTTTAAAGGTCCTAGCCTTTTGAAGTTCAGCTTCTATAAGGCCCCTATATGGATAAGTAGTCTCCATCTTCCTCAATCTATTCTCATAAACCCTTGCAGCCTCTGAATCTTTTTCAAAGAGAAGTTCATATCCATAAAGAAATCCTATAGTATCTAACATATACTTTTCTGTAGCCTTTAAATATTTCTTAAAGTCATCGGCCATAAGCTTTTCAAGGCCTAGCCTATCCTCTCTTTCAAGGTAGATCTTACCAAGACCTAGTCTAAGCTGATTCTCATGGACACCTACTAGCTTGTAGTTTTCTCTTTCTATTCTTAGGTAAATATCCTCTGCTTTTTTAAGCTGTCCCAGGTCCATATAATACTCAGCCTCCATTAAAACAATGCTGCTGGAGAATATATCATTAAAGTCCAGATCCTTTGGTAGCTTGAAAAGCTTTCTTTCTACCTGACCCAACCTTTTGCCCCTACTTATTTCCCTATTTATATAGAGTTGCAACCAAAAACCATAACGGCCATACTTATTTTTCATAAGCTCTATTATATTGTAGCCATCATTACCTAAATCTCCTGATTTTAGGGGTATTAGATTTGTCAAAGCTAGGAATATACCTAGGCTTATAAAAATTGATAAAAACATTTCCAGTCCTGGAGAAAATTGTCTAGTCCCTAAAAGTAGAATTCCAAAGAATGAAAAGAAGAGATTAAATATTCCTCCCCCTAGGTTGTAAAGAACAAAGGGAAAGTTATAGTCCTTACCAAGCTCTGGAGGAGCCAATAAACACTGTCCCAGTGTTCCTGGTAAAACATATCTCCTTAAACTAAGACCCTCAGCATCCTTAACTAGGATAAAGTTTCCCAATCTAAAGGATACAAAGCTATAGCCTGTTAAGGAACCAAAAAATAAGTGGCCTAATTCATGTAATAAGATTTGAAATATAAAGGCCAGGATCAAACTAATAAACCCTATTAAAATAAAGCTGGCCATACTATCAAATCTTTCTATGTAACTACCTATTGTTTTTCCAACAAAAAACCCTAGAAACATACCTATAATTGTAGGTATGGCTTTCGAAAATATATTAAATAATTTTTTTATCATATAGAACCTCCTTTTAGAAATATTTTAACATATTTTAGACCTAACTTGATAAATATTTATCTGTCTTGACACTTGTATATACTATTGTTATACTACATTTAGATTAGAAAGGAAGTGATTGTTTTGACAACTATTGATAGAATAAGGGCCCTAAAGGAGGAAAAGAATGCCGTTATACTAGCCCATTACTATACATATCCTGAGATACAAGAAGTAGCTGATTATGTAGGGGATTCCCTCTACCTTAGTAAGATTGCCAAGGATCTTGATGAGGACCTAATTGCTTTTTGCGGTGTTAGGTTTATGGCCGAGTCTGCAAAAATATTGGCCAAGGATAAAAAGGTTTTACACCCAAATAAAAGGGCTCTTTGCCCTATGGTGGCAATGGCCAGTCTGGAAGATATAGAAAGGGCCAAGGCCAAAAATAAGGAGGCTAAGGTTGTATCTTATGTAAATTCTTCTACAGAGGTAAAGACTGTTTCAGACCTTTGCTGTACCTCTTCAAATGCAAAAAAACTCCTTGAAGCATATCCCCACCAGGAGATTATCTTTGTTCCTGATAAAAATCTTGGTGGCTACATAGCCAAAGATTCCCATAAAAACATAGAGCTTTGGCAGGGTTTTTGTCCTGTTCATGAGGATATAAGGAGGGATAAGGTTCTAGATTTTCTAGAAGCTTTTAAGGAAGATATAGAGGTTCTAGCCCATCCTGAGTGTAATGAAGAAGTAAGGGATCTTGCTGACTTTATAGGGAGTACAGGTCAAATAATAGACTATGCTAAAAACTCTAAGTCAAAGAATTTTTTAATACTGACTGAAGAGGGCATACTCTATGAACTTGAAAATGCCACAGAGGACAAGGTTTTCTATAATTTAAATACTCGCTGCCAGGCCATGAAGGAAATTAGCCTAGAGGACCTTTACTACAGCCTAAAAAATGAATCTGGGGAAATTCTGATTGATGAAGAAATTATAGAAAAAGCTAAAAAACCTCTAAATTTAATGTTTGAACTAGTATAGGAGGATTTTATGAATTTTAAATTTGATGAATTTATTACAGAAGCTTTAAAAGAGGATATTAACCACCTAGATATTACAACGGAATATATAGTGGATAGGAATTCTCTTTGCCAGGTTGATTTAATAGCTAAGGAGACTGGTATTCTAGCTGGACTAGAAATATTTCAAAGGGTCTTTCAGATCCTAGGTGAGGTAAATATGGATTTTTACTATAAGGATGCTGACCTAGTTGAAAAGGGGGATTTTATTGCCAGACTTAAGGGTTCTACTAAAAATATACTAATGGGTGAAAGATTGGCCTTAAACCTTCTTCAACGTATGAGTGGTATAGCTTCTTTGGTAAAAGTCCATGTGGACAGGCTAGATGACCCTGAAATAAAAATCTTAGATACTAGGAAAACCACACCAGGCTTGAGAAGCCTTGAAAAATATGCCGTAACCTGTGGTGGTGGCTTTAACCATCGCTTTAACCTATCAGATGGGGTTCTAATAAAAGATAATCATATTGATGCAGCTGGTAATATAAAAAAGGCTGTAAATTTAATTAGGAACTCTCCTGTAAAATACAAGCCTATAGAGGTTGAGGTTGAAAGCTTCGATGAGCTAGATGAGGCTCTGGAAGCCCAGGTGGAGATAATAATGCTTGATAATATGTCTATAGATGAAATCAAAAAGGCCTGTGATCTTATAAATAAACAGGCTCTAATAGAAGTTTCAGGTAATATAAATCTCGAAAATATACATAATTATAGAGGTTTAAATATAGACTATCTATCTATAGGAGCCCTAACCCATAGTTACAGCTCCTTAGATATGAGTTTGAAAAATCTAAAAATAAGATCTTTCTAGAAGTCCACATGGACTTCTAGTTTTTTATATAGCTCTTATCTACAGCTGATTCTACTAAGGACATTCCATAGTCATAAAGTTCTTCAGATGCCAGGGAGAGAGCTTCCATTCTTTTCAGGACCTGGTCTTTTTTTATGCCGTATTCAACCCAGGTGCCTCCTTCTGAATAATAGTTGCTTAAAATAGGCTGGAGCCTGTCTAGGCCATTGGCAAATCTCGACTCTCTGCTTTTTCCTTCTTCAAACTCCCTCCAAAGATCCCAAAGTTCATCTTTGACCTCAGGAGAAGCCAGGGAAAAAAGTTTATTTGCTGCTCTAAGCTCCCTTTCCCCCTTATCCTTATAGCCTTCCTTGTCATAGCAGAAGGTATCTCCAGCATATATTTCTACTAGGTCATGGACTAAAAGAATCTTCATGGTCTTTTCCAGATCCAATTTCCTGTCCCCATATCTATGAAGTACCAGGGCCATAGTCGCTAGATGCCAGGAGTGCTCTGCATCATTTTCCCTCCTTAGCTTCCCCATAAGAGATGTCTGCCTAAAAATATTCTTAAGCTTATCTATTTCAATTATAAAATCCATGTCCCTTATTAGATTATCTTTCACTATAATTCCTCCTTAAACTATTAATTTTTTTATATTATTGTAACATAGATTAACTTTTAGGGTAATAGTCTATTAAGGGAGGTATTGGAATATGACTAAAGACAAGAGTAAGGAAAAAGATTTATGTAAGAAAAGCCAACAGTGC
>JASLIL010000084.1 GCA_030152145.1 Tissierellales bacterium
GTTTTACTTATTTTTTAAACCATGAATTCTTTTCCTTATGTTCTATTTCAAAGAAACCTTCAATTTCCATATTGTTTTCCCTGCAAAAATCTAGAATCTCTTCCCTTTTTTCACATGGAATCTTAGCAGCTGTACCACAGCTAGAACTAACCTGTCTTGGAACAGGCATAAGCTTGGCACTAACCCCAATTTTTTCTATCTTCTTTTCAAAGGCTAGGGCATGCTGGGTAATATGGAATGTTACTACACAATAATCTGACTTCATAATTTCACCTATTTCTTAATATTAAGAGTGTACTCTCCCTTGTTTTCTTCTATAACTATATTATAACCTTTATTGGTAACAAGTCTCTTAATATTTTCAACAGATACCTGTGCATCGGCTAAAACTTTAACTCCACTAGGGTTTTTATCTAAAGCATTTTTAGTCATTATAACAGGCTCTGGACATGATCTACCTCTTACATCTATAGTATCCATATTGTCCCTCCTTATGCTTTCTTAGATTCTTTTGTAACAGATATTGCAAGAGCTATTACAAATATTAAACCTATAATAGTAGCAATTTTACCATTAGCTGTAACTCCCTTTGGACTTGAAGCTAAACCAAAGTTATGAGCAAAAGCAGCACCAACAGTTATACCAAGAACTGTAATAGCAGCATCAGCATCACCTTCACCAGCTAAAATTGTTTGTCTTACTGGGCATCCACCAAGTAAGGCAGAACATATACCTGTAAGTACCATTCCTAGGAAGTTCCAAAGATGTACATTGTGAGCTACAGGTTGTTCCATAAATCCAATGTGAATTTTATCCATATTCAATACTAAGTTGGCAATTAAGTTAATAGCAAATATACCTATTAAACCCCATAAGTAGTAAGTATCCTTGATTAGAAAAACATCTCTAAAGGCACCAGCAGTACAGATTCTTGATTTTTGTAAAACTGCACCAACTATTAGGCCAGCAATAAGAGCCATAACTACCGGAGCATGCATTGATCCTGGTCCTTCTTGACTAAAGAATATAAAGTCAGGTTTAACAAGCAGTAGGATGAAAAGAGCAACAGCAACTAGTGGCATAATATAAGCGGAGAACATTGGTTGTTCCTTGTTTCTGCCAAGTGTATAGCCTTTTCTTAAGAAGTAAATACCAATATAGATACCTACTAGATAACCTACTAAACCTGTAATAGCGTTTAAGTCACCTGCTGAAAGTCTTAAGATCATTCTTAAAGGACATCCTAGGAAGATTAAAGCTCCTATAACTAGGAAGAAACCTAAGAAGAATCTTATTAGTGGACTTGATCCACCTCTTGATTTGAAATCTTTGCTTATCATGGACATTATAAAAGCACCTAAAATAAATCCAATAATTTCTGGTCTTATATACTGAACAACTTCAGCCCTATGTAATCCTAATGCACCAGCTATGTCTCTATAGAAACAAGCTACACAGATACCCATATTTCCAGGGTTTCCAAATTTCATTAGGATAGCACCAATAAGACCTATAATGCCTCCATAGATAAACATATTACGTTTACCTTTATTCATTGTAATACCTCCTTAAAATATTAATAAATACTATATCTACATTATATTAAATAAGTGAAAATATTTACAATAAACAATATGAATAAGGAAATATATTCCATAAAATCTATAAATAGATACTATATTAGTATAGTTCTTCGAAAAGTAAGTCCTCATCTAAAATAACGATATCTTGTCCTTTGATATATATAAGTGTATCATCAGCCATCCTATTTAACTCTCTTGATAGAGAGGGTCTAGGGATATTTAGTATCTCTGACATTTTATTTCTATTATATTCAAACCTTATATGGTTAGACCTAGTTTTATGGGACTCTTTAATTAAAAAAGAAACAATCTTTCTTCTTATACTGTCCTGAGTTAATATATCTAATTTATCATTTAACATAAGAATCCTAGAAGACAGTAGATTTAGATAGTTTTTCATCAAATTATCATCAGACCTTAAAAAGTCAAAAAGATTCTCCTTGGCTATAAAGAGAATTTGACTGTCTTCCAAGGCCTCTATAGTTGAAGGGTAGTAGGCTTCATCTTTAAAGACCATACTTTCACCAAAAATATTACCAGCTCCAAAGTTTGAAAGCACAAGCTTTCTACCAGATGGAAATACCTTGGCTACTTCTATTTTGCCAGTTAAGATTATTCCTAGACCCTTAAGAGGATCTCCCTCCAAAGCAATAATCTCCCTTGACCTATAAGATTTTTTTCTAGAATAGTTTTTACTGATTAAATTATCTATAGTGGTCTGATCTAAATTTTTAAAAATAAAGTTATGTCTAGTCATCTAATCACCTCAAGCTAATTATATAATAAAAGAAACTGAGGCACTAGACTCATAAAAAAGGATAGAAGTTTTAAGCTTTGAAATATAGTAGCTTAATATAAAAATATTTGATTAAATTATAATATATGGGTATATATAGTATGGGTTAATTGAGAAAAAATCTTAGGAGGTATAAAATGGTATCAGAAAAATTATTAAAAGAATTAAATGAACAAATGAATTTCGAGTTTTTATCAGGTTATTACTATATGGCAATGGCAGGCTATGCTTCCAGTGAAGACTTTGACGGATTTGCACATTTTTTCTTAATTCAAGGACAGGAAGAATATATGCACGGAATGAAGTTCTACAACTTTATCAACGAAGTTGGTGGAAGAGTTAAATTTGATGAAATATCTAAGCCAGAAAATGACTTTGATTCAATAAAAGATGCTTTTGAAGAAGCCTTAAATCATGAAAAAGAAGTTACAAAAAGAATCAACGATATAATGGATACTGCAAAGAAGGAAAACAATCATGCTGTTATAGGATTCTTAGATTGGTTTGTTCAGGAACAAATTGAGGAAGAAGCTACTATGGAATCAATTTTAACTAAATTAAATAGAATGGATGGCAGTTACCAAGGACTTTATATGCTTGATAGTAAGATGGCTTTAAGAACACTTCCAGTAATGGACGAAGAATAGGATCTATAGGAGTGGACTTTAGGGTCCACTCTTTTTATAGTAAGACTAGACTTATAGCTGCATTATAGATATAATATAATGTGAGTTACTTATAATCATAAGGGGAGGTTATTTAATATGATGAATGCAATGACAGCAGAAAATTTAAGATCAGCATTTGGTGGAGAGAGTCAAGCTCATATGAGATACAGAATTTGGGGAGAAAAAGCAGAGCAAGAAGGCTTCCCAACAGTAAAGAGACTTTTCATGGCGACTTCAGACGCAGAGCAAGTTCATGCTACATTACACTTTAAGGCCTTAAAGGAAGAGGCTGGTGATTTCCCAGTAACTTCAGGTGGGGGATTTGGATTAGGATCAACTTCAGACAATCTACAAGGTGCAATCAACGGAGAAACATTTGAATTTGAACAAATGTATCCTGCATACATAGAAGTAGCAGAAATGCAAGGAGAAAAGAAAGCAATATCAGCTATGAGATTTGCAATTGAAGCAGAGAAAATTCACGCAAAACTATTTACAGAAGCTAAGGAAGCTGTAGATGGAGGAAAGGATCTAGAAGCTAAGGAAGTTTCACTTTGTCCTGTTTGTGGATTTATAACTTTAACAGGCGAGGAAACACATTGTCCTATCTGTAATGCTAAGAAAGAACTATTTGTAGAGTATTAAAATAGAGCCCAAGAGGCTCTATTTTTTTTGCAAACCTTTGCCTGCTCTCTATGAAACTTTAGTTTAGGTATTAAAAATTTTAATTGGGTATCTATAAATATAGATAAGTTATTTGATTGAAATGAGAATATAAATATTAAATCTATGGAGGTATAAAGATGATAAGAAAAGAAATTGAATTAAAAAATGCAACAGGATTACATGCTAGACCAGCAAGCTTATTTGTAAAGGAAGCTTCAGCCTTTGATTCAGAGATTAAGGTAGTCAAGGATGGTAAGGAGTACAATGGTAAGAGTATAATGGGTATTTTAAGTATGGGAGCAGGAAAGGGAGATAGGATTACTATTGAAGCTAGTGGCAGTGATGAAAATGAGGCACTAGAGGCATTACTAGCCTTAATAGAGGCTAACTTTGGTGAGTAAGGAGGAATAGTATGAAGGGTATACCAACTTCTTCTGGTATAGCTTTGGCCAAGGCCTTTATCTACAAGGAGCCAAAGTATGATATCAGAAAGGAAACTGTGGATAATATAGAGGATGAAATAACTAGACTTGAATCTGCAGTTAAAAAGGGA
>JASLIL010000105.1 GCA_030152145.1 Tissierellales bacterium
TCCACCTAATCTATTGTTTAGTACAATAGAGATAGCTGCTGTTGTTGTTGTTTTACCGTGGTCAACGTGGCCTATTGTTCCTATGTTAACGTGCGGTTTACTTCTTTCAAATTTTTCCTTACCCATGTCTAATCCTCCTTATAATAACCCTAGCCATAATGATAGCCTAGCAAAGTTTGTTTTCTTAAATTAAGTATTTAAAAGCTTATATGGAGCCCACAACCGGAATTGAACCGGTGACCTCTTGCTTACCATGCAAGCGCTCTACCTACTGAGCTATGAGGGCATTTATTCTACTGTAACATATTCTACTATTTACAAAATTTATTGTCAATAGTAATTTACTAGTCTAAGATACTCCTATGCTTCTCCATTTTCTTTTTTACTCTTTGCAGGGCATTGTCTATGCTTTTAGCATGCTTATTTAACTTCTCCCCTATCTCAACATAACTATTACCGTCTAGGTATAGATGAAGTACCTCAAGCTCTAATTCACTTAAGGTATCAGACAGAGATTTTTTTATAAGATAATATTCTTCATTTACTATAATAAGCTCCTCTGGATTTTTTACATCAAGAGACACCAATGAATCCACCAGGGTCTTGCAATCAGAAAACTCATCACTATAAAATGGTTTGTTTAAAGAGACATAGGAATTCAAGGGTCCATGTTTCTGTCTTGTATAGGCTTTTACAGCTGATATTATCTGCCTGGTTATACATAAGTTAGCAAAGTTTCTAAAAGATCCAGATTTTTCTGGATCAAAATCCCTTATAGCCTTACAAAGGCCTATCATGCCTTCCTGCTTTACATCATCATCATCCGCCCCCTTTAAGTAATAGGGTGTGGATTTAATTGAAACCAAATTCTTATATCTTTTAATGATAAACTCCTCAGCTAACCTATCCCCTTCTTTTGCTCTAGCTACAAGATATTCATCATCTAAATTAGAATAGTCTAAGTCAGTAATGTAGCCCTCCATATGTCCCCCTCCAGAAGCTTTAAAGAATATACCTTTAATTATATAAATTATAATTAATAGATGGTCTTAAGTCAAGTTTACTCTTCCTTACCCCAGTTATTTAACTTTTTTATGGTCTCCTCATCCAACCTTCCCATAAGAAGGTTGTTCTTGCTGTTATCTACACTGGTCTTACGCTTTAGCTTATTTAAATCCCTATCCACTAGGATCTCCAGCTCCCTGGCAGATATTCTTGTACCACCTCTGCCTAGAACTATCTGCTGTTCCATCCAGTCTGAGGTGGCAACTGTAACTCTTTCCTCTCTACCTATATCATCCAGCCTTCTTTCTATAAACTGGTCTGCTGTTTCACTTTCCTTGGTGTAGACTACTTCAACTCCCTTTATAGTCTCCCTCATACCACTATTACCCTTAACCATATGGGCGTCAAACACAACTATTACATTAATCCCCGAATAACTTTGATATTCTGACATTATCTCTATTAATTGATCCCTAGACAATTGTAAATCCACCTTGCTTAAATTCTTAAGTCTATCCCAGGCATTTATTATGTTATATCCGTCTACGAAAAGGTATTCCCTATTTCTTCTCATGATTCTGCCTTACTACCTCATAAACTAAAATAGATGCTGCATTAGATGCATTTAAAGATGATACCTTTCCTTTCATAGGAATACTTAAGATTAAATCACACTTTTCTTTTACAAGTCTAGTCATGCCCTTACCTTCATTCCCAATAACAAGACAAACCTTGCCTGTTAGATCCTGTCTGTAGTAGCTCTCTCCACCGGCATCTGCGCCATAAATCCAAAAGCCCTCTTCCTTTAGGTAGTCTATAGTCTGGGCTATATTTGTTACCTTAGCCACCTTCATATGCTCTGCAGCTCCTGCTGATGACTTGTAGACTGTCTGGTTTACAGAGGCAGACCTATGTTTAGGTATTATAAGACCATCTACACCAGCACACTCACAAGTTCTTATTATGGAACCTAGGTTATGGGGATCTTCTATTTCATCTAAGATTACCAGAAAGCCTCCTGACTCTCTTTTCTCTACAAGGCTAAGTATTTCATCTAGGCTGGCATAGTTATAGTCCTCTACCTCTATGGCCACTCCCTGGTGGGCATTGGTTGAAGATATGCTATCAAGCTTTTCCTTGGTTACATACCTAATATTAATATTCTTCTTCTTTCCAAGCTCTATTATTTCATTTATAGGTCCCTTTAGGTTACCCTTCTGGATAAAAAGACTAAAAACCTTCCTATCTGACCTTAAAACTTCCAAGACTGGATTTCTACCAGTTATATATGAATCCATCATATTCTATCTCACTCACCTTTTATTTTTTATATTTTTCTCTAACTTCATTGATTTTTCCACAGGTCATAGGTCCTTCTGGACAGGGTCCATTAATACAGGCAGGTCCTGCATTTTGGAAAAGTGTAGGATAGATAGCCCTAACCTCCCCTATCATTTTTTCAGCCAGGTCTCTTATTTCCCACTGGGCCCTATTGCAGCTTCTAAGACTAAAAAAGTTTAGTAAGCTTCTAGCATTCATAGTGAAAACCAACTTTGTCTCACAGGCATTAGGTAAGATATACCTAGCATCCTCTATGGCCTTTTTCTCCAGTGACCTATAGTTCTTAGTATCATGTTTTTCAAGACCCTCAAGTAGGACCAAAAGGTCTTTAAAGTCCAGTTCTCCTAAAAGACTGTCAAGTTCCTTCTCCCTTCCTAGCTGCCAGTAGTCTGGGTCCAGGTCAAGTACCTTCTTAATAGTCTCCCTATGATTTTTCCTGTAGCTATCATATATTATACCAGCAGTAAGGTCATCATAGTTTTTTTGTATTTCCTCCATAGCCTTTTTATACTGACTTTCCAGGGCCTTGTTTCCCTCTATACTAGGGGGAGTCACATATTCAAACTGATCTAGTTTTACATATCTTTGACTCTGCTGTGAATAGCTTCCCACCCTATGCCTAACCAGCTGGTGGCTTAGGGATCTTGAAACCCCCTCTACAGCAAATGTAAAGCTAACATGCTCTATAGGCGACATATGGCCTAGCTTCATTAACATATTAAGAAAACTTTCCACACTTTCCTGGTCTAAATCCTCCTCTATATTATCTACACCTACTGGAGAATAGCAAAGCTTGGCTGCTGAGGCTATAAGCCTCTCCCCATCCCTAGTGTAGTTTATCAACCTAACCTTCATGATCCACCACCCCTTGATCTATAAGTTTTAAAATCTCTAAAAAAAGCTCCCTAATTCTTTCATCTCTACCCATTAGGTATAGATATCCTACCAGGGCCTCAAAGCCTGTAGAATATTTATAGTCTATAAAATCTACATTCTTAGGAGTAGAGTGGGACTTGGCATTTCTTCCTCTTTTTATAATCCCCTTCTCCTCCTCTGTAAAAAAGTCATCTAATTCATGAACTATTCTAGCCTGGGACCTGGCACTAACAAATTCCACTGCCCTATTGTGAAGGGCATTGACCTTGTGCCTACCATCTATAATATAGGTCCTAACGCAAAGCTCATAAACAGCATCTCCAATATAGGCCAGCTCTAAAGGAGCCATAGCCCTTATATCCCTTTGACTTAAAAGGGTATTTAACCTTCTAAATTCACTAGTATTTTCCATATCTAAGCTCTCTTCCATTTCACACCATCTTTTGTATCTTCCAAAACTATCCCCATATCTAAAAGCTGGTCCCTTATCTTGTCAGCCCTAGTAAAATCCTTGTCCTTTCTAGCCTTTTGTCTCTCTTCTATAAGATCCTCTATATCCTGGTCTAAAACCTCTTCCTTCCTGTATAAAAGACCAAGAACATGGGCCAGATCCACCAGCAATTCATGGCTATACTCTAGGACAGATCTACTTGTTTCAGCATCAAAGTTAGCATTACTATACCTTACCAGATCAAATAAAACTGAAATAGCATCCGCCGTATTTATATCATCATCCATAGCCTCCATAAAGCCTAGCTTAAAGCTATCCAAATCTGATTTTACAACCTGATCCATAGGACCATCCTTAGCCCCCTCCATTAGAAACTCCAGGTTGGACTTACCATTGTAAAGCCTTTCAAGACCATTTTCTGTCTGCTCCATAATCTCACGACTGAAGTTTATCTGATGTCTGTAGTGGGCTGATAGAAGGAAAAACCTAAGAACTTCCAAGTCAAAGTCCTGACCTATCTCCCTAACTGTAAAGAAGTTTCCCAAAGACTTGCTCATTTTCTGATTGTCTATGGTTAGCATTCCATTGTGCAGCCAGTAGTTGGCAAAGGTCTTGCCTGAAGCTGTTTCTGACTGGGCAATCTCATTTTCATGGTGGGGAAATTGTAGGTCCTCCCCTCCTGCGTGAATATCTATAGTGTCTCCTAAAAGCTCCTTGCTCATTACAGAACACTCTATATGCCAGCCTGGTCTACCCTTTCCCCAAGGACTTTCCCAAAAGGGTTCATTAGGCTTAGAAGCCTTCCAAAGAACAAAGTCCATAGGATTTTTCTTTTCTGTATTAATATCTACCCTGGCACCTGACCTTAGGTCATCTATGCTTTTCTTTGATAGCTTTCCATAGTCCTCAGCCTTGTCTATGTTAAAGTAAACATTGCCATTTACCTCGTAGGCTGCACCTTTTTTCATCAAACTTTCTATAAAACTTACCATAGGCCCTATAAACTCTGTAGCCCTAGGATGAGTAGTATGCTCCTCATATATGTTTAAAGCCTCTGCATCTTCCTTAAAAGCCCTTATATATTGATCTGAAAGCTCTCTTGTGCTTATACCTCTTTCATTGGCACGATTTATAATCTTGTCATCTATGTCTGTAAAGTTTACTACAAAGTCTATGTCATAGCCCTTGTAGATAAAGTACCTTCTAAGGGTGTCAAAAACTACCATGGGCCTAGCATTACCTATGTGGATATAGTCATAAACTGTAGGACCACATACATACATCTTTACCCTGCCCTCTTCTATAGGCTTAAAATCTTCTTTTTTCCTAGTTAATGTATTATATAACCTCATCTTATCCCTCCTTATAAAATAAAAAAAGACCGCCTCTAATAATACTTAGAGGCGATCTTCGCGGTTCCACTCTATTTAAACCTTTCGGCTTATCTTTAAAATCATATAACGGTGACAACCGTACCAGCCTACTTTTTTCAGCTAATATAACTAAAGGTGCATTCAAATTCTAGTTTCCCTAGGAGCTTCTCAGCCCTGGCCCCCTCTCTGTAAGGTCTATGAATCCTACTCTTCCTTCTAAACTATCCTATATAATTTTTCTCCATATGATCCAATCTTCCAAGGATCTTATCCTTGCCTAAGATATAGATTATACTGGTTAATTCAGGACCATGACATTCTCCTGAAAGTAAAATTCTAGTAGGCATAAAAAGATTTTTACCCTTTATACCTGTAGCTTTTTGTATTCTCTTCATAACGCTAGTTGAAAAGTCTTGGTCAACCTCTTCTACAGCTGCTAACTCTGCTCTGAAAGCTTCTATTAGGGCTGGAAGCTGGTCTCCCTTTAACATTTCCAGGGCCTGGTCATCCTCAGGTTCTACTTCCTCCTTAAAGAAGATTTCTGCCTTAGCTGGGAAATCTGATAGCTTGGCTGTTCCCTCTTTTAAGGTTTCAACTATAGTTTTTATCCAGTCATATCTTTCCTCTACCAGCTTGTCGTCTATAAGACCAGCTTCCTTTAGGTAGGGAATAGTAAGCTCTGTTAGCCTATCTAGATCATAGTCCTTTATGTGGTGGGCATTAACCCAGTCCAGCTTATCTGGGTCAAATATACCGCCTGTACTTGATACTCTTTCAAAGCTAAACTCCTCTATAAGTTGATCCATAGAGAAGATTTCCTGGTTGGACTCTGGTGTCCAACCTACTAGTGCCAAGTAGTTTACCAGGCCTTCTGGCAGGTAGCCTTTGGACTTAAAGTCTCCTACAGAAACATCTCCATGTCTCTTACTTAATTTCTTTCTTTCCTTGTTTAAAACTGTTGGAAGATGAACATATTCTGGCTTGTCCCAGCCAAAAACATCATATAGATAGACATGTTTTGGAGTAGATGAAAGCCACTCTTCCCCTCTAACTATATGGGTTATTCCCATTAGATGGTCATCAACTACTACTGCCATGTGATAAGTTGGGAATCCATCTGACTTAAGTAAAACCTGGTCATCTATATCCTTAGTGTTTATAGTTATATTTCCCCTAGCCATATCATGGAAGGAAATGTCTGTATTGTGAGGAAGCTTTAACCTAATAACATATTCTTCCCCCTTGGCTATCTTCTCTTCAATTTCTTCCTTTGAAAGAGATCTGCAAAGCCCATCATACTTAGGCATTAAGCCCTTGATCTTCTGTTCCTCACGAACCTTGTCAAGCCTATCCTTACTACAGAAGCAGTAGTAGGCATGGCCTTCTTCTACTAGCTGATCAACATATTTCTTATAGATATCCAGTCTCTCAGATTGAATATATGAACCACAATCACCTTTTTGAACTATCTTACCATCCTCAAGACAAACTCCCTCATCTGGACTTATTCCTGACCATTCTAAGGATTCAAGAAGGTTTTCTATAGCTCCCTCTACAAATCTAGTTCTGTCTGTATCCTCTATTCTTAAAATGAACTTACCATTGTGTTTTTTTGCAAATAAATAGTTATAAAGTGCTGTTCTAAGTCCACCTATGTGTAAGTAACCTGTTGGACTTGGAGCAAATCTTAGTCTCACTTCTTTCAAAACCACCGTCTCCTCTCAAATTTCTTACCCCTATTATATAACAGGTCCTAAGTTCTGTAAACTTAAGACCTAGCCAAATATTCTATTGAAAAAATTTGTTATGGCATCTAAAATCTTCTGTAAAATTCCCTTAACTTCTTCATTTTGACTTGTAATATTCTCAAGCTTCTTGGCAATATCACCTATCTGAGTCTTTATGCTATCTACATTTATATCAAGGCTGGAAATCTTCTTCATAAGGTCAACTACCTGGGCCTCTTGTTCAGGAGTTAACTTTATGTTTAACTCATTACTCATATCATTTACAACTTCCTTTATAGAGCCCTTGTTCTTAATGTCATTTTCTACGATATACATTTTAACAGAGCTAATAAGATCTTCCGCCTCTTCCTTACCTATCTGGTTACCAAGAGTTGCTGTAGTAACTATCTCCTCACTGGCTGCATCCTTGCTGACTTCAGATATAACCGTACCTGAAACCTCCTCAAAGGCCTTTATAATACCAGTTAGGGCAGCTGTTCCTGAAACCTTAACAGGACTTGAAATCTTAACTCTAGCATCCTTAACACCTGCAGTTAAAAGAGCATTCCTATACATATCTTCAGTTACCCAAGTTATATTATTTACCTCTACCTCTAGTCCCTCTCCTTCCTTCAACCTTTCTACATAGGCTGAAGAAATAGCACGGGTGCCCAGGTGTTTCTCATCTATATACTTACCAAGATACTTTCTCTCCTCCTGGTTAGTAACCTCTATAACCTTAAGATCTCCACTTATATTAAACTGCTTTAGCATTTCCTTTCTCTGACCATCATTAAGATTTTTTCCCAAAACTACAATCCTATCATCCTCTGCACTGTCGGCCATTACCAAGGTTGGCATAGTCATTGTCAAAAGCAACAGAGCTATAACAAGCCTTCTTAATTTTTTCATATTTTCTCCTCCTTATAGTCTTTCCACTATTAAGGATAGGATAACTTATAGATTTATATAATACAAGTTTCATTATAGTTACAATTAAAGTCCCTGTCTTTCAAACTCCTCTTCAATATGGGCCAAGATCTCCTCTACTCTTATGTCCTTATTTTCCATTTCAGCCCTAGTAGAATACTCTACAAGACCATCCTTAGCCCCTCTACCAACAGTTACCCTAATAGGTATTCCTATTAGATCTCTATCATTAAACTTAACTCCCGGCCTAGCCTTCCTATCATCAATTAAAACATCATATCCCTTGGATCTAAGGTCATCATAGATTTTTTCTCCCAGTCCCATCTGATCCTCATCCTTAGTATTTACAACAGTAACCACTACTTCATAAGGAGCTACTACTAAAGGCCAGATAATACCATTTTCATCATTATACTGTTCAACTATGGCAGCCACAGTTCTTGAAACTCCAACTCCATAAGATCCCATGTAGATAGGCTTAGCCTTTCCATTCTCATCTAGATATTTAACATCTAGTCCATCAGAATACTTAGTACCTAATTGGAATATATTACCAACTTCAATACCCCTATCTAACTTTAATTCAGCTCCACACTTAGGACACTTGTCCCCAAGCTTTACAAGCAGTAAGTCATCAACTATTTCAGCCTCAAAGTCCCTGCCATAGTTTACATTTTTTATATGGTAGTCCTCTTCATTTCCACCTACTACAAAGTTCTTGATCTTAGTCATTCTGCTGTCTATAAGAACCCTAACATTTTCATTTAAGCCAAGAGGTCCAGTAAAGCCCTTGGAAGATCCTATAGCCTTAATATCTTCCTCGTCAGCCATCTCTATTTCATGTTCCCCTATTCCCAAATAGTTTATAAGTTTTATTTCATTTAACTCCCTATCTCCTGGAACTATAGCAAGAACAATTTCCTCTCCTCCACGGTAAAGAACAGCCTTGGCAAACTTATTCTTACTTAGACCAAGCATGTCTGAAACCTCATCTATTGTTTTTGCCCCAGGAGTATGAACCTTCTCCATAGCTAGGATCTCCTCACCAGACTCCTCTATCTTGTAGTCTATGCTGGCCTTTTCGTCTGTAGCTGCATAGTCACAACTATCACAATAGGCTACCAGTGATTCTCCTGTTTCTGCCATAGCCATAAACTCATGGGATTCATTTCCTCCCATAGCTCCTGAGTCTCCTGCTACCACCTTGTACTTTAAGTTTAATCTAGAAAATATAGCGTCGTAGGCGTCCCACATTTCCTGATAGGATACTGCCATGCCCTCTTGATCTAGGTCAAAGCTATAGGCATCCTTCATTATAAACTCCCTTGAACGAATCAAGCCAAATCTAGGTCTCTTCTCATCCCTATACTTGGTCTGGATCTGATAGAAGTTCATAGGCAGCTGCTTATAGGAGTTTACCTCGTCCTTTAAAAGTCCTGACAAGTACTCTTCATGGGTTGGTCCCAAGCAAAAGTCCCTATCATGTCTGTCTTTTAACTTAAACATTTCTGGACCAAAGTCCTCCCATCTTCCAGTAGCCTCCCAAATTTCCTTAGGTTGGACAGCTGACATTAAAACTTCCTGGGAACCTGCCCTATCCATTTCCTCCCTAACAACTCCCTCAACCTTTTTGATTACCCTATATCCTAAAGGTAGGTAGGAGTAAACTCCTGAAACCAGACGTCTTATCATACCTGATCTTAATAGCAGCTTGTGGCTGGCTATTTCAGCTTCTGCTGGTACTTCCCTAAGGGTTGGCATATACATTTTTGACATTTTCATATACTATTCCTCCTTCTACAATAAAAAAATCCCCCATCTCAAAAATAGAGACGAAGGATAAAATCGCGGTACCACTCTAATAGACCTAAAGGTCCACTTGAAGATTATAACGTAATCACCGTTTAGCATTACCTAAAAGCTTAGGAGTAGGTTCAATATAGTTTAAGCTAGCTACCTTTCACCTCTGGTAGCCTCTCTGTAAACCTCCTATATTTACTGGTCTCCCTCAAAGCCAATTCTATTAAATAAATAGTACTAGAAAAATCAGACCCTGTCAAATCTAATCTTTTAGTAAAAGAACTATAGCCTCTGAAGCTATGCCCTCCTCCCTACCTACAAAGCCTAGTTTCTCTGTAGTAGTAGCCTTTATATTTACAAACTGGGGATCCAGATCCAAAACCCTGGCTATATTAAGTCTCATCTCATCTATATAGGGAGAAAGCTTGGGCCTTTCCGCCATAACCACCGAGTCAATATTCCCTATCCTAAAGGACTCCTGGTCTAAAAGCAACTTAACCCTCCTAAGTAATTCAAGGCTGGAAATATCCTTATACTCCATATCTGTATCTGGAAAATGATAGCCTATATCTCTTTTTCCTAGGGCCCCTAAAATAGCATCCATAATAGCATGAACCAAAACATCTGCATCTGAATGGCCCATAAGACCTAGCTCATGCTTGATCTTTACTCCCCCTATAATAAAATCCCTATCCTCCACTAAATTATGTACATCATAACCTAAACCTACTCTCATTCTAAACTCCCTCCCTATCCTTTAAATCCTCAAACCTATCTCTCCTATTGGCTATATTATCTGCCAAAAGCATATCCTCTATAGTTGTAATCTTTATATTGTTGTAGTCCCCCATTAAAACCTTTACAGCTATGCCCATAGATTCAACCAAGAAACTGTCATCTGTCCCTTGAAATCCTTCCCTAAAAGCATTTTCATAGGCCCTTAATATAATATCCTTTTCAAAGGACTGGGGGGTTTGTATGGCCCACAACAAATCTCGATTAGGTGTATTGTAGACCTGGCCCTTCTCCACTACCTTTATAGTATCTTTTACAGGAACCCCTAAAACACAGGCCCTGTAATCCACAACTCCTAAAATAGAGTCTACTATCTTTTCCTCACTTATAAAGGGTCTGGCCCCATCATGAGATAGAACTATGTCAGCTTTTGGATCAAGAGCTTTTAAGCCCCTATAAACCGAGGCCTCACGACTAGGCCCTCCAGCTATAATTTTTTTAACCTTGTCATAGCCATATCTAGCTACTATATTCTTACTGCAATTTTCTATTTCTAACTCCTGGCATACCAGTATTATTTCATCTACCAGGTCACAAGAATTAAAGGCCCCTATGGTATGGGCCAGAACTGGCTTATTATTTATATCTAAAAACTGCTTGTTGATCCTAGTCTTCATCCTGCTGCTAAGACCGGCAGCTGCTATTACTACAGAAACAAATCTCTCCCTATACATCCTCTCACCTCGTTAGTATTATAGCACAAATATAAAAAGGTAGGCCAAGGCCTACCTTTTTCTAATTTATATTTGGTTTTGCAAATATCATTCTGCCTGCTGAAGTTTGAAGAACACTGGTTACCAAAACACCTATGGTATTTCCAATATATGCCCTACCACTTTCTACAACTATCATAGTTCCATCATCTAAGTAGGCTAGTCCCTGACCTGCCTCCTTACCACTTTTTATGATTTGAACCTCCATTTCCTCACCAGGTAAAACTACTGGCTTTACTGCATTGGCCAAATCATTTATATTAAGAACTTCTATACCTTGAACCTCTGCTACCTTATTAAGATTATAGTCATTTGTAATAATCCTACCCTCTAATAGCTGGGTTAGCTTTAAAAGCTTTGTATCTACTTCTGGTACGTCTGGAAATTTTTCTTCGTGAATTATAACTTCTATGTCCAACTCCTTTTGAATCTTGTTTAAGATATCAAGACCTCTTCTACCCCTGTTTCTCTTTAGGCCATCTGATGAATCAGCTATACTTTGTAGCTCTCCTAAAACAAACTCTGGTATTACTAGAGGACCTTCTATAAATCCAGTCTTGCAAATATCTGCAATTCTTCCATCGATAATAACTGATGTATCCAATACCTTAGGATATATGCTTCCCTTATTTTTCTTTTGGTCCTTGTCCTTTGTCTCTTTCTTTAAGCTTGATATAGCCTTCATTATTTCCTCTGACTTGGTTACTGGAAACTTCATACCTAGATAACCAAGCACTATATAAATAAGTACTGAAATTATTACTCCTAAGAAAGGCATCTCTATCTTATAAAAAGGCTGGCTTGCTAAATAGGCTATTAAAAGACCTACTATTAATCCCAGGGTTCCTATTACTACCTGAGTCATAGGTATTTTTTGAAGCTCTAACTCTAGTTTTTGGACTAGTTTTTTAATAGCCTTAATGATCTTAGGTGCTAGTATAAAAAGTATAATTCCAAAAATAAAAGATACACCCAAATAAATAACCACTGTAAGAATTTTTCCATCTGGTAAATTTATAAGTTTTGAATCATCCACCAGAGAAACCAAAACATAACCGAGGATCAGTCCTGCTGCACTTAAGATAAAGCGCAAAATTTTGTCTATCATAAATACACCCCCAAGATAAAGCCTAGTCTACATTTCTAATGGCCTTATCTATAATATCTTCAATCTCTTCTTGTGTTTTTGCACTAACAAGAACCAGCTCACTAACTAGCATCTGTCTTGCGTTACTTAGCATTTTTCTTTCCCCTGTTGAAAGACTCTTCTCATCATCTCTCATCATAAGATTCCTAACTACAGCCGCTATTTCAAAAATATCACCAGATTTTATTCTTTCCATATTTTTTCTATAGCGCCTATTCCAGTTTTGTGGCATTTTTGTTTTTTCACCATGTAGGATTGTCATAACCTCTTGTAAATCATCATCATTAATCACTTCTCTAATACCTATTTCACCTACATTGTCTACTGGAATCATAACCTTCATATCTCCAATAGGCATCCTCATAACATAGTACTTACGCTTCTCATCTAAGATTTCCTTTTCTTCAATGGCCTCTATTGTACCAGCCCCGTGCATTGGATATACTACCCTATCACCAATATTAAACATAATACAACCCTCCAATAAACATAGTATACTAATATTATAACTTATAGGTAGTAATAAGTAAAGTTTACATTTTACCATACTTATAATTTACTTGTCAACTATTATCGGTGTTTTTTTAATTTTTTATTGATTTGCATAAGTTTCTCTTTATAAGTATAATAGAACTTAATAAAATAAACAGGGGTGATTTCGTGGACAAGGAAGTAAATATTATTGAATTCCAGAAAAAAGTAGATGAAGTGCTAATTCGTCACAGTAGCATCTTAGATATAATTACCAAGCTTGACCAGTATAACTCAAGAATCAACAGGGCCATAGTTAAGGCTGTTACAGGTTGTGGCTGTATAGAGATTTCTGGTAAGAAGCACGACTATAACAAAGAATCTTTAGAGGAATTAAAGGAGGATATAGAGTCTCATCTTTCTGGAAAACTATGTCCAATATGCAAGGATATTTTAGAAGAGGAAATCGGGGAATATTTCTTCTATCTAGCAGCTCTTTCAAATACATTGGGAATAAACTTGGAAGATGCTATAAAAAATGAATATAATAATATAAACTCCCTAGGACTTTATAGTATGAAATAGAAAAGGCCCTAGGGCCTTTTTTTTAAAATAAATCACCTATTAGGTCCTGGAGAGTGGCTTTTTCTATAACCTCTATAGATTTTATATCCAGGCTTCTCCTTATGGAACCCTTGGGTATATAAACTCTCTTAAAACCCATTCTATCCAGTTCCATAACCCTATTTTCTATACTTGGTACCTTCTTTAGCTCTCCTGTTAAACCTACATCTCCAATAAATACTGTATCATTACCAATACCCTTATTCTTTATACTAGAAACCATGCTCATTATAAGGGCTAGGTTGACAGACTGTTCACTGAGCTTTAAACCTCCAGTAGTTTTAACTACTACATTTTTGTCATACATACCTATCTTACCCCTTTCCTCTAAAATAGATATAAGGGTATTAAGCTGGTCCCTTCTTAGGCAATCTCCTATTCTTGAAGGATAAGGAGTAAAGGATTTTGAAACCAGTGACTCTACTTCTATAAGTATGAGCCTGGAACCTTCCTTTATAATAGAAAGGGCTGAACCTGGATAAACTTTACCATCTTCTCTTGCTGTAATAAAATACTCTGAAGGGTTATCTATGGGAATCATCCCATTCTCCTCCATGGAAAACAAGCCAATTTCTCCAGTTCTCCCAAACCTATTTTTACTGGCCATAAGAGTTCTTAACTCCTCCTCACTTTCACCCTCTAGGTATAGTACCGTATCCACCAAGTGCTCTAAAGTTCTCAAACCAGCCATTTCATTGGCCTTGGTCATGTGTCCCACCATTATAACCGCCCTAGGCCTCCTTCTGTCCTTGGCCAGATCCACCAAAACATTGGCACATTCCACTGTCTGGACTGGGGATCCAGCCTTAGAGTCTATATTATCCAAGCTAAAAGTCTGGATACTATCCACAATAATAAGGTCTGGATTTACCTTATACACAGCCTCCAACAAATTATCCATGGAATTATCTGAAAGTATCCACACATTCTGTGGAAGCCTCTTAAGTATCCTATCAGCTCTTGAAGAAATTTGACTCTCACTTTCCTCACCTGAACCATAGAGAACCTTTAGGCCCAGGCTACTTATATCATCTGCAATCTGAAGTAGCAGAGTGGATTTTCCAGCCCCTGGCCTAGCTGTCAATATACTAACAGAATCCTTGACTATACCTCCACCAAGAGCCCTATTAAACTCAGTATTATTGGTTATGATTCTTTCGTCCTTAGATCTTTCTATGGACTTTAGACTAACAGCCTCCTTCGGCTCCCTAGTGGAAGCCCTGGCTGTCTTAGAGGATCCCTCTCTTTCCCTAACTTCCTCCTCCATGGTTCCAAAGCTGTTACACTGGCTACACTTACCCATCCAACCTATGGATTCATAGCCACATTTATTACACTTCCAAATAGTTTTTTTCTTTGCCATAAGCCCCTCCTAAAAGACCTATGGCTTAATCCATAGGTCCCTTCTTAAATACTAATTTATCATCATAATCTATTAATATACTATCATCTCTTAGAACATCTCCATTTAAAATAGCCTCTGCCAGCTCATCTTCTATCATCTTGGTTATGGTCCTTTCTAAAGGTCTAGCTCCATAAACTGGGTCAAATCCCTTTCTTGATACGTATTCTACAGCCTCAGGGCTAACCTCTATATCCATACCCAATTTCTTTAGCCTAGTTTCTAGGTCCCTAAGCATCAGTCTAACTATTTCCTCTATATCCCTTTCTCTTAGGGAATGGAAGACTATTATATCATCTATTCTATTTAAGAATTCTGGCCTAAAGGTTCTCTTTAGCTCCTCTGATATAAGCTCCTTCATTTGATCATATTCTTCCTGGTCCTCATCTTCCTCTGTTGAAAAACCAAGTACATTCTGCTTTTTAATGGCAGCCGCTCCAACATTAGAAGTCATTATTATAACTGTATTCTTAAAATCAACAGTTCTTCCAGTAGAATCTGTTAATCTACCATCATCTAAAATTTGTAAAAGCATATTGAAAACATCTGGGTGGGCCTTCTCTATTTCATCAAACAGAACCACTGAGTAGGGCTTTCTCCTAACAGCCTCTGTTAGCTGGCCACCTTCATCAAAGCCTACATAGCCTGGTGGAGATCCTATAAGTTTTGACACTGAGTGCTTCTCCATGTATTCACTCATGTCTACTCTTATCATACTATCCTCTGTACCAAAAAGTGTCTCAGCCAGAGCCTTGGCCAGGTAGGTCTTTCCCACACCTGTAGGACCAACAAAGATAAAGCTACCAACTGGTTTTCCTGGGTCCTTAAGACCTACCCTAGCACGTCTAACTGCAGATGAAACTGCCTCTACAGCCTGTTCCTGCCCTATGACCTTTTGGTGGAGAATCTTCTCAAGATTTAAAAGTCTCTGGCTTTCTTCCTCAGTCATCTTCTTAACGGGGATTCCAGTCCACTCAGAAACAATATGGGCTATATCATCATACCTTACAACCATATTCTCTGTCTGCCTTTCCTTGTCCCAGCGGATCTGCTCTTTTTGTAGCTCCTCCTTAACCCTTCTTTCATCATCCCTTATCTTAGCGGCCTTTTCGTAGTTCTGGGTATTTATGGCCTCCTCCTTCTCCTTAGAAAGATCCTCCAGCTCCTCCTCCAAGTCCTTTATACTATCTGGTGCTATATAGGACTGAATTCTTATCATGGAGGCTGCCTCATCTATTAGGTCTATAGCCTTATCTGGTAGGAACCTATCTGCTATATACCTATGGGACAGTTCTACAGCTGCCTTTATAGCATCATCCCTAATCTCAACCTTATGATGAGCTTCATATCTATCTCTTAAGCCTTCCAATATCTTTATAGCATCCTTAACACTAGGTTCTTCAACTACTATAGGTTGAAATCTCCTTTCTAAGGCACTGTCTTTCTCTATGTGCTTTCTATACTCTTCTATAGTAGTAGCACCTATCAGCTGAATATCTCCCCTGGCCAAAATAGGTTTTAGGATATTTGAAGCATCTATGGCTCCCTCAGCTGCTCCTGCCCCTACTATGGTGTGAATCTCATCTATAAATAAAATTATATCCCTATCTCCCTCAAGTTCCTTTAAAGCTCCCTTAAATCTTTCCTCAAACTCACCTCTGTACTTGGCCCCAGCCAACATACTAGGTAGGTCCAAGGCTATAATCCTCTTATTCTCAATTATCTCCGGCACCTCTCCCAAAGCTATTTTCTGAGCCAAGCCCTCAGCTATAGCTGTCTTACCAACTCCTGGCTCTCCTATGAGAACTGGATTATTCTTGGTCCTTCTACTTAGAATCTGGATAACTCTTTCTATCTCCTTACCTCTTCCTATTACCGGATCTACATTACCATCTATGGCTATCTTATTTAAATTCCTGCCATACTTATCTAAATTAGGTGTATCATCATTTGCTCCAGTCCTGGACACTGGCTTTTCTACCTTGTTGTAAATATTAGCATCTGTTATCTTTGAAATTATAAGGCTGGCAAGAGTATTAAGATTTATACCTAGCTTTTTAAGGATTACAATGGCCACACCCTCCCCTTCCTTAATCATACCTAGGAGTATATGCTCTGTACCTACATAGTTATGACCTAGGGATCTGGCCTCTAAATAACTTAACTCAAATACTCTTTTAGTTCTAGGAGTAAAACCCATAATCTCCGTCTCATACTCTCCAATTCCTATTATATCTATAGTTAACTTCTCTGCCTTCTCTATAGAAACTCCCATTTCTCTCAAGGTCTGTCCTGCAAGTCCCTGTTCTTCAAGAATTAAACCTAAAAGCAGATGTTCTGTCCCCACATAACCATGTTTTAATTTCTTAGCTTCCTCTTGCCCTAAAAGCATAGCCTTCTGAGCTTTTTCTGTAAATCTTCCAAACATAGCCATATACTATACCTCCCTTGTAAAAAATTCTCTTAAAAGCCTGGCCCTATTTATATCTTCTTCTGACTTAGAAAGTCTTCTTCCATAGGCCTTATTAAGGTTTCCTGTCTGAACCCTTATTAAAAGATCTAAAATTTCCTCATAGGAATAGGCATTTAAAAGGCCAGCCTCCATACCCAACCTTATATTTGAAAGGTGGGCCATGGCCTCCTTGCCAGTAACTATTCTGGCACTAGAAACTATGGCTAAAGACCTGAAAACCCTATCCTCCAACTCTATGGACTTATTGTTTATAAGAAAGTCCCTAACCTCTCTTTCCTTGGATATAACCTGACCTACTACACTCTTTAGCTTGTCTATTATAGCCTTTTCACTTTCACCTAGGGTAATCTGGTTGGATATCTGATAAAAGTCTCCTAAAACCTGGCTGCCCTCTCCGTAAATTCCCCTAACTGTAAGGCCTAGCTTGTTTAGTCCCTCTATAAATCCATTTAAGTAGCCACCCATACCTAGGGCTGGAATATGAACCATAACTGAAGCTCTAAGACCTGTGCCTAGATTTGTAGGACAGGAAGTTAAGTAGCCAAAGTCCTCATGAAAGGCATAGTCCAACTCCTGCTCTAAAACATCATCAATTTTGTCTGCCAAAAGCCAACTTTCCTCTATATTAAGACCTGGGCTTAGGACCTGAATCCTTAGGTGATCCTCTTCATTTACCATTATATTTACTTTCTCATCATCCCTTAGAAAGAAACTGCCCCTATCTAAATTCTGGCTTAAGTCCTTACTAATAAGATGTTTCTCAACCATTACATCCCTATCTATACTGTCTATATCAGCAATTTTATAAAAATTATAGTTTTCCTTAAATTGGCTGTCCACAAGCTGGAAGATCCTCTTACTTAGATTCTCTACAGACTCACTATCTATGACACTTGGAAACAAGTAGTCCTTCAAGTTTCTAGCCAACCTAACCCTGCTGCTAACTATAACATCCTCATCAAAAGCCTCTTCCTGGTACCAAGATTTCATTCTATTCACCCTCTTCTAAAAGCTTTACTTCCAATTCCCTTATCCTATCTCTAGCCAATGCAGCCTTCTCAAACTTCTCCTCAAGTATAAAAAGATCTATCTCCTGCCTTAGTCTCTCTATCTCTCTTTTAAGCTTCAGGTTCTTATTAGCCCTTTTAGGTATCTTTCCTAAATGCCTATCCTTACCCTGAATTCCCCTTATAAGAGGCTCTAGCTTCAGTCTAAAGCTATCATAGCATTTATCACAGGCCAACTTACCCTCCTGCTTAAACTCCCTATAGGTCAACTTACACTTAGAGCAGTAAAGATCATCAAAGCTACTATCAAAACCCTCCTCCTGCAGGGAATCTATAATCCCTGTAAGAAGCTTGTGAATAGAAAAAGTTGTCTCAAACTCATCACTGTTTTTTGAACAGCCTTCACAAAGATGGATTTCCTCTATATTGCCATTTATATTTTTAGTATAGTGAAGAGTTGCCTTTTCCTTATTACATCTCTGACACAGCATTAAATTCCTCCTCATCTCATAATCACCAGTAAAAAATTCTTTAAAATATCAGCCCTCAGGACATTTCTAAAGCCTGGGTCTACACTCAAAAGAGCCCTATCCTCTAAACCAGCCTTCATAATAATAGACTCACTCTTGTCTATAAGATCTTTCTCCATTAGACCATCTATGATCATATCAGCCTTATTCTTGGTTATAGACTCCCCTATAGTTTCAAATAAAAGCTCTACAAACCACTCATCATCCATAGAGACCTTCATTATCTTAATATACCCTCCACCACCTCTTCTACTCTCTATATAGTAGCCTTTATAGGGAGTAAATCTAGTAGATAAAACATAGTTTATCTGGGATGGTGCGCAGCCAAATTGATTGGCCAAATCATTCCTCCCTATCTCTATAACTCCATTGTCCGTCTCATCTATCTTGGTCTTTATAAAATTTTCAATCCTTATAGTTATCTTAGCCAAACCTCTCACCTCTATCTTTGACCTTCTTTGTCCTTCTATATTATATCTTTTAGGTTTTTTTTGCAAGTAAAAAGGGCCCTTAGGCCCTGATCTACTTCTCTAAAAGCTCCTCTATTAGCTCCTTAGGCATATTGTCATACCTTAAGAAGTCCAGACTAAAGTCCCCTCTTCCCTGGGTCATACTTCTTAAGTCTATAGCATACTCAAAAAGTTCTGCCTCAGGAACCTCAGCCACAAGTATCTGATCTCCATCCTGAGAATCCATACCTAAAATTCTACCCCTACGCTTGGTTAAATCTCCTAAAATATCTCCCATATATTCTTCTGGAACCCTAACCTCAATCTTCATTATAGGCTCTAACATAGTTGGTTTAGCCTGCTTAAGCCCCTCCCTTAGGGCCATAGATGCAGCTATCTTAAAGGCCATTTCATTGGAGTCCACTGGATGATGGGAACCATCAAAAAGAGTTGCCTTTATATTAACTACTGGATAGCCTGCCAGAACTCCTTCTTCTAAAGACTCTTCCAGTCCCTTTTCCACAGCTGGGAAATAATTTTTAGGCACTGCTCCCCCAAAGACTTCCTCCTCAAACTCAAACTCCTCTTCTGAAGGCTCAAATCTTATAAATACATCTCCATACTGACCTGCCCCACCAGATTGCTTCTTGTGCTTACCTTGTACCTCTACCTTTCTGGTTATGGTCTCCCTATAGGCTACCTTAGCTGGCAGCTTATCAACCTCTACCCCAAAGTCATTCTTTAACTTGTCCAGCATTATTTCCAGCTGCATATTACCCTGTCCACCTATTAAAAGCTGCTGGGTCTCAGAGTTTCTAACTAGCTTAAAGCTAGGATCCTCCTGGCATAGCTTATTTAGAGATGAACCAATCTTATCTTCATCTGACTTCTTTCTAGGCTCTATAGCCTTAAAGTAAACTGGACTAGGGCAGTCAAGACCGCGGTAGTCTAGATCCTCCTGCCTGTCTGATAGAAGGTCCCCTGTTTCTGTTTCTTCCAGTTTAGAAACAATAACTATATCCCCTGGATGGGCATCCTTAAGATCTATTTGTTCCTTGCCACGCATGGTTATTAGCTTTCCAAACCTATCCTCCACTTCCTTGTCTATATTGTAGAGGGAAGTGTCTTCTCCTATGGAGCCTGAAAGAATCTTAACAAAGGAAAGCTTACCAACAAAGGGATCTATTATGGTTTTAAAAACTAGGCCAGAAAAATTCTCCCTATGGTTCAAAATAAGCTCCTCTTCATTTAAAAGGGCCTCTCTCTTTATCTCTAGAGGAGATGGCATATACTTAACTACAAGCTTCATTAGATCCTCAACACCTAAAAGCTTCTCTGCAGATCCAAAAACTACTGGACTTAGATCCCCTGATAAAATAGACTTTCTAAGACCCTGAAGCTTCTCCTCATAAGTAAAGTCCTCACCTTCAAAATACTTCTCCAAAAGGGAATCACAACTTTCTGCCACCTTTTCATTAAGGCTTTCCAGGGCCTTTTCCTTACAGCTATTTAGGCTGTCTAAATCCCTTTCTTCATAGGCCACAAGATTACAGACCCCACTAAAGGAATCTCCCTTTCCTATTGGTAGGTTAAAGGGCACCAGACTCTCCCCTAGATTTTCCCTTAAATCCTCCAAAAGATCTTCTACCTTTAGGTTGTCCCTATCCATCTTGTTTACAAATATAAGCCTAGGTATTCCCTTCCTTACTAGCTCCTTCCATATTTTCTCTGTAGCAACCTCCACACCTGATCCTGCATCAACTACAAGTACAGCGGCTTCACTGGCTGTTAAGCTACTATAAACCTCTCCTACAAAGTCAAAATATCCTGGAGTATCTAGAATATTTATCTTCTTACCCATACACTCTACTGGCACAAGACTGGACTTAATTGATATGCCCCTATCCTTTTCCTCTCTCCTGTAGTCAGATACTGTGTCCCTATCCTCTACAGACCCTAGTTCCTTCAGGCAGCCACAACTATGTAATATGGCCTCAGTTAATGTGGTCTTACCTGTATTGCTATGGCCTACCAGAGCAATATTCCTAAGATCATCACTTTTATATACTTTCATTATACCTACCTCCTTAACTCCCGCAAGAATACTCTTCCAATTATGTTAAGTTACAGTAATTATGAACATATATCTTTAAAACCATTATAACACTATCTTACCCATTTTAAGAGTAATTATCAGACTATTCTGTCTTTCACATAAGATAAAAAAATAGAGCCCTAGAGCTCTATTCAAAATCCTTATAAAGCATACTGGCCTGTATGCCCTCATTGTTCTGGTATTTCCCGCTTTTATACTCCTCATATTCACCATCAATTTCATGATAGTAGATCTGGCATATTTCCACATTAGGATAAATTCTAATAGGCTGGACACAAAAAATCTCCAGGGTCCAATAGCCACTAAAGCCTACATCTCCAAAGCCTGCTGTTATATGAACAAAAAGACCCAGTCTACCTATAGATGATCTACCCTCCAACATTGGAGCATAGTTAAGGGTTCTTGTATACTCAACAGTTCTGCCTAGATAAAGTCTACCAGGCTCTAAGACAAGGCCTTCCTCAGGTATAGTTATAGTCCTAGTCCTATTAGGCTTTTTCATATCCAAGACATCGTCATCATAAACCATTAGCTCATTATGGAGACTTAGATTATAACTATTAGGGTTTAACCTTCCCCTATCATAGGGTTCTATAAATATTTCGCTACCTATTTTCTTCTCTATCTCCTTACCTGACAATATCATCCTATCACCTCTTCAATTCCTACTTTTTTAGTACACTTTATATATTACCACAAGTTCCAAGTATTTAAACTTATTAGCCCTTATTTTTAGATTCTATCCTTAAAATAAAAAGGACTGGAATAATCCAGCCCTCTTTCTACAATCTTTCCAGTCTTATACCTGTCTTATGACCGTTCAGATCTTCTATATCTAAATCCTTGTCCTCAACT
>JASLIL010000112.1 GCA_030152145.1 Tissierellales bacterium
TCCTACGCAGGATAAAATAAAACCCACCTTTGAAGTAAAGGTTGTTTCTTTTAAATTATCCACTACTGAACTTTGTTTCGTCATAATGACCTCCTATTTAATTTTCAAATTTAAGCCTACAATACTACTTTTGCCTACAAGGATGATTATATCATGTAATAGACAAATGTAAACATAGATTGATAAAAACAAGAATATTGTATATCTATAAGTTTTCTATAGTATATTTAAAGTATTTTCTCCTTATGACTACTGGTCCAACCAGGTCTAGTACAGGCAATTAGCCTTTATCTTAAAAAGCTGCCATAAATAGATAGAGATTTATTGTGAAATTTTTTGTATAATCTATGTAGGGAGGGATTTACAATGGAAGTTTTAGAAATAGGAGGAAGAGGCTATCTTTTTACTTTTTATGATTTGAAGATACCTACAAATGTCTATGTAATAGTGGGAGAAAGTAAATTTTACTTTATAGACACCTACTTAGGCTCGTCATATATGGAAAAGATTCATAATTATCTTCTTGAAAGATTTGGAGATAGGAAAAATATTGTTTTTAATACCCATAGTGACTGGGATCATATATGGGGTAATGAGTATTTTAAGGATGCTATAATAGTAGGATCAAATGAATGTTTTCAAAATATAGCTAAAAGGGGGAAGCAGGATTTAAACCAGTTTTCAAACTATGCTAAAGAAGAAATTAACATAGTAAATTTAAACACTGTTTTTAAGGGAGATGTAGAATTTTTAAAAGATGGTATACAGGCTTTCCAATCCTATGGTCATACGGAGGATTCAATATCTATTTATGATTCTATAGATAAGGTTCTACATGTAGGAGACAATGTAGAGTTGCCAATACCCCATGTTCAAGACCAAGACCTAGATAGTTACATAGAAAGTCTGGAGGCTTATAAGGAAATAGACTTTAAATACCTAATAGGTGGTCATACAGGGCTTTTAAAAAGAGAAGATATAGATAGTAATATAGAATATTTAAGGGCCTTAAAAGAAGGGAATAGTTTTAACTTTGAAGAAGAGATTATGGAAATACATATGAAAAACTTAGAATACATAGGAAAATAGGGTATAAGAAAAAGAGGTCTTCAGACCTCTTTTTCTTATGTAGATAGGACAAAATCTAGATAATTGACTATAATGTATATAGGGTAAATATTAAGCTTGAATTATAATTCTAGGAGGGATTATATGAAGAAGATAATAGTATTTTTTGCCGATGGCTTCGAAGAAGTTGAAGCTCTTACAATAGTAGATTACTTGAGGAGGGTGGATATCAAGGTAGACATGGTATCTATTACCAATGACTTAAAGGTTAAAGGAGCCCATGGTGTCGAGTTATTGACAGATAAATTGTTGGCAGATATAGACCATAGTGATTATGATGGTGTTATTATTCCAGGAGGTATGCCAGGTGCCAGTAATTTAAGGGATCATGGTAGGGTAATAGAGATTATAAAGGACTTAAATAGCCAGGGAAAACTTGTAGCTGCTATTTGTGCAGGCCCTATTGTTCTTAATAGGGCAGATATTATAGCTGGTAAGAATATTACAGCCTACCCAGGCTTTGAAGAAGAGTTGGCCAAGTCCCAGCTTACAGGAAGACCTGTAGAGATTGATGGTAACATAATAACTGCCATGGGACCAAACTTTGCTGTAAATTTTGCCCTAGAGCTGGTTAAATATCTTCTAGCTGAAGAAAAGCTTAGAGAGCTAAAGGCAGGTATACTTTATGACTAGAGATATGATACTAATGTTTGCTGTAGATGAGAACTGGAGTATAGGTTTAGATGGGGATATGCATGTCCACCTAAGGGAGGATTTAAAAAGATTTAAGTCCTTTACAGAGGGAAATATAATAATTATGGGCAGGAAGACCCTTGAGTCCCTACCCAATAAAAAGCCTCTGCCTGAAAGGATGAACATAGTTCTTACTAGAAATAAGTTTTATGAAGAGGATGGTTTCAAGGTGGTTAATGACCTAGATGAGCTTTTTGACTTTCTTAAGGATAATAGGCTTGATAGGAAGGTCTTTGTAACTGGAGGCCAGACCATAGTAGATCAGTTAATTGGCTACTGTGACAAGGCCTATATAACTAAGATTAAGAAGGCTTTTCCAAAGTCAGATACATCCATAGAAAACCTAGATAAGAATAGTGACTGGGTTTTAGAGGAAGAGTCAGAAACCATTAGTCAGGGAGATCTGGACTATAGCTATTGCCTATATAGGAGAAAATAGGAAGATTAAATCGCCTTATTTTTATGAAAGTGTACACTATAGAGAGATTTTGCTATTGCTAGAAGAAATATGTTATACTCAATAACTATAGGATTATAAATAATCCTATAGTTATTGGTTTACCTTTCTTGTGGAGCCTATTTTAAATTGTAAATTAGTTGTAAAGACTTTTAGATCCTTATAAGTATATAATGGTTGAAGGAGTTGTAATATTAGAAAGGCGGGGATTAGATGGCAAGAAGACCTAGGAGAAGGCGTAGAAGAAATAAGTTTGCAACATTACTAGGCTTGGTTTTAATAGTTGTTTTATTGGCTTTAGCTACTAAAACATATGCAAGTAAAAAGTTTAAAAATGAAGTTGAGAAAGAGTATAAGGATATTTTATCTGGAGAGCTTTCTGAAACTAGATTGGCTGAAAAGGACTATAGTAAGTCAGCTGTAATAGGAGCTTACTATCCTAAGTTTGGATCTAAAAAGATAGATTCAGAAACCAAGTCTATGGTAGATTCTTATATAGGAAAGTTTAAAGAGAAGACCAAGGGCTTTAAATCTAAAGATATAAGTGAAATTCCAACACTTAAGATAGATTTTAAGGAAGAAAAACTATCAGACAATATAAGAAATATAGATTTTAGGATAGTAGAGGACCTGAAATCTTTGGGACAAGGTTTTGAGGAGAATATATCTAGAAGCTATAATCTAGAAGAGGATAGAAGTCTTGAAATAGAAGATCTTTTAATAGACCAGGCCAATACCTACCTTAAGACAAAATCCTTTGTGGAGTTTGCACAAAATGAAGAGATTAAGGCAGCAGTAAAGGCTGAGGACTATAAGTTTAAGGACTTTAAGTTAGAAGGAGATGCCATAGTTTTCCTAGTAGAGGGTCAGCCTCTAAAGGTTAACTTTGATGACCTAGACATGTACTCCAAGCTTGACTTTGCAAGTTTTAATAAGCTTTCAGATCAGGAGATAGAGGAAAAAATAGAGATAGCAGAGAAGATGAATAAGATAAGACCAGGCTTGGATCCAAACAAGCCTATGATAGCCCTAACCTATGATGATGGTCCATCTAGGAAGGCTACTCCTATAATACTTGATACCTTAGAAGAGTATGGAGCAGCTGGAACATTCTTTGTTTTAGGGGAGAATGTAGGCTACTATCCAGAACTAGTAAAGAGAATGGCTGATGGAGGTCATGAAATAGGAAATCATAGCTTTAGCCATAAGCAGCTAACCAAGCTATCAGTTGAGGGCTTGAGAGGGGAGATAGACTCAACTCAAAAGGCTGTTAGGGATATTGTAGGCTATGAACCTCAACTTGTTAGACCAACCTATGGAGCTATAAATGATAGGGTTAAGGAGAACATAGGCATGCCTATGATGCTTTGGAGCGTAGATACCCTGGATTGGAAATATAGGAATGCAGACAGGGTTACCCAGCATATATTAAACTATGCTAAGGACGGAGATATAGTTTTAATGCATGACCTATATGAGTCAACAGCAGAGGCTACAAGAAGAATAGTTCCAGAATTAAGTAAAAGAGGATTCCAACTAGTCACCCTATCTGAGATGTATCAGTTAAAGGGAGTGGAGCTTCTTCCAGGCGGAAGATATACAAATATAGAATAGCCAGGACACTGAGTTTTAAAACTCAGTGTCTTTTTTTGTCTCTAACAAAAATCTTGAGAAAATATTTTCATTTTTTAAGAAAAAAAATGAAAATATCTCCATAGTGGAAGGAGGATAGAGGGGGTAAAATATGCTTATAGAATTTAAGGAGGGGATTAGGTGAGGGAAGTCTTTAAAGTTATCTTGATAAGTCTTATAATTTTCCAGAATATCCTATCCTCAACTATGGCTTCTTCAAAGTCCAAGAAGGCCCTTAGAAACTTAAGTTTTTTCAGAATAGACCTTAAAAATCTTAGTTTCAGACTGGATCGTATAGGGGAGAACCTAGGTCCTGTAGAAAGACTAAAGTTCTCCCTACACAGTTTATACAATAGTTTTAATGCTAGAAATTTTGAAGATAATAAGTTTATAAGAATATCAGGAAGGCTAGTAGCCAAGATTCATGGAATAGAGGCCCTGGACCTGGTAGTTGGACAGGAAATAAATACCTTTGATCTTTTAAAGGTTGACTACTTAGATGGGGGAGAGGAAGTTTTAAAGGTGATTTGGAAGACTGACCAGATAGATTTTAAGAGTCCAGGAAGCTACTATCTCCCAGGGGTCCTAGACCAGAAGCTACTTCTGTATAGACCCTTAAATATAGTTGAGCACATACCTGAGGAGCCAGACAGTCCAGAGGACCTAGAGGAATTAGAGGAGTCTCAGGATTTGGAAATAGAGGATTTTTTAGATCAATTAGATCTATCAGAAGCCTTAATAGGCAAGAAGACAAAGGAAGAAGAGTTGGAAGAGGAAATGGAGTCTTAAAATCATTTCCTTTTTTTATTGACAAAATATAAGGAGGAGTATATACTGTTTATATACAACATAAACAGTATATACAGTTAGAAATTCTAAAGACTAAGATGGTGATTAGATGGATATAGTAATTAGCAACTCCAGCAATGAGCCTATCTATAGGCAGATTGAAAATCAGATAAAAGATATGATTATTCAGGGTAAGCTTAAGGAAGGGGACGCTCTTCCTTCTATTAGACTGCTGGCTAAGGAGCTTAGGATAAGTGTAATAACTACAAAAAGAGCCTATGATGAACTGGAAAGTGATGGATTTATAGAGACAGTTCAGGGAAAGGGCAGCTTTGTAGGAAGGCAGAACAAGGACCTTTTTAGGGAGGAACAGCTTAAGGAATTAGAGGAACATCTGGAGGCAGCCCTTAAGATAAGCGATTTTTTAAAGCTATCTACAGAGGAAGTATTAGAAATGATAAAGATATTAAAGGGAGAGATTTAAGATGGATTATATTTTAGAGGTAGAAAATCTTTCTAAATCCTATGAAGACTTTGACTTAGATAATATAAGTTTTAAGATTCCAAGTGGAAGTATTATGGGATTGGTGGGGGAAAATGGTTCTGGTAAGACAACCAGCATAAAGAGCATATTGAAGATTGTAAATAAGGATTCTGGTAGGGTTAGAGTTTTTAATAAGGATATGGATGAGTTTGACAGGGAGATCAAGGAAGATATAGGCGTAGTCCTAGATGATGCCTTCTTTCATGAAAGTTTTACAGCTATAAATATAGATAGGGTCCTAAAGGATGTCTATAGGGAGTGGGATAGTAAGGTATTTTTCAGCTACCTAGAAAGATTTAAGCTTCCCAAGAAGAAAATAATAAAGGAGTATTCCAAGGGGATGCTTATGAAACTTAAGATTTCTGCAGCCCTTTCCCACAAGGCCAAGCTTTTAATCTTAGATGAGCCAACGGCAGGCCTGGATCCTATGGTTAGAACAGATATTTTAGATGAGCTTTTAGACTTTATACAGGATGAGGATAGGGCCATACTTTTCTCTACCCATATAACCAGTGACCTAGACAAGATAGCTGACTATATTACCTTTATTCACAAGGGCCAGCTTATGCTATCAATGGATAGGGAGGAGCTTTTAGGTAATTTTGGAATAATTAAATTTGGTTTAGATGATCAGTTTGTAGATATGGAAGACTTAGTAAACTATAAGTCCAATAAGTTTGGCAGGGAGGGACTGCTTAAGGATCTGGAAAAAAACAGGGAAAAATATAGTGGTTACCCAATAGATCAGGTAAACATAGAGGATATAATGTTATTTTATACAAGAGGTGAGAAATAATGAAAGGTTTATTTACCAAGGATTTTATAGGATTTAAGGGTCTTTTAAAACAAAGCCTACCTTCACTAATATTTTTTCTAGTAATAGGCTATGCTTCAAAGAATCCTATGTTTTTTACTATGATGATGGGGATGCTAGGTTTAAACGGGACCTTTGCTGCCATGGGCAATAATGATGCTTCTGGTTTTGATGCCTATAGCATAACTTTTCCCATAAGGAAGAAGGATCTGGTTAGGGAAAGATATATATTTTCTGTAGTTACAGTGCTTGTATCAACGCTGGTTTCTACTTTATTAGTAGGTCTTACCCTCCTATCAGAATTTGAGGGAGGTCTACCAGAGCTTTTATTTTCACAGCTTGTATTAATGGCCTTTCTTTTATTTATAAACTACACCATAATACCTATAATATTTAAGCATGGGGTAGAGAAAGCGAGAATAGCTTTATTCCTAGTAACTACTATTCCCTTTGTATTGATTATGCTTATATCATTTTTAGATATAAAGCTGCCAGGCCTATCAGCTGAAATAAATGTAGGACTTGTATCAGCCATAACTCTTGGAGCCTGTGTTATTCTGGGACTTATATCTGAGAAGATAAGTGAAGTTATAGTAGAAAAAAAGGATTTTTAGTTTGGATTAGGGGAGCCTTGGCTCCCTTTTTAATTTAAGTTAATTAACTGAAAATTCATAAGTATTTAACAATAAGTGGTGATTTATAGTTGAAATTGTTATATTATAGTATAAAGACATTTTAGTTAGGAGTGTTAATATGAAACATTGGAAGACAAGTACCAAACTTAAATTTTTATCTGTATTCCTTATATTTGGATTACTTCTTTATTTTTACACTGGGGAAAATGGTTTTATGAGTACTAATAATTCCTTGGTAAAAAGAGTTTTAAGGAAGAATGAGTTGGAAAATGGAAGATTTGGTGAGGTTTTAAAATATGGTTACCACAATTTGATAATATTTGAACCAGGTATGTCAAAGGCAGAGATGAGGGACTATGTAGACTATGTAGACTATAATAAATACAAGACTTCTGAAGACCCAAAAAAGGTTAACATGCTATTTACCTATGCCCACAGGGCATCAGGCTATATATATGGAAATCCAGAAAAACTAGGATTTAGATTAAATCTAGAACCAGGCCACTATGGTAGGGCCAGTATAGAAAACTACTATTTTATAATGGATGAAGTAGAAGGAAAGAATGGTAAATCCTACAAGGAATATACCCTCTACCCTACATATGAAGAATATGAAGAAGTTTTAAAAAAGAGCCTTTAGGCTTCTTTTTTTTGCTATTTTTAAGCTAATATTATATAATTTAAAAATATTTCACTAAAATTGATAGATTTCGGTCTTCCGTCCCGAACTAGTATATGAAAGACAAATCTACATGTAGAATAATAGAAGGTGATTACTTGAAAATTAATGAGGAAAATTTCATATATGAGTTAAGGAAGGGAAATGAAAAAGCCCTGGACTATGTAGTAGACAGCTATGGTTGGTTAGTAAAAACTGTAGTATCAAAAAATATGTATGGCCTGGAATCCTATAGGGAAGAGTGTATAAATGACTGTCTTCTGGCAGTTTGGGAAAATATAGATTCCTTTGACCAGGAAAGATCCAGCTTTAAAAACTGGTTGGCAGGTATAGCAAAATACAAGTCTATTGACTATTTAAGAAAATATCAGAAGGAGTTTTCAAATATATCCTTTGAGAAGATTCAAATAGAAAAAGAGGACACAAGTTCTGACAGGCTTATAGAAAGGGAGAATCTAGAATCTATAGAAGGCCTTCTATCAGACTTAAAGCCTAGGGATAGGCTGATATTTAAGAGGCTTTTTATAGAAGAAGAGGATATAGACAGTCTGGCAGAGGACTTGGATCTAGATAAGTCCAATATATACAACAGGGTGTCCAGGGCCAGGAGAAAACTTAAGAAAAACTTTAAGGAGGAAGACTATGTCAAATAATATATATGATCAACTAAATGATATAGATTTTAAAGTGGAGGACTATGAGGAAGAAAATTTAAGTGAAATGGAGAGAAAGATAATGAAAAAAAATATAAAAAATAGCTTAAGGGGATCAAAGAAGAATAAATCATCAAAAGCCAAGTGGATTTCCTTGGCAGCAGGATTTGGAGTTTTTATAGTAGGACTTAACAGTGGTTGGGGACAGACAGTTTACGGCAAGGCAGAAAGCAAGATAAGAGAAGTAAGCTATGGTGTTTCAGAGATGCTAGGTAGGGAAAAAAATCTAGAAAGCTACAAAAACTTAGTAAACAAGTCAGTGGAAAACAAGGGAATAGAGGTAAAATTAAATGAGGTTCTACTGGACAGAGATGAAATTATTATATCTACAGTTATAGAGGCAGATCACAACTATGAGGGCTACCATTTAGATGATCAACTTTTTATTAATGGAAAAGCAGTTAAGGATCTATCAAAATCAGGTTTCAGCCAAGCTCTAGGAGACTCTATCTATGGAGAGGTATCCAGCTTAAATATTGGGGGAATAGACTTGGATGAGGAGCTTGAAATTGACTACAGAATAAGATCAATTAGCTTTACTGAGGGCGAGAAAACTAAGAAGATAAAGGGACCTTGGGACTTTAAGTTTAGGGCAGATGGCCTAGAGCTAATGAAGGATACTAAGGACTACCAAATTGGTGAAAAATTTGAGATAGAGGGAATAGACTACTTTATAGACAAGATATTTGTAAATAAGATTAACAGCAAGATCTATGGCAGAAGATCAGATCTTAAGAGCTACGATATAGACCTTGTAGGCCTTAGCAATAAGGGAGAAGAAGTTAAATTCTACAACAATATAGCCAATAAGGAAGACCTAACTTTTAAGCAGGCAACAAGTGTTGACTTAAGTGAGGTGGACTATATAGACTTTAAGGTTAACTATAGGGAACTTCCAGAAAAATCAGGTAGGATAGATACAGAGTTTAAAACTCTAGACAAAACTTTTAGAATAAATTTAAAATAAGACTTTAGGCCAGGGTGAAAACCCTGGCCTTTCATCTATAAATAAAAGCTGGACATGAAATATTTTTTATTTATAGTATAATGAATAGGCTGGAGGTGATAATATGTCAAATTTACCAAATTGTCCTAAGTGTAATTCAAGCTACACTTATGAGGATATGGATCTTCTAGTTTGTCCAGAATGTTTCCATGAGTGGACTCTGGAGGAACATGAAATGAAGGAGAAGAAAGCTCTAGAAGCATCTATAGTAAGAGATGCCTTTGGAAATCAGTTAAGTGATGGAGACCATATTACCATCATTAAGGACCTGAAGGTCAAGGGAGCAAGTGATCCCTTAAAGCAGGGAACCAAGGTAAAGGATATTAGACTTGTAGAGGGTGACCACAATATAGACTGTAAAATAGATGGTTTTGGACCAATGCAGCTAAAATCTGAGTTTGTAAAAAAGCTTTAGAATCAGCCCATTGGATTATGATATAATGAAATATATATACTACTATAAAAAATATACTTGGATTTCCAGGAAGAATTTTATTGTAATATAAAAATTATTTATTAAAATAGTCAGAAAATAAAGTATTTTAATAAAATACTTAAAACATATCTGAAGAACATTAAGTTTTTCTCTAGAATTTTAAGAGGTTTATGGTATAATACAATTATAATCCAATGGGAGGGATACATATGACGAAGGGTTTTAGGCAGATGTCAGTTTGCGTTTTTGTACTTAGTATTATTAATTTTATCAACTGCTTTAAAGAAATGATTCTTTATGGTGTGTTGCATAATCTAGAATATGTGAAAAACCCTGAGGTTGCTGCTTCTTTAGGCTGGGGTGATGGTTGGGTTCTATTTGTAATTAGTTCAGCCCTACTTTTATTCTCATTTGCAGTAGTACTACAAAGCTTAAAGCTGGAAGCTATAGATGAGTCAGATTTTATAGATGCTGAAGAAGAGTAATTTAAAGAGCTATGGACATAGCTCTTATTTTTTTGCCCTAAGCCAGGGAAAATATGATATAATTGTAAATATTTTGACAAAAAAAGGAGATGAGAATTTGAAGAAATTAAAGGATTATATAATACTGTTATTTTTTCCAGTGTCATTTTTATTAACTGGTCTTATAATGGAAAGTCCAAGAAAGTTGGGGCTGGATCTTATAAAAATAATAGTGGAAAAAGACATACTTTTAACAGATTATCTGGAGGTTGGAGGCATAGCAGGAACCTTTATAAATGCCGGCCTAGTTAGCCTTTTTGCCATTTATCTAATCTACAAGTCGGATAAGGAAATAGATGGTATTACCATAGCCGCAGTCTACACTATAATGGGTTTTTCATTTATAGGAAAGAATATCTTAAATGTACTGCCAATCTATTTGGGAGGCTATATCTACAGCAGGTATAATGGTAGTAAGATGAAGGACTCTATAGTAGCCCTAATATTTTCTACAACCCTGGCACCTGTAGTAGGGGAGATAATATTTGGCTTTGGCTTGAATTTTAAGCTAAGCATACCCTTGGGAATACTTATGGGAGTCTTTATAGGTTTTATAGTAAGTCCCTTGGGCAATCACATGCTTAGCTTTCATAAGGGCTATAACCTATACAATATAGGTTTTACAGGAGGCATAATAGCTACAGTTATTACCTCAGTTTTTAGGAACTTTGGCCTGGCCATGGAAACACAATACTTAATATCTCTAGATCATACTAGGTTTTTAAGTATCTACCTAGTCCTTCACTTTATAGCTTTTATTGCCTATGGTCTAGTGAAAAATAAGGATCTAGCATCCTTTAAGAAGCTACTGGGCCATCCAGGCAGGAAGGCAGATTTTAAGGGGGAATTTGGAATCCACAATACCCTTTTAAATATGGGAATTATGGGGATTGTAGCCCTTGTATATGTATTCCTATCTGCTGGTGAAATAAGTGGACCTGTTGTAGCAGGTATTCTTACAGTAGTAGGTTTTGCAGCCAGTGGAAAACATATAAAGAATACCCTGCCAGTTCTTCTGGGTGTATATCTTACGGCCAGCCTTAATATTATGGATATTTCCAGTCCTAGCGTTATAATGGCAGGTCTGTTTGGTACTACCCTAGCACCTATAGCAGGAGAGTATGGATTCCTGGCAGGAATGGTATGTGGCTTTCTCCACATAGGAGTAGGCTCTAATATCTTAAAGGGCCATGGTGGCCTTAATCTTTACAACAATGGTTTTTCAGGTGGAATAGTAGCAGCATTTATGCTACCTATACTGGAAACTATTAGGGCTAGAAGAAGCAGGAAGGATTTTAAGATCTTCTAGGAGGGGGATTATGGATAGGTTTGAGATAGGAAGTCTAGAGAATAAGAAAGACTTGGACAGGATAATGGAGATTTGGCTTGAGGTAAATCTAGAGGCCCATGATTTTATAGACAGGTCCTACTGGCAGGATAATTACAGCCATGTTAGGGAGCTTATAGGACAGGCAGAGGTCTATTCTATTGGTCATAAGGAAATTTTAGGCTTTATGGGACTTGTAGATGGCTATATAGCAGGTATATTTATAAGCAAGTCTGCAAGAGGCCAGGGCCTAGGTTCAACGCTTATTGACAGAGCCAAGAAGGACCATGAAAAGCTTAGTCTAGATGTTTATAGGAAAAACAAGCCAGCCCTTGATTTCTACTTAGCCAGGGGCTTTGTAGTTTTGGAGGAGAAATTGGATCCTGTAAATAAGCAAGTAGAATGTTTTATGACTTGGGAGACCAGCCTTAAATAGGCTGGTTTTTTTATGGGAAATAAAATTAGCTTAAATTTTTATACACAACTACAAGAATTTAATAAAGTTGTGGGGAAAGTTATGCTAAGATATATATGTAGATGAGAATAGTTCTCATTAAAGAAAAGTTTGAAATTTTACAAAAGATATAGGAAAGACATAACTTTAGCTAATAGAAATGGGATTGTAATATTTACTTGGGGAGGCAGCTCTATCACTGTCTTCCCTAGGAATTTTAAAAATAGCTTTATAGGTCTTTCTAGCCTAGCTAGGGACTTTATAATATAAGTAACTTTATAAATGTAAGTGCATATCTTGTATAAACTCCTTTGGATGGATCCTGTTTTTAGGGTCAGTTTAAAAGATGGTCTAATAAAGCATTATTGCTGGCTAGGCCTATTAACCTCCCAAAAGTTATGATCTTTTAAGAACTGACTCTGGAAGAGAAGTTTTTGGATCTTCCAAAAAATACTAGTCTTATTTATCAGACTGGAGTCCCTAGCTATCAAGGACTCCAGTGGAATTTTAGAAAAAAGGCCTAGGGCCTAGGCAGAAGATTAAAAAATAGATATCCTTTACTGATTTCCGATTTTGCCAGTTTAAATCTCTAGAAAAAGCTTTAGAACTTTAGCTGGGCTTTCTTTAGAATAAAATCTAAGTTCTTCTCTTCTAATAGAATAGGAAAGTCCTACCCTTTCTCTAAGAAGTTTTAAGCTTAGCTAGTGAGATTTTTTACAAATAAGTAGGCCTTAAGTCTTTTTAAATTAAAAACCAGTCTTTGACTGGTCTTTAATTTTTTATAGAATAAGTTTTAAAAGCCTTCTTTAGAAAGTCTACGGAACTCTTTTGGGGTCATTCCTTCAATTTTTTTAAAGACATTGGAAAAATAGGACTGGCTATTAAATCCGCAGTCTAGGGCAATATCCATAACTGTATCACTAGTGTTATTAAGTAGGTTTTTGGCCCTATCTATCCTGGCCTTAACAACATATTGGGAAAAGGTCATATCCATACACTTAGTAAAGAGATGGGAAAGGTAGGTACTGCTGACAAAGACACTTTGAGCTACTTCATCTAGGCTGATCTCCCTATCTAGATTATTCTGTATATAGTCTATAGCCTTATTTATATTAGGGTTTCTTGTGAGAGTATTCTTATTTCCAATCTTATCTATGTAAAAGCTAATCATCTGTCTAGCCAGTAGATTTAATTTTTCCACACTGGTCTGGGCCTCTATCTTCTTGTTAAATTGTAGCCTAATATCATAAAGCATTTTTTTACATACAGGCTTGTTGTAGTAGTTTCTAGATATAATTGCATTTAAGCCAAGAATAAAGGTCTTACTAGTCCTAAGACAAGGCTGGGCCAGGGGACAGTTGTGGCTAAGTTTTTTAAACATCTTATCATAGGCCGCCAAGGCATTTTCCTCATCCTGTATGTTCATATATTCTATTAATTTATTTTCCGTATATAGCATATTTTACACCTCCAAGGGACATTGATAGTCATTATTAATTATATCATATCAATAAATTCTTCCAAATAAAAGAATAGCTTTAGATTGTAAACTTGGTTTTAAGGGTATAAATAAAGAAATGATAATAGGGAGGATATTATGAGTAAAACTAAAGCTAAAATAGAGATGAGTATCTTTGAAGAACCAGAGAAAACCTTTAATAGATTTTATACTAGTAAAAATAATTTCCTTTTGATTATATCTATTTTATTGGTTTTTTTACTAATATTTACTATGGAAGTTTCATTTAGAACTAAGGGAATTTCCCTTAAAGAAGGCTATAAGAGCTTGATTTTCTTTTTGCCTAATATTTTACTGATAGGCCTGGGACTTTTATATGAGCTTAGGAAGAATAAAAGATCTAGGGGGCTTTCAGTTTTTTACAAGCTGTCTATAGTTCTAAGTCTTATTTTGGATCTTAGCCTATACCTATATTTAAAGTAAAAATCTTCTATATTAAGCTGTAGAAGATTTTTTTAAGCTTACTTTAAGATCTTTTTGATTAAGCCAAGCTTAGACTTATAGGGAGGGTATCTAAGGGGAAGATCTATTAGGTTGGATTTAACTAGGATGCTTTTTTCATGGCTAAAGCAGTCAAAGCTTTTTTTACCATGGTAGCTGCCCATACCGCTCTGGCCTACTCCACCAAAGGGAAGCTCTGGATTGGTTAGGTGCATAAGGCTATCATTTACACAGCCTCCACCATAGGAAATACTAGTTACCACCTTCCTATAGAAGTTTTTATTTTTAGAAAATACATAAAGAGCCAGAGGTTTTTCCCTGGAATTTACAAAGTCTATGGCCTGGTCCAAATTTTCATAGCTTAGGACAGGCAGGATAGGTCCAAATATTTCCTCTGTCATAAGTCTGGACTCAGGATCTGGATTTAGGACCAGGGTTGGGTAGATAGTATTTTTATCCACACTATACTGGCCTCCAAAGACTATATCCACAGATTCCAAGTAGGAAAGCAGTCTCTTAAAGTGTTGGGTGTTGATAACTTTAGGATAGGAGTCTAGGTCAGCAAGAATCATCTTATCCACATTCTCCTCTAGCTTTTCTAAAAAAGGCTTTTCTATAGCCTTATCCACAAGTAGATAGTCTGGGGCAACACAGGTTTGTCCAGCATTTGTAAACTTACCAAAAACTATTCTTCTTGCAGCCAGGTCAAGATCCACATCCCTATCCACTATACAAGGGGACTTTCCACCAAGCTCAAGAGTAACAGGACAAAGATGTCTGCTGGCAGCCTCCATAACTTTTTTACCAATCTCTATTCCACCTGTATAGAAAATATGGTCAAAGCTATAGCTTAAAAGGTCTGATGAAGCTCCAGAAGTATTGACTAGGGCAATATAGTCTTCTGGAAAATTTTCACTAATTAATTTTTCTAGGGCCTTGCTGGTCTGCCTTGACTTGCTGGAAGGTTTTAGGATAGCTGTATTTCCAGCAGCTATAGCTCCAACCAGGGGGCTAAGACAGAGAAATACAGGGTAGTTCCAGGGAGATATAATAAGAACATTTCCCAGGGCCTCTTTTAGAATATAGGACTTGGACTTAAAGTTTATTATATTGGTCCCTACTCTTTTGGGCTTGGCCCAGGATCTTAGGTGTTTTATGCTGTAGTTTATTTCCTCTATAACCAGGCCTATTTCAGTAGAATAGCTTTCAAAATTCGACTTGTTAAGGTCTTTTTTTAGGCCTGTCATAAGTTCTTCTTCATTTTCAAAAATGGCTTTTTTAAGTGTCCTTAGGGCATCTAGCCTAAAATCTAGATCTTGACACTGGCCAGTCTTAAAGTAGTTTCTTTGGGCTTTGATTAAAGTTTCCAGGTCTTTCAAAACTATCACCTCTTATTAAAAAAATTGACTTGTCTTAGCTAGATTATACCATGAGCCTATTTTAAAGGAAAATCCTCCCTTTCACTGGTTTGACACATCTATTAATCAAACATATAATCAAGGTAGAAGTAAATATATGGGAGCTTAATTATAGCTGAGAGGAACCTAGGGTTCGACCATTGACCTGATTTGGATAATGCCAACGGAGGAAACCTAGCTTGCCTTGGCAGGCTTTTTTTATTTTAAGGAGGATTAAATTGGAGGAAATTTTAGGAAAAATTAGAAGGGAAAGTCCCTTAATTCATTGTATAAGTAACTATGTCACCAGTAATGATATGGCCAATGTGATCTTGGCTACAGGTGCCAGTCCTATAATGGCAGATGAACTGGAGGAGGTAGAGGAGATAGTAGGCCTATCTAGGGCCCTGCTTTTAAATATTGGAACTATAAATAAGGACAAGCTTCAGTCTATGTTAAGGGCTGGTAAAAAGGCTAGGGAGCTGGGAATTCCAGTGGTTTTTGATCCAGTAGGAGTAGGGGCCTCTTCCTTTAGGCAGCAGGCAGCAGAAAGGATTTTAGATGAGACTGGACCAGACCTTATAAAGGGAAATATATCTGAAATTAAGTTTTTGTATCAGAAGACTGGAGAGCAGTTGGGAGTTGATTCAGAAAGCTTTAAGGAGGATTCCCTAGATGACTATATAAAAATAGTTAAGTCTCTGGCAAAAACCTATGATTGTCTGGTTTTGATGACAGGGGAAGTGGATCTGGCAACAGATGGAGATAGGCTGGCCCTTATAAGGACAGGAAATCCTCTGATGACAAGAATTACCGGTAGTGGCTGTATGCTGGGAGGAGTTTTGGCTAGTTTTTTAGCAGTTGAAAAAAGTCTGGATGCCCTGGTTTTAGGCTCTAGCTTCTTTACTATTGCAGGGGACAGGGCCTTGGAATACATAGGGACTAGATCCCTGGGTTTTGGAAGTTTTAGGACTAGTTTGATAGATGAAATTTCAAGGATAGACTATAAAAATATGGAGGGAGATTTTAAGATTGAAATTTTCTAGGGAGACATTAAAGCTTTACCTGGTTACAGATAGAAGATGGCTGGGGTCTAGGGATTTTGTGGAAACTGTGGAGGAGGCCATAGATAATGGAGTTACCCTTGTCCAGTTAAGGGAAAAAAATCTAGACTATGGGGAATTTTTAGAATTGGCCAAGGACCTAAAGGAAGTTTGTCAGAAACATGGGGTGCCTTTTCTTATAAATGATAATATTAAGGTCGCCAAAGAGGTAGATGCTGATGGCTTACATATAGGCCAAGGGGATATGGCCCTGGAAGAGGCTAGGCAAATTTTGGGGGAAGATAAGATTATAGGTCTTTCCTGTGGCAACTTAGAGGAGGCTAGAAAGGCTAAAAGGGATGGGGCAGACTATATAGGAGTTGGGTCTGTATTTAGCACAGGTTCAAAAAAAGATGCTAAGAATATAGGCCTAGAGGGGCTGGAAGAAATAGCTAGGGAGGTAGACCTTCCTATAGTAGCTATTGGTGGTATAAATAAGGATAATATTTTAGAGCTGGCAGCCTTTGATATAGATGGGGTAGCCCTTATTTCAGCTATTTTGAAGGAGGATAATATAGCTGGGGCAACAAGTAACTTGGCCAAGCTTTCAGAGGAGGCTTTTTATGGAGGGGGCAATATTTGATTTAGACGGGACCCTGATAGATTCTCTCTATGTTTGGGATATACTGGCCTACAACTACCTTAGGTCCCTAGGCTATAGTCCAGCCAGGGATCTGGTAAGGGATTTTCAGCATATGAACTTAGAAGAATCCAGTGACTATATGATAGAGAAGTTTAAGATTCCCATGTCAAGATCAGACTTTATAAGGGGGATGGAGGAGCTTCTAGCCTATTACTATAGTCAGGTTTTTAAGGAGAAAAGAGGGGCCGTAGCCTATGTTAAGAAGCTTTACAATCAGGGAGTTAAGCTTTGTATAGCTACAAGTAGCCAGAAAAACTTAGCCCTTATGGTCCTAGAAAGACTTGGAATTCTCCACTGCTTTGACTTTATACAGACAGAGTCTGACTGTCTTTTAAGTAAGAGGGAGGAGGATTTTTTTAAGCTGGCCTTAGAGAGACTAGGAACTGATTTAAAGAGGACTTGGATTTATGAGGACTCCTACTACTCTATGATTTGCGGAAAGGCCTTAGGCTGTAAAATAGTTGGGATTAGAGATGAATACCAGTTGGAGGACTGGGATAAGATAGAGGATTTAGTTGATATCTTTGTAGATGACTATATTGAATTGGAGGAGATCTTAAATGAAGAAAGTTTTGACTATAGCAGGTTCAGATTCTAGTGGTGGTGCAGGAATCCAGGCAGACCTAAAGACCATCCAGGCCAATGGAGCCTATGGAATGAGTGTTATTACTGCCTTGACTGCCCAGAATACCAAGGGGGTTAGGGGAGTTTTTAATAGTAGTCCGGAATTTGTAGGCCTCCAAATGGATGCGGTTTTTGAGGATATATTTCCAGATGCAGTTAAGATAGGTATGGTTTCAGAGGAGGCTATAATACTTGAGATAGTCAAGAAGCTAAGGGAGTATGGGGCTGGAAATATAGTTGTTGACCCAGTTATGGTGTCTACCAGTGGCTCCAAGCTTATGGATGATAGTGCCAGCAAGGTACTTATAAGGGAACTACTACCTCTTGCCAGTCTTATAACACCAAATATGAGTGAGGCTGAAGTATTAAGTGGTATAGCTGTTAGGGACAGGGAGAGTATGCTGGATGCTGGTAGGATCATAGCCCAATATTTAGATGGGGCTGTTTTAATTAAGGGAGGCCATCTGGAGGATAGGGCTGATGATCTGCTTTTAATAGATAGGGAGCCAATTTGGCTGGAGGCTGGTAGATTGGATAACCCTAATACCCATGGAACTGGATGTACTCTTTCATCAGCTATAGCTACTAACCTAGCCAAGGGAGATGGAATCTACGATGCAGTTCTTAAGGCCAAGGCCTATATTAGTGGTGCCATAGAAGATGGCCTGGACCTAGGCTATGGTAGAGGTCCTTTAAACCATAGCTATAATCTTAAGTTTAAGTAAATGTTAAGGGAGGGATTTTATGGAAGCTTATTTGGATCCTATTAAGACTGCCTTTATCAGTTTTCCCCTAGCAGCTTTTCTACTTACCATACCTTTTTCCATAGTTCAGTATAGGAAACATGGCTATGTAAATAAGTGGAGAAGTTTTATCCTATTTTCTTTTTTGCTTTACGCTATGAATGCCTACTATCTTGTTATTATGCCTCTACCAGAATCCAGGGACATACTTAGTATGCAAAAACCAGGAACGGTCCATTACAACTTAAGGCCCTTCCAGTTTATAAGGGATATAGCTAGTGAAACCAGGGTTGATCTTATGGATCCTTCCACTTATGGTAGATTTCTAAGGGAGAGGGCCTTTTTACAGGCAGCCTTTAATGCCCTCTTGTTGCTGCCACTGGGTTTTTACCTAAACTATTACTTTAAGAGAAGTTTTAAAGAGACCCTAGTTATAGGTTTTCTAAGCTCTCTATTTTTTGAGCTAACCCAGCTATCAGGCCTTTATGGCATATATAATGCCCCCTATAGGCTTTTCGATATAGATGACTTATTTTTAAATACTTTGGGGGCCCTTATAGGATATGGCCTAAGTCCAATTTTCAAGGTCTTTTTGCCTAGAACAGAAGATTTAGACAGGAAGGCAGGAGCCAAAAAGTATAGGATTAGCTTCTTTAGAAGATGGCTGGCCTTTTTTATTGATACATCTCTTGTCAGGGCTTTAATGATGGTTTTTCCCAGACCCTATACAAAGTACTTGGGTCTTAGCCTATTTTTAGTCCTAATACCCAGCCTTACATCTGGCTATTCGATAGGATCTTTTCTGGCCAATATAAGGATAGTAGGGCAGGAGGATAAACTTAGGCCCAGCAATATTATAGTAAGATTTTTAAGCCTTTATATTGGTCTTTATGGAATTAACAATATCCTTTTTAAGGTATTTGATACAGTAAATATGAAATACGCCCTTTATACAGGAGCAGTTTTAATAGTTATGGCTGTTTGGAATCTTCTCATATTCTCTAATATGATCCTAGCTATAGTAAGGTCTAGACCCTTCTTTTATGAGGAAATAAGTAGGACTAGACTTATAGTGGGAAAAATAAGGGAGGAAGATTAAAATAAAGAGATTTAAAATATACGGTATAGGGTATAGATGGACTGTAGTTAATTTATTATTATGGAGGTTTTATTATGAAGATAGCTATAATGGTTGGAAGTATTAGTAAGGGTTCCTTAAATAGAAAAGTAGCAGAAACTTTAAAAGATAGATATAGTGATAGATTTGAAGCAGAAATTTTAGATATAGGCAAACTGCCATTTTATGATTATGAGATAGAGGAGAATGCACCAGAGTCAGTAGTGGAAATGAGAAAGCAGATCCTAGCTGCTGATGGTATTATATTTGTTACTCCAGAATACAACGGATCTATACCAGCTCCCCTTAAGAACGCCCTAGACTGGTTTTCTAGAGTAGAGCATGTATTACAGGGCAAGCCTTCCCTAGTTATGGGAGCAACTCCTGGTTTTCTAGGAACAGTAAATGCTCAAAGGCATCTAAGGGAAATACTACAATCCCCCTTAATTGGTTGTATAGACCTGCCAGGACACAGTGTCTTAATTGGGGATGCCTACAACAAGCTAGGGGATCAGGGACTTTTGGTAGACCAAACAACTCTAGGTTTCATAGATGCAGCTGTAGAGGACTTTATAAAGTGGATAGGAAAAATAAATGACTAGAGACTAGGGTAGGCAACTACCCTATTTTTTTGCCTAAAAAAGCATCCAAAACCTAGGTTTTGGATGCCTTAACTACATAAAGAAATTTATTTCAATAAAGTAGGCTAAAATACCTACCAGCAAGGCTGGAATAGTATTTAAAATAGTAGCCCATAAGGCTGACTTCTTGTGAATAGCTATAAGAGGGAAAAGAGCATCTCCATCTTGAGAAATAGCATTGGCAAGTAGGGCAGCAAATGGAACCATTCCTCTAGTATAGAGGGTTACAAATATAATCTGTGGTCCACAACCAGGTATAATACCTACCAGGGCCCCTATTATAACTGCCTTTAGTCCCTGACTAGTAAGAAAGGCTGTTACCAAGGCTTCACCAGCCCCATAGTCTCCCTTACCTAGGCCTAGAATAAAGAATTCATAAACTAGGTAGGCTGCCAATACCCAGGTAGCTACAAAGGCTGTTTCTTGAGCATTGTGTATTATAGTTTCCTTCAAGCTCATTAACTTAAGCTCTGACTCTTCGTGGGTGTCATCTCCTAGGAACTTCTTACTCATAATCATCATAAAGACTGAGAAGAAGGCACCAGTAACCCCTATAATCTTACCTAGGTTTGGTATGAAAAGATCATTTATATCTACCTGGAAAAGCTCTAGGATTCCTAGAACCAAACCTAGGGCTATAACCAACCAATAGGCCTTATAGGCTGTATGGGTAAATTTGTAGCCAAAGGTATCCAAGTCTTGATGACCCTTTATTTCATGGTGAAGAATCTGATCTATTTCATCCCCTTCCTCATGGCCTAGGTGATGGTAGTCTCCACCGCCAGACTCTAACTTTTGCATAGTATGGTCCTTGTCTACATGAACCAATTCATCTAGTGTTTTCTTAGGCCTGTCCTTGTGCATATCCTTTAAAAGCCTGTTTCCAATATCGGTCATATCCACTATATATCCTGTAATAATAGCAACTATAAAGGAAAAGAATGATACCAAAAGGTATTGTTTAGGCATAACTGAAAGTATAACAAAAGCTGAGTCTCCCATAGTAGCAATTAAAGTTGCAATTATGGTACCAAAGCTAACTGTACCCTTAGCAAATAGGGGAACAACAAAAATTGCACCACCACAGCCAGGTGTAAGTCCTAAAAATGCACCTATGATAGGCTGGAATTTCTTGGAAGCTTCAATTTGCTTAACCAAGCCGCCTTCTTTTTTATAATTTATATAGCCAAATAAGAGAAGAACTGCACCAACAAAAACTGTAACCTGTATAAATGAGTCTTCTGCGCTTTTTAATATTAAATCAAATATTGTCTTAGCCATAATCCACCTCCTAAAGTTGATAATATAAGTATACCCTTTTCACCTTGAAAATAAAGGGAAAAGGGCATTTTTAGTTTTATTACTTTATTCTTCCAAATAATCTCTTAGCTTTTTACTTCTACTTGGATGTCTAAGCTTTCTTAAAGCCTTGGCTTCAATCTGCCTTATCCTTTCACGAGTAACATCAAAAACTTGTCCTACCTCTTCAAGGGTTCTGATCTTACCATCATCAAGTCCAAATCTAAGTCTTAAGACCTTTTGCTCCCTAGGTGTTAGGGATTCCAGTACTTCAAATAGCTGCTCCTTAAGCATTACATGAGTAGTGGCATCTACTGGAGTCTCAATTTGATCATCCTCTATAAAGTCTCCTAACTGACTGTCTTCTTCTTCTCCAATAGGAGTTTCAAGAGAGATTGGTTTTTGGGCAATCTTCATCATGTCACTAACCTTTTCTACATCCATATTCATAACCTCAGCAATTTCTTCAGGAGTTGGTTCTCTACCTAGTTCTTGAAGTAATTGTCTTTGAACCCTAACAAGCTTATTTATATTCTCTATCATATGGACCGGTATTCTTATAGTTCTACCTTGGTCTGCAATGGCACGAGTAATAGATTGTCTAATCCACCAAGTGGCATAGGTGCTGAACTTAAATCCCTTTGTATAGTCAAACTTTTCAACAGCCTTAATAAGCCCTAAATTACCCTCTTGAATCAAGTCCAAGAAGGACATGCCTCTACCTATATATTTTTTTGCAATACTAACAACTAGTCTTAAATTGGCTTCTGCCAGCTCCTGTTTAGCCAACTCATCACCTTGTTCAACTCTTTTTGCCAATTCAACTTCCTTTTCACGAGTTAAAAGCTCCACCTTACCAATTTCCTTTAAATACATTTTAACAGGATCTCCTACATCAAGCTTTATATTAACAGCAAGGTTCTCTTCTTCTATATCCTCATCATCTAGGTCATCATCTAACTCCTCTTCCAAGCTATTATCTAAGTCATCATCTAGCTCTTCATCGTCTAAGATGTTAACACCTAGTTCCTCTAAATTCTTATAAAGTTCATTAATGTCATTTCCATCCATATCAATTTCTTCAAGATGTTCTAGGACATCGTCATTACTTAGCTTTTTGCTTTTCACAGCCACACTAATTTTATTAGCAATTTCTGCGATTTCACTTTTCGTATATTTCTTATTTTTGGAATCTATTTAAATCACTCCTCTCTAAAACCGAAGTTAGTATTTTAATATATAGTATAATTAAGCTTAATAATGTTATTTGACAAAATAATCTACTATAATAGATTATAGTCAAATACATAAAATATGCAAATAAAAGGTGATGAAATGAATATAAATATAAAAATTTTGGTAGTTGAAGATGATACATCTATAAATAACCTTCTAACAGAAGTCTTGTCCAAGGAAAATTATAGCTGTTCCCAAGCTTTTTCAGGTAGTGAAGCAAAGCTTTTGTTAGAACGAGAAGATTTCCATCTGTTGCTCTTGGATTTAATGTTACCTGGATTAACAGGTGAAGAATTAGTTGTTGAGGTCAGAAAAAACCACACTCTTCCTATAGTTATTATATCAGCAAAACTAGATTTAGACACTAAGGTAAACCTCCTAGAATTAGGTGCTGATGATTTTATTGAAAAACCCTTTGATATAGAGGAAGTAGTGGCCCGTTCTCAGGCTCAGATTAGAAGGTATGTAAAATTTTCACACAACGAAAGTTCCAATGTTTTAACTACTAAGAATTTAACTTTAAATCAAGATGATATGATTGTCAAGGTTAATGGGGAAAAAATAAAATTAACCCACAAGGAATATGAAATTCTCCTACTACTATTAAAGTACCCCAAAAAGGTCTTCACTAAAAAAAATCTTTACGAAACTATTTGGGGAGAGGATTTTTTTGTAGATGAAAACACCCTAAATGTCCACATAAGCAACATAAGAAATAAGATTCAAGAATTTGATGGAGAAAATGATTATATAGAAACTGTCTGGGGTGTAGGCTTTAAAATGAAAGCTTAAGCCTTTCTTAAGATTTACTTTAGGCTTTCTTTTAGATTAAGTTCTATACTTGTAAACAAGGAGGTAGAAAAATGGAAGATATGATAATAAAAACAAGAAGCCTTACTAAGGTTTATAAGACAGAGAAGGCCGTAAATAAGGTTAATTTAAATATAGCCAAGGGAGACATCTATGGTTTAGTAGGAGAAAATGGTTCTGGTAAGTCAACTATACTAAAGATGATACTGGGCATAGCCAACCCTAGTGATGGGGAGGTAATGATCTTTGGGAAAACAGGTGATGACCTTTTAAAGTCTAGGAGGAAGATAGGTTCTATAGTAGAATCACCTAGCTTCTATCCCTACCTATCAGCCAAGGACAATCTAGAGTACTATAGGATACAAAGGGGAATAGTGGAAAACAATATAGAAGAAATCTTAAAAACAGTAGGGCTTGAGGATACAGGCAAGAAAAAATTTAAGTCCTTTTCCCTAGGTATGAAGCAAAGATTGGGTCTGGGTCTGGCCCTTATGATAGATCCAGAAATCCTAATACTGGATGAACCTATAAATGGACTGGATCCAACAGGTATAGTAGAGCTTAGAAAACTTCTTCTAAGGCTTAACAGGGAAAGGGGAACCACCATACTTATATCCAGTCACATACTGGGAGAGCTTTCTCAGATTGGTAGCAGATATGGTTTTATAAACAAGGGAGTTCTTCTAAAGGAAATTAGCAGTAAGGAGTTAGAGGAAGAATGTAAGGAGTATTTGGATATAAAGGTAGAAAATGTAGAAAAGGCCTCTGTTTTACTGGAAAGACAGTTGAAAACCTTAAATTACAAGGTAACAGAAGAGGGACATATATACCTTTATGATTTTATAGATAGGCCAGAAATCGTAGTGGAAGAGTTTAGTAGGGAAGGTCTATATATAAAATCCATAGAAACCAAGGGAGTAGATCTGGAAAACTACTATCTGGACTTGATAGGAGGTCATAGAAATGATTAATTATATAAAATCAGAGCTTTTTAGGGGATTTAAGACCAGCTATTTTAGAAATATAATAATTGCAATTTCAGGCCTGGCCCTATTGGGAATCCTAAGTTTTAATATGCCAGATCTTCCACCTGCCTTTCAGGAAGTTTTTGAGGCTGGTCAGAGACTTTTAACCCTTCCTATATTCCTTATACCTATGTTTATAGATATAGTGACCATAGATGATTTTAAGAACAATACCATAAAAAATCAGGTGGCCCAGGGAAATAGCAGGAAGAAGATAATTGTAGGTAAGCTAGTAAGTACTTTTCTTCTAGCCCTTATAGCAGCAGTAATAATCCTTACGGTTTTCTTTGCAGCAGGTAAGATTATTACCAGTGGCTGGGGAGAGGATTTTAATCATGTGTTCATGGAGTTTACAAAGGCCTTTGCAGGCAGCCTTAGTCTTTGGGTGGGAGCCCTATCTTTAGGAACTCTTATAGCTTTTATTACTAAGAGCGGCAATCAGTTTTCAACTCTTTATGTAGTTCTTATAGTCCTAGCTCCAAAACTTGTAAATCTAATAAGCAATCTTTTAAAGGCACCGGCTATTGGAAACTTAATTATGAAGGTGGATCTTTATGAGAACTTAAAAAGCTATATAGCCCTTGACTATATTAGTGGTATGGATCTTCTTAATATGGTATTTCTAGGCCTATTCTATACGCTAATCTATGGAATTATCAGTATAAAATACTTTGAAAGCATAGACTTATAGGTGGACTTATGAAGAATTTAATTATGTCAGATATTTTTAGAATTAGAAAAAATGCTAGTTTTAGGTCTATGATCCTTGTGGTTGTGGGCCTTTTAGGCTTTGGAATCTTAATAATGGATAGGGCCTTAGAAAGTAAATCCATACTAGACTACTATAAGTTTTTCATATCCAGTATGGCTATTTGGCTTTTGGCCCTTCCCCTAAATCTTGTAGATATGATTGTTTTGGAGGACTTTAGGGAGGGGACTATAAAGAATAAGCTATCCTTCTTTAAAAGAAGTCAAATCTATAGGGGAGGCTTTATTCTTTCCAATATCTTAAATATTTTCTTCCTGGTTTTCTCCCTAGTTACCATGCTGATTTTTGGCCTCTGGTATGGCCATGATCTAGAGGGGCTGAGGGAGCTGGCCTTGATTATAGCTGCAAGTTTTCCTATATGGATATTTGCAGTAAGTCTTGTTACTAGCATATATATAAGATTTATGAATCCCATAAAGGGATCTCTATTCTATGGAGGATTGCTCTTGTTTTTGCCAACTATCTTAATTGTAGTATCCAATGTTTTGGATAAGGACTGGCTTATGAAACTAGTTAATTTATTTCCCTTTCAGAGGGTAAATATTATAACAGCAGGCTTTAAGCCTAATTATATACTGGAAAATACAGTTCTATATCTGGGCTTAAGCCTGGTTTTGGGACTTTTAAATGTGAGATATTGTAAGTTTTTTGAAGATTAGAAAGGTTGTGGGGACTTGAAGTTATTGGGCTTAGGGTTAATAGTTGTGCTGGCCATATCCATCTTCCGTAACTACTATATAAGGAAGGATATAAGAAGTATTGAGGCCCAGCTTAGGGATATAAGAGAGACCTATAATATGGGGAAGCTAACTAGCTTAAACAGCTCAGAAGATCTAAATGGTCTGGTTAGGGAGGTAAATGTATTTTTAAGGGATCTGGAAGCCTATAAGGTGGCCAGCATTAAAAGAGACCAGGAGGTTAAGGATATAATAGCCAGTATATCCCATGACCTAAAAACCCCCCTAACCTCTATAAAGGGCTATACCGACCTGCTTTTAAAGGATAGGCCTGAGGGAAGGGATAGGGAGTATCTGGAAATAATAAAGGAGAGGTCGGAAAGCTTAAACTCCCTAATATATAGCTTTTATGAGCTATCAAAGCTGGAATTAAAAGAATATGACTATAAGCTTGACTATGTAAATCTAAATGACCTTTTGGTCCAGTCCCTGGTAGGTTTCTATGATGGCTTTATAGAAAGAGGAATTAGGCCAGAAATAGATATAGACAGTCAAGAAATCATGGTTTTAGGAGATCCTAGGGCTATAGAAAGGGTTTTTATAAATCTTGTAGATAATGGCTTGAAATACAGCTTGGAAGATTTTAAGGTAAGTTTAAGGCTGGAAGATGGAAAAATAGTAAATACTTTTTCCAATAGGGTAGACAGCCTAAGTGAAGATGAAGGGAAGAAACTTTTCAATAAGTTCTATACACTGGAAACTTCTAGGCAAAGTGAGTCTACAGGCCTGGGACTTTATATAACGGAAAAAATTCTAGGTGATTTGGGCTATGGCATAGACATAAAAGTAGGGGATAATACTATTGAGTTTAGTATTGACTGGAATAAGATAAGGACATAGTTTAGGCTGCTTCATAGGTGAAGCAGCCTAAAGTTTTTAAATACTATTTTCTTTTTTAACTAGATCTAAAAGTTCTTCTAGCTGGTCTATGAAAAAATCAGCCTGAGACTGATCCTGCAGGTCTGTTCTTCTTGCAACAACCTTGATTCCAGCAGCCTTCCCAGCTGTGATACCATGCTTTGAATCCTCTACAACCAGGGCCTCCTTAGGAGATAGACCAAGCTCCCTTAGGCTGTGCTTATAGATAGTAGGATTAGGCTTACTTTTACTAAAATCATCACCTGTAAGAATCAGGTCCAGGTAAGGACTAGCCTTAGCTAGATCTACTATTTTTTTTATGGTATCCATACTTGAAGAAGAAGCTATAGCTAGAGACAAGCCCATTTCCTTTAAGGACCTGAAAACATAGGCTATATTAGGATCCAGTACCTCTTTGAAATCTATCTTATAGTTTTTGGAAAAATGCCTATAATCCCTTCTAAGCTTCTCCTGTTTCTCTATAGAAACAGGTTCGACCATCTTGCACATATCTTTTGGATTTGATCCTATGAACTTTAATTGACTTTCATAGGAAATGTTTTCATATCCCTTGGATTTGAAAAAATCTATTCTTCTTTCCATATATTTAGGTTCAGAATCTACTAGGACCCCATCCATATCAAAGATAACTGCCTTAATCATATTTATGCCTCTTTTCTATTTTTTGGTATGCCGAAGAAATAAGTTGCTATAAAGCCACCAGCATAGGCAGCCAACAAGCCCAGTACATAGCCCTTCCACCTACCATCGGCAATAAGTGGAATAAGAGCTACACCACTTGGACCCAGTGTAATAGCACCTATATTACCTAGGCCAGCTATTACAGCACCACCAATTCCACCACCTATACAGGCAGTTAAAAAGGGTCTACCAAGAGGTAGGGTAACACCGTAGATCAAGGGCTCACCTATACCTAGAATTCCAACAGGCAGGGCCCCCTTAATCATCTTATTTAATTCAATATCATCCTTAAGCCTAATTTTTAGGGCCAGGGCAGCTCCAACCTGACCTGCACCAGCCATAGCCAGAACTGGCAGCAAGATAGTCTTACCAGTATCAGCTATCATCTCAAGATGTATAGGCGTTAAGATCTGGTGCAGACCAAACATTACCATAGGTAGGAAGGTAAGACCTAGTATAAAACCTGCCAGGGCTCCTCCTCTTTCTATTATAGAAGTAAAGAATCCAACAAGAGCATTGGAAACAAATCCTGCCAAAGGCATGATTATAAATATAGTTAAAACTCCCATAACTAGAAGAGTAAGTGTAGGTGTAACTATAAGGTCCAGGGAATCTGGAACTATCTCCCTAAGTTTCTTTTCAACAAAGGACATAAGCCATACTGCAAATATAACACCTATAACTCCACCCAGTCCACCAGTAAGAGGGTTTCCTGTAAATATATTCTTTAGGGGCAGGTCTGGATTCATACCAGTTAGGGTAGTAACTCCACCTATAACCCCACCTAGGGCAGGACTAGCACCAAATTCACTGGCAGCATTTATTCCTACATATATAACTAGGAAGAAAAATACCCCGTTTTTAATAATATTTGAGATGGATATAAGATGAACCCAGCCATCTCCAGAAATCTTTCCTGCCACCATCATATTACTAAAGATGGCACCAATACCTCCAATTAAACCAGCACCAACGAAGGCTGGAATCAAGGGAACGAAAATATTGGCAATGGATTTTAAAATCCTGTTAAAGGGAGTTAAATGCTTTAATTTCTGCTCCTCCTTAACCTTTCTAGCTCTTTCTTCCACCAACTTCTTATCAGCCCTATAGTCCTTAGGATCCTCAAGCTCTTCTACTGAAATAGCCTGTCCCAACTTAACATTAGCATCCTCTGCCAGGGTAAGAGCCACCTTGTTTACAATACCAGGACCTAGGATAATCTGTAGGGTCTCGTCTTTAACAACTCCAAGGACTCCATCTACAGACTTTAAGCCTTCCTCATCAATCTTTGAAAAATCATTGATGCCCAATCTTAATCTTGTCATACAGTGGACTATCTTATTTATATTTCCAAGGCCACCAATATTTGCCAAGATCTGATCTGCTAAAACTCTTTCTTTTGACATAGTAACTAACCTCCTTATTCAAATTGAATAATACAGTAATAGTCTCCACCTTTGATGTGTTTAATTATGTCCAAGTCTTCATCTATAATTTCTCCAACAGTATTGACCCTAAAGTCTTTGGGTAAACTGTTTTTGACGATCTGCATTTCCCCCATATACCTTCCAAAATTAAGATTATCTATAGTAAGATCCCCTAGTTTTCTGGCCCCAGAAAATTCTTGCTCTATAGGGGGAAGGTCTCTAAGTCTAGCATCATCACTTCTAATAGCATCTCTAGCAGAATCCCACCTATTTCTGTGTCTTCCCAGAATATACTTAAAGTATCTAGGGCTTTTAGACCTGGCGTAAAGATCCAGGGTCTGATTTTTTGTATAGGAGGAGAACTGTGACCTTGTTTTTTGGGAAAGTCCAGGATCTCCAATATATACATGGTCAAGGCTATAGTTGTAGATAAGATCTAAACTAGCAGCCAGGGGATGGCTATACCTATGTTCTTCTAAACTAGGCAGGCCCTCAAACAAGGGTCCTCTTAGGTCTTTATCTCCAGGAACAAAGGCTACAAGTTTAAAGCCTAGGGATTTAAGCCAGAGATTTTTTTCCTTAAAGTCTACTGGGTCCAGACCAGTATAGGGTCTGGGATAGTAGTTATGCCACATTTCGGTATTGGAAAAATTAGCCCCATAGTCCCTAAGCTCGTCTAGGTCCTCCTGGGAAAAGGTACTGGCATTTAAGGCTATCTTTAAAGACTTAGTAAGATTGGCAATAAGTTTATTGTCTATACCAAAATCCATCCTAAGGCCAGTTATGCCTAGATCTAAAATCTCCTCAGGCCTGTCAAAGGAAAGTCCCATTTTCTTAAGGGCCTTGCCTGAAACATCTACCATAAGTTCCATATCGTATTTCCTGCTAAAAGTAGATAGCTTTTCCAGTCTTTCCTTGTAAAGATTAGGATCTTCCTCTGGAATATGGGCAGATGTAAAGATTCCCTGAAAGCCTTGAGCCTTCATAGAACCTATATATCCTTCAGTTTCATGGTCTATCTCATCAGTCATAAAAACAGAAAAACCAAACATATAATCACCTCAACTAGCTTATACCCTAAAAAAGTCAAATAAAAAAGAACTAGATTAATCTAGTTCTTTACTGTTTTATCCTCATCAAGGTAGACAAAGTCAATATTGTCTAGCTGAGTTTTCACATTACTTCTAATTCTTCCAATATATTCCTGACGAAGAGCCTGCTGCTCCTTTTTTTCCTCAGGATTTAATTCTTCAATTTTTGACTTGTTAGCAAGTTCATTTATTCTCTTAATCAATTGATTATAATCCATTTTATCACCTATTCTATTTTTTCTGTAAAGGCCTCACTTGTATCAAAGTGACCCATAAGGCTTTCAGTAGGCTCTCCATTAACTAAAAACTTAACAGCCTTAACACTATCAAGTTCAAGAAGACTGTTGACTATCTGTGAAATCACTAGATCCTCTTGAAGTGAGCCACCATTAAGATTCTCAGAATCAAAGTTTACCAGAGCAGTAGCCTCATCCATCTTAACATCTATGAATTTTATATCCTTATCTATAGAGGTAGACATACCCTCTTCCTTAGGATCCTCATATAGGTTTAGGATAATACCCTCTGCTATCTTTCCATCAACAACTTTTATCTTCTTCTTAAAAGGTAAGACTCTTTCTAAGTCATCATTACCAGTTTCAATATATTTATCATTTGAATAGTAGAGAACAACTTCCACTTCTTTTTCTATCTTAGAGCCATGTTGTTCTATATCCTCATCTTCTCCGTCTACGTTATTTTCAATCTCTGGTTCCTTGTTTTCCTGATCTAGATTTTCCTCTTGAGGAGTCTTTTCATCTACTGGCTTTTTAGGCTCAGCATCACAGCCTACCAAGCTTAAGGCCAAGATTCCTATTAGGAAAAAATTAAATAGTCTTTTCATAAAAGCACCTCTTTTCCTTTATCTTATATACATTATAAATGCTAGAAGAAATTATTGCAAAAAAAAATGCAAATTGTAACCTTAATGTTATAATGTAGTTACTAACTATTTTATGAAAAAGGAGACTTTAAAAATGGAACTTATAACAAAGGGAAAGACCAAGGACGTATATAGAAGAGAAGATGGTAAGTATTTACTTAAGTTTAAGGATGATGTAACAGGAGTAGATGGAAAATTTGATCCAGGGGCAAACAGTGTAGGACTAACTATAGATGGAATGGGAAAGTCCGGTCTTAAGATGACCACTTACTTTTTTAAACTCCTAGAGTCAAAGGGAATACCTACCCACTATGTAGATTCAGACATAGAAGAAGGAACCATGACTGTAGAGAAGGCTGAAGTTTTCGGAGAGGGCCTGGAAGTTATCTGTAGATACAAGGCTGTAGGAAGCTTTCTAAGAAGATATGGTAAATATGCAAAAGAAGGTCAGGACCTAGATGGCTTTGTAGAGGTTACTTTAAAAGATGATGACAGGCAGGACCCACCTATAACAGAAGATGGACTAGCAATGCTAGGTCTTTTAAGCCATGAGGAGTATAGGATCTTAAAGAAGTTAACACTGGAAATATGTGAAATTATAAGAGAAGAGTTAAGAGATAAAAATATAGAACTATATGATATCAAGCTAGAATTTGGTAGGGTAGGGGAAGATAGACACATAGCACTTATAGATGAAATTTCAGGTGGAAACATGAGAGCCTATAAGGATGGAGAGTATGTGGAGCCAATGGAGCTTGAGAAACTAGTCCTAGCTTAAAAGGAGGATTAAGGTGAAAAAAACCAATGCCATGAGGCTACTAGACAGCCTTAAACTAGACTACCAAGTCATGGAGTATGACAATAAGGATGGTAGGATAGACGGCCTGTCTGTAGCAGAAAAAATAAAAAGGCCAGTAGAAGATGTCTACAAGACCCTGGTAACTCAGTCTAGGGAGGATCTTTTTGTATTTATAGTTCCAGTAGCAGAGGAGTTGGATTTTAAGAAGGCTGCAAGAGCAGTATCTCAAAAAAAGCTAGAAATGCTGGAAGTAAAAAAGCTAGAGCACTATACAGGCTATGTAAGGGGAGGCTGCTCTCCCCTGGCTATGAAAAAATCCTATAGGACTGTAATGGACAACTCTGCCCTTGAAAGGGATAGGGTTATAGTTAGCGGTGGAAAAATAGGTGTTCAGATAGAGCTGGACCCTAGGGATCTAAAATCTGCCATAGACTTGGACTTTGAAGATATAGTTAAATAGCTAGGCCCTAAGTTTTATTCCCTGGAATAGAACTTGGGGCTTTTATATTTTCCTAGTTAAAGCTTGAAGCTAGGGAGAAATTTTACTTTATTTTTTAAGATAGCTTTATATGGGTATAATTTACATGTGAAATTATTGCTAATAACCATTGCAAGGAGGTTTAGATATATATGGATTATGAAAGACAGATAGAGGAATTTGTAAAGTATTTTAAAAAAGGGGAAAAACCCTGTATAGATTCAGGTATAGGAATGGAATTAGAGCATTTTGTTATATACAGAGATAGTTTGGAGACTGTATCCTACTATGGTGAAGATGGAGTAGGATCAACTTTAAAGGATCTTAGAAAGCTAGGTTGGCAGGGTCAGGAAGAAGATGGCTACCTTCTACTGATTGAAAAAGATGGTATGGTAGTTACCCTAGAACCAGGTAGCCAATTGGAGTTTAGCACTTCACCTAAGACCAGGCTTAAGGATTTGGAAGATGCCTATTTTAACTTCTTGAAAGATGTCATACCAATCTTGGAAAGCAAGGGTCAGGAGCTAGTTAACATGGCCTACCATCCAGTTACTAAGATAGAAGATATAAAGATCCTACCTAAGCAAAGGTATGACTATATGTTTAACTACTTTAAGGATAAAGGAAGTCATGCCCATAATATGATGAAGGGAACAGCCTCTCTCCAGGTGGCAGTGGACTTTTCCAGTGAGGAAGACTATGTTAAGAAGTTTTTAGTAGCCAATGCCTTGACTCCTGTAGTCTATGCTATGTTTGACAATGGCTACTACTTTGAAGGCCAGGTTTATGAGGGAAGAAACCTAAGGGCCTATATATGGGAAAATATGGATAAGGATAGGTCTGGTGTAGTGCCAACTACCTTTGACAAGGACTTTGGCTATAGAAAGTATGCTGAGTATATCTTAAATAATCCTCCTATATTTGTAGACTACGGGGATCATATGGACTATACAGGAGATAAAAGGGTTAGGGACCTAATAGATCCAGAAAACTACAGCAAGGAAGAAATGGAGCATATGTTGACCATGTTCTTCCCAGATGTTAGGACCAAGAACTTTATAGAAATAAGAATGATGGACTCCCTACCATATCCTTTTTTAATGTCAGTTATAGCCTTTTGGAAGGGAATTATCTACAGTAAGGATAATATAAATAGCCTCTACAATAGATTTAAGGACCTAAGCTATGAGGATATAATGGATGCCAAGGAAGAAATCTACAAGAAGGGCCTAAAGGGCCATCTAGATGGGGAACTTGTCTTAGACATAGCCAAGGAAGTAACAGAAATGTCCAAGTCCTTCTTAAATGACAAGGAGAAAAAATACCTAGAGCCTCTAGAAAGACTTTTAGGAGAGGGAAAATCTCCCTATGATCTAGTCAAGGAAGTCCATGAGGAAAAGGATCAAAGACAGGCCATAGAGTGGTTAATAACAAATAGCCTGCCAGACAAACTATAGAATATAAAACAAGGCCCAGACTTTAAGTCAGGGGCCTTATTTTTATTTTTACAAGGGCTCCACCAGTTTCTTCATTGGCTATTTCAATCTCACCCTTATGGAGCTTGGCTAGGGACTGGGCTATATACATACCTAGGCCAGAGTTTCCTGTATTTTTTCTAGACCTATCCCCTCTGTAGAACTTTTCAAAAGCTCTTTCCAAGTCTTCTTGGGAAAAGCCCCTACCATTATCCCTTAGCTCCAGACTAAGGGCCTGGTCTTCCACTATAGCCCTTAGACTAAGAAGGCTTCCCTTAGAGTAGGCCAGGCTGTTGGAGACTAGATTGTCCAGAATATTTCTTAGGGCCAGCGGGTCATAAGAAAGCTCTTTAGGACTGGTTCTTAGGTCCTCTAGCTGGCTGTAAAATTGAAAGCCATGATCCTCAACTAGGCTCTGGTAGTCCCTAAAAAGGTCCTTAACTAGCTTTTCAGGATCAAGGGGAAGGGGACTTAGGGAGTAGCTGGGATTTTCCAGCTGACTAAGCTTATTCATATCCATAACCATGGCCAGGGCCCGGTCACTGTTTTTATTTATAGTTCCCAGGTAGTTACCTAGTCTATCCTCCTTTACATAACCTTCTATAATTCCTTCAGAATAGGTCTTTATAATAGTTAGGGGGGTTTTTAGGTCATGGGCTATGTTGGCTAGGTTTTCCTTTCTATATTCCTCCAGAGTCCACTGCTTGCCAAGGGAGTCCTCAAGCTCCTGTCTCATATCTTCAAAGGCCTGAAAGACCTCCTTAAACTCATCCTCCCTATCATAGTCTATTGTAAAATCCAAGTCCTTATTCTTTATTTTCCTGGAAGAATGAAGGAGGCCATCTATAGCTAGGGCCAGCTCCCTTGAAAGTTTTTGTCTGTAGTAGAGGGTGAAAATAGTGATAAAGACAAAGGGGCTTAGGAGGATGATTTTTTCGCTATTAAAGCTATTTAGCTTCTTGGAGCTAACTCCTAGATAGTATTTTATAACCAGCATACCAACGATATTATATTCCTGGTCAAAGATGGGCAGGGTCCTAAGAAAAAACTTATTGCCAATGGAAATAGTCTTATTTACATTTAAGATAAAGTCCTTCTTATCCTTAAAGTAAGGGTAGGATATATTGCCATAGATAAATTGCCCCTGGGAATCCACAACCTGATAGCCCAGGTAGGGATCCTTAATAAGCCCATCTAGATAGGCCTTGTTGGAGCTGTCCATAAGATAGATATTCCTACTCTCGATATCTTTTATAAGTCCTGGAATCTTTTTCTCATAGTAGTTAGATGGATTATAGAACTTATTAAAGGAAAGAGTCCATAAAAATAAAAATACCAGGCTAAGGATAAGGCTAAAGGCAAGAATTTTTATAAAGGCCAGGGTAAACTTAAATTTAAAACTTTGATTTTTCATAGTTTAAGGCTCCCACTTATAGCCCAGTCCCCAAACAGTCTTTATATAGTCTTGACTAGGGTCTAGGGCCCTTATTTTAGCCCTTATTTTCTTTATATGCTCTGTAACAGTAAAGCTATCTCCCAGGCCATCATAGCCCCAAATTTTATCATAGATTTGATCCTTGGAGAAAACCTGGCCCTTATTTAGGCTTAAAAGTTCCAGGATTTCAAATTCTTTCTTGGTTAGACCAAGGTCCTGGCCATTAATAGAGACCTTAAGGCCCCTAAGGTCTACTTGGACTTTTGAAAATCTTAAGAAATCTACATCTTTTTTTTCTCTGGCCTCTCTTCTTAAGTGGGCCTTAACCCTAAAGACCAATTCCTTAAGGCTAAAAGGTTTGGTAAGATAGTCATCTCCACCTAGGGCCAGTCCCTTTACTATATCTTTTTCATCAGTTTTGGCAGTCAAAAAGATTATAGGGCAATCAACCCTATCTCTGATGGTCTTTATAACACTGAAGCCATCAAGCTCTGGCATCATTATATCCAAGAGAATAAGGTCTGGTTCTTGACTGGACATATTAATGGCTTCAAGGCCATTATAGGCTTTTAAGGTTTTGTAGCCATTGGCCTCTAAGGCATCAGAAATCACATTTACCAAGTCAAACTCATCATCAACTATTAAAATAGTTTCCATACTACTCCTCCTAGAAGAATTTATTGTAAACTAGGACAGACCCTATATAGAGAAGGTAAACATGGGCTGGGTAGAAAATGTAAAACAAACTCTTCATAGATCTGCCTTTTTCTCCATTATATCTTAAAAATATGATACTGGCTAAGGCACCCATCCACTCATAGTAGTCAGTAAACATAAGCCTTAGGCTTATGGGCCTAATAAGAGCTAGGGGAAGGATAATCATCCAAGCACAAATAAAAATACCATAGAATAGGGCTTGTTTCTTCCTATTAGATCTAAAAAGGTAAAGGATCAGGCCAGAAGCCAACACAAATAGACCGCCTTCAACTATAAAAGGTGATGGGATAAATGTATTTAAGATAAAGTGAATTATCTCTTGGATGCCCATAGGTGAAGCCATCATAGTAAAGACTAAGAGATAGTTAATTAAAAATGGTGACAGCAATAGGGGAATCCCCTTCTTAAAGTCTTTTTCCCTAAGCAAGTCTATGGCCTTAAACATTACTATTAAAATAGTGAAGCTTTGAAATATCCCATTTTGTGGTATAAATCCATCTCCACGAACAAGGTTAGCTGACATAGAAATCCAGTATTTAACAAGACCCATAGCCAGCCCCATAAGATAGATTCTCTTAAAATACTTCTTCTTATTGGAAGTGTGGGAGTAGCCCTCTACCATAGTAAAGAGGAAGAGTCCACCAGCCAATCTACCAAGCCAAGAGAAGAAAAGAGGAACCCTTCCTGTAAATCCAAAAAAGTAGTGAATATGGTCCAGCAACATAAGGACCAAGGCTAAAATCTTTAAGTCAAAGGAGCTAAGTCCTTTTTTATTTTTCATATATAAAACCTCCTTAAATTTCCTAACTCTAATCTACTAAATCTTTATAAAGAATTTATAAAGATTTAAAAAGATATTGGAGTTCTAAATTTAAAATAGGGGGTAAATATAGGATAAGTAAAAAACAAGGAGGGATGGTTTTGAAAAAGTTAGCGATCTTATTAAGCAGTTTGGTTTTTATGATCTTTTTTGCAAGTCCAGTTTCTGCAGAAGCTCTTAGTCCATCTATAAAGGTTAGGGGGGAGGGCCTGGTTAAGGTTAAGCCTGATAGGGCCTTTGTAAACTTTAGGATTGAGACCAGCGATAAAAGTCAAAGCCTTGTATTTGAGAAAAACACCAAGAAAGTAGAGGCCCTATTAAAGGCCCTTAAGGATTTTGGCCTTAAGGAGGAGCACCTGGTTAAGGAGGCTACTAGAGTTTACCCTATATACAACTATGACAAGTCTGAAAAGCTAGAAGGCTATAGGGCCTATAACAGCATAGGTGTTAAGCTGAAGGATCTGGAAAAATTAGGAAAACTCCTGTCCCTAGGTATAAAGGCTGGAGCTGATGGCCTTGATTCAGTGGAGTATTCCTACTCAAAAATCGATGAGATCTATAGGCAGGCCCTGGAAAAGGCCTTTAAGGACGGTAGTTCCAAGGCAGAATTTTTAGGAAAGCTTAGTGGCAGAAATATAAAATCCCTAGGATCTATGGCAGAAATCCTAGACTACAATCCATATGTCTATGAGGAGGCCTTAAATATGGATCTAAGCAAGGAAGAGGAAGGCAGCTATTTTCAACCCAGCCCAAAAGATATAGAAGTAAGGGCTAGGCTGGACATGGAATTCCTTTATTAAAACTATAGGGCTTGAAATCACCTGGAAGGATCCAGGTGATTTTTTTAGGAGAATTTAGGGTTGGAGAAAAAAGATATGAATACTTATACAGAAAAAGGCCCTGGAATTTCTGGGATTATTTATTAAATTGAAGTTTTTAAAGTCGACTTATTCAAATAGCAGCCGGAATCTTGAATTTAGGGCTTAAAAGTGCCATAATATGCATAAGCTAATATAAATTATTCATGGAAAAATCCACCATTTTCACTTTCTACAAATAAATATTAGGAGGGGGAGGAGAAGGGTTTTTAAGCCATAGGTAAATGGGATAAATTTTGTCTAAAAACCTGTTGACAAAGTGTAAATATAAGCATATGGTATAAGCCATGAGTATTTTTTGAAGAGGAAAATAAAGAGTAAATAGAGGTGATTAAATGAAGGTACTGGTAGTAGGTGCTGGTAAACTAGGTTACAAATTAGCTGAGGCTATGGTGGCAGAGAATATAGATGTTACCCTAATGGATAATAATCCAAAGGTTTTAGAAAATATAAATGAGCATATGGACTTACTTACAGTTGAGGCTACAGGAATAGATATTAGGGCCCTTAAGGAAATTGGCATAGGGGACTATGATCTTTTAGTTGCCTCTACAGATAATGATGAGACTAATACAGTTATATGTTCCCTAGGAAAGAAGTTAGGTTGCACTAGCACCATAGCTAGAATAAGAAATCCAGAATATATGGAACAACTAGACTTTATTAAGGCAGAAATGGGAATAGACTTTATAATAAATCCAGACTTGGCCACAGCCTATGCTATGGAAAAGTATTTATTAAAGAGCTATTCTTTTTATTTTGGAGAATTTGCCAGTGGCAAGGTACAGGTTATAGATTTTAATATTGGCCATGATGAGGACATAGTAGGTAAGGAGTTAAGGGAGTTAGAAGGTTTTGATAATCTTTTAATAGCTGCCATATCAACAGATGAGGGGATAATAATCCCTAATGGTTCTACTAGGTTAAAGGTCAATGATGTTATTCACATTATAGGTAAGAGCAGGGACATAGAAAAGCTAAGCCTTGACTATGGCTTTAATACTGTAGATAAGAAGATAGAGGATGTAATGATCCTTGGAGGTAGTAATATAGGCTACTATCTTGCGAAGAGTTTGGCCAAGCAGGGAATAAATGTAAAGTTAATTGAGAAGAAGAGGGAGAAGGCAGAACTTCTTTCAGATATGCTAGATGATGTCTTGGTTATCCATGGAGATGGGACGGATATAAATCTCTTGGAGGAAGAGGAGATCGGTAGGATGGATGCCTTTGTAGGAGCTACAGGCTTTGACGAGATGAATCTTCTAATGGCCTTGATGGCCAAGCAATCTGGAGTTACCAAGTCCATATCCAAGGTCAGCAGGCCCAACTACAATAAGGTTATAGATAGGTTGGATATAGATGCAGCCCTTAACCCAGTTTATATAACAGCCAGCAATATTCTTAAGTTTATAAGGGGAGGGAAGGTAGTTTCAGTTTCCCTACTTTTAGGGGGAGATGCTGAGGTTACAGAGATCATAGTCCACGAGGAGTCACCTTTTTTAAATATACCTCTAGTAGATATAGATATACCTGAGGGAGTTATTATAGGTGCCATACTTAGGAATGGCAAGGTTATAATCCCTAAGGGACAGGATGAAATAAAGGCAGATGATAGATTGGTGGTCTTTACCCTGGCTGAAGATGCAGACAGTATAAACCAATTTATAAAGCCACATAAGGGAGGGATCTTAAGTGAATTATGGAATCGTGCTAAAGGTATTGGGCATCATCCTCATAATTGAGGCTAGCCTAATGCTGCCATCATTTTTTATCTCCTATTTTACAGGAGGAGGGGATCTTAGAGCCTTTGGTCTGACTATCCTACTTGCCTTTGTGGTGGGTTTTTTACTTTCAAAGAAGAAACACAAGAACCATATAAGCCCTAGAGAGGGTTTGGCCATAGTTAGTCTAAGCTGGATCTTGGCATCTGCAGTAGGTGCCCTGCCCCTTTATCTTTCTAAGTCTGTGCCAAGTTTTATAGATGGTTTTTTTGAGATAGTTTCAGGTTTTACTACAACAGGAGCTACAGTTATATCAAATGTAGAGGAACTTCCCCAGGGGATTTTATTTTGGAGATCCTTTACCCACTGGATTGGGGGTATGGGGATTTTAGTCTTTACAGTAGCTCTTATGCCAGCCTTGGGTATAGGAGGCTTTCAGATATTTAAGGCCGAGTCTCCTGGACCAGTAGCAGGTAAGATTGCTCCCAAGATCAAGGATACAGCCAAGATCCTATACGGGACTTACTTTACCATTACAATAGTTCAGATTATTTTATTGCTTTTTGGGGGCATGAATCTTTTTGATTCCCTGGTTTATACTTTTGGAACTGTAGGTACTGGTGGTTTTGCAACCAAGGCCAATAGTGTAGGCTACTATGAAAGCAGCTATATCCAAATGGTAATAGCCATCTTTATGGTTATGTCTGGTGTAAACTTTTCCCTTTACTATGGCCTGTCAAAGGGTAAGGTCAAGGAATTTTTTAAGGATGAGGAGCTAAGACTCTACCTAATAATAGTAGGTCTTGCTACACTGGCTATAAGCTTAAACCTTCTGGCTACTTCCTACACCAGTCTTAGGGGAGCCTTTAAGGATTCTTTTTTCCAGGTTGGTTCTATTATAACCACTACTGGATACTCAACTGTTGACTTTGACTTGTGGCCAAGCTTTAGTAAGGGAATTCTTCTCCTACTTATGTTTATAGGAGGAAGTGCAGGCTCAACAGCAGGAGGACTTAAGGTTATAAGGATTTTGATTCTCCTAAAGCTTATAAAGAAAGAAATAGCTAAGATCTTCCATCCTAGGGCTATAGTTCCTATAAAGGTTAATGGAAAAACTGTATCAAGTGATGTAATTTCAAGTATAGGTAGCTTTATGGCCCTTTACTTTCTAATATTTACCCTGTCCACTCTTTTAGTAAGTTTACAGGGTGTAGACCTAGAGTCTGCTATTAGTTCTGTAGCAGCAACTCTTAGCAATATAGGACCTGGTTTTGGATTTGCTGGGCCTAGCAGAGGTTTTTGGGACTATTGCCAGCCCCTAAAACTTTTATTCTCCTTTTTAATGTTGGCAGGTAGGCTGGAACTTTTTACACTTTTAGCCCTTTTAATGCCAAAGACCTGGAGAAAAGACAGTATTTAAATAAAGGCCATCTAAGCTATAGCTTAGATGGTCTTTATTACTAGAGATTCTTAATATATTCTAAAGTCTATTCTAAAGGCCTATATTTTTTCTCCTAAATTACATATAATAAGAGTATAGCCAGAATAAAAGGAGTTGTGTTATGAATATATTTCAGAGGTTTTACGGAAAGTTTTTATTCGTTTTGGGAAAGATAGTATCGGGACTTTTAACTGGCCTGATAAAGATTACAGACATTTTGGTTCATGTTCTTGGAAGCCTAGGGAGAAATTTGTTTGTAGGGTTAGGTATGGGAGGATGTTTAGTCCTTTTTCTAGTGATGGGACCTTTGTCCTGGATCCTGCTCTTAAATCCAGTGGTTTTTCCAGTTGTAATCCTTTTAATCTTCCTATTTGTAGTAGTGCCTATAGTAGGCAAGAAGCTAGTGTCCTACTTGGAGTATGTTCACTACGGAGCTACAGAGTTTATCTTTGATAGGGCAAAATACTTTACCACAGGTGTAAACGCAAAGTATAGATCCTATGGTGAGTACAAGAATCACTACAGACGCCTGGAAGAAGAGATGAGAAGGCGAGAGGAAGAAAGGCAGAGAGAGGAAAGTGCCAGACAGTGGGAGGAAGTTTTCCGCCAATTCTACCAACAATATAGGGGTCAAGAATCTGGTCAGTATGACTATGGTGGCTATAGGCAAAGTCCTTATGGAGGACCTATAGATGATTTTAAGGCCCAGTATGAGGGAGCTTGTGATCTTCTTGGAGTGGACTACGGGGCAGATGAGTATGAAATCAAGTTGGCCTATAGGAAAAAGGCCAAGGAGTACCATCCAGACTTAAATAAAAGTGATAATGCAACAGAGATGTTTCAGAAGATAAATGCAGCCTATGAGTTTTTAAATGACAAGAATATAGAGAGATATAGGTCAATGAATTAGGAGATGATCAGATGAATTGGCTAAAAAAACAGATGATGGGAAGCTATGGTTCAGACAATCTTTCAAGGGAACTGACAGTCCTAGCCCTCATCCTATCTATAGTGAATATGAAGTTTAGATCAAGGTTTTTATCAGCCCTGGTTTTGGGGATTTTTATGATGGTTATATTCAGAACTTTTTCCAAGAATATAGCTAGGCGTCAGCTGGAGAATTCCAAGTACCTTAGCTTCACCTATCCTATAAGGCTGAAGTTTTCCAGGCTTAAAAATAGGTGGGCCAATAGAAAGGACTACAAGTACTTTAAGTGCAAAAATTGCAGGAAGGACCTAAGAGTGCCTAGGGGCAAGGGAACCTTGGAAGTAACCTGTCCCCACTGCAAGAAGAAGATGATTAAGAAGTCATAGTTTAGGAATATAACTTATCTTTAGATCTGAGAGGTGATATTTTGAAGAAGGATTTTATTGAAAAAATAGATCTGTCACTAGGCTTGGGTATTACCATAGGCATGGCTATTATTATAGCTGTCCTAATAAATACTTTTTTATTTGATATGACCATAGTTAAGGGTGAGTCTATGACTCCTACCTTAAACAGTGGAGACAAGCTTATTCTCAACAAATTGGAAAAAAGCCTAGCAAGCTATGAATATCACAGGGGAGACATAGTGGTCTTCTCCTCTCCAATAGACAAGGATAAGCTTCTAATAAAAAGAGTTGTTGCCCTAGAAGGTGACCTGGTCAGAATAGAGGATGGCTTGGTGGCTATAAATGGTAGGCTTTTAGAGGAAAATTATATAAGGGATAAGGCCTATACAGAACAGATCCTTATGATCCAGGACTATCAGGTGCCAGATGGAGAACTATATGTCCTTGGAGATAACAGAAATCCCAAAGGAAGTACAGACAGTAGATTTTTTGGAGGAGTTCCCCTAGAGAATATAAGAGGAAAGGTTATCTTTAGGGTATCGCCCCTAAGAGATCTTAGGAGATTTTAAAAGATAAAAGCCCTAGTTGGGGCTTTTATTTTTTATACTTAAATTGAGAGCTAATATATTTTTTATTAGTTTATAGTTTTATTTATGTTATTTAATATTTTATTTATTTAATAATTGAGTTTATAAATACTATGTTTTCAAGTTACAAAAATATTAATCGAGGCAAGCCCTATTTTAAATTTTATATATTTCATTAAATATAGAGTAAAATTATGTATAGGGAAATAGGTCTAGACCTATTTCCCTAACTTAAATTAAAAGGAGAATCTATCTATTTAAAAACTCAGCTCCCTTTATACCAGAGAAGCCAGTTATAAACAAAGCAATTAGAAGTCCTATAAAAAGATATAAGGAACTTTTAGCTCCTGTATCAGCAGCTTGATCTGCAGTCTCCCTTATTTCATCAGTTGCTTTTTCAACTTCTTGAGAAAGTTTATCTATTTGAGTTTTAGTTTCATTTAAACTTTTGCTAATTTGTTGTGATGCCTTTTGATATTCATCATAAATATTATTAACTGCTACTTCAGCTTCTTCCTGGCTTAAATCAGTATTTTCTCCCACAGCATTAGCTATAGCTTCTTTATCGATAGCATTGGCTATAGTTTTTTCACGCTCTTCTATATTGTTTATAAGAGATTTTAATTCTGATTTATAGTTATCAGGTTGCATAAGGATATTTTTAGCAGAACTTTCTAAATCTTTCTTAGTCTCATCAATTTGTCTACTTAAATAATCTGGCTGAAGCTCTTTCACTTCAGTATCTCTTAGGACATCTTTTATATTGGCTTGAAGTTGATTTGTATCAATATCAACAACATTTGCAGATAAAGAGCTTATAGACTTATCTAAAGCTTCCCCAGACTTAGTTATTAAGGTACTAGTCCCTGATCCGATTCCTCCAGCTAAACTAGAGGCAGCATTACCAGCAACCCTAAAAGCTCCTCCTATAGTGTTAGTAACTAGGAAGGCAACTAAAATAAGTCCAGTAGCCCAAGTCATAAAACCATGAAGAAAGCCAGCTTTATTTGCAACTAGTCCAGATACAAAACCACCTGCTGCAAAAGAAATAACAAGAGCTATTATGGTCCAGATAGTAACATTTGTACCCACATGTCTTAAAGGATTGTCAGAAATAGGATTAAATGTAGTTAAACCTATACTGAATCCAATTAAAGAAAGAGTTAAAAATATTGCGATAAAAGTAAAAATACCAGCAACAACTCCGCTCCAAGTTAGTCTTTTTCCATCAATATCAGTACCACCAAAAAAATTATACTTCCAATTATTCATAAATCTCATCCTTTCTTAATTAAATTTTTATTATAAAGACTAATCAATTACCTTATTAAATTATTAGTGGATTTTAAGCTAATTTTAATGGTTGGTTTGAATGGTTGATTTGAAGTGCTATATTTAATACATACCCTTCTTGATCTTGGTTTTAAACAATTATATTTAATCATGTGTAATTCACTAGGGTTTTATATAGTATTCTTGTAGAGGAATCCTTTCAGACTCTTCTATTACTAAATTGTAAGAGGTTTATTTATTCTTATTCAAAGATTTATAGAGGATATTATTAAAAATTATTTTATAATAAGAGTAATTTAATATAAGTAAGGTTAGAATATATTAAGTACTTAAGTTTAATTTAATACTATGTTTATATAGAGGAGGAAAAAAATGAAAAAGATTTTTGAAAATGATTGGCAGAAACTATTGGAAGATGAAATGGATAAAGACTACTATAAAGACTTAAGGGACTTCCTTTGTAAAGAATATAAGGAAAGAAAAATATTTCCAGGTCCCTATGATATATTTAATGCATTGCATGCTACATCATACAAAGATACAAAATTACTAATACTAGGCCAAGATCCCTACCATGGGGAAGGCCAGGCCCACGGTTTTGCATTTTCTGTAGGAGAGGGTGTAAAAATACCGCCATCCCTTCAAAATATCTATAAGGAGTTAGAGTCTGATTTAGGCTTTAAGCCAGCCAATCATGGTAATTTAAGTAAGTGGGCTGAACAAGGAGTCCTACTCTTAAACACAGCCCTGACAGTTAGGGCCCATGAGGCCAACTCCCACAGAGGATATGGCTGGGAAATATTTACAGATCATATAATAAGACTCTTAAATAGCAAGGAAGAGCCTATGGTATTTATTCTTTGGGGGGCCAATGCCAGAAGCAAGAAAAAGTTCATAAAAAACCCTCTACACCTTATTATAGAAGCTCCCCATCCTAGTCCACTTTCAGCTTACAGGGGATTTTTTGGAAGTAAGCCTTTTTCTAGAAGCAATGACTTTCTAGTGTCTAAGGGTCTTGAGCCTATAGACTGGGAAATTAAGGATATTAATCTATAAAAATATAGGTGAAATATATATATTTGGGTATTATGACTATGAGGTGAATTTAATGGATGGTAGAAAATTAACTAGTCAATATTTAGATATAATAAGAGAGGATCAGGAGTTTTACTATAGGGATTATTTAAGGGCTAAGGAGGCTGTAGCTAGGTCTAATGCCAAGTACAAGGGCCAGCCAGTTCCCTTCCTATATGAGCCTATGTTTTTTACAGATGAAGATATAGATAACTTTAATAGAATATCGGCCATGGTTATGTCAATAGGAAACAAGGTAACAGATGAGTATATTTCTAATCCTGACTTTAGGCCTCAGTTTAAGTATCCAAAACTTTTAGAGGAATTAATTTTGGTAGATCCGGGATATGACCTTAATATACCTATCTGCAGATTTGACCTTTTCTATGGTGGAGGAGATAGGTTTAAGTTTATAGAGATAAACACTGATGGTACATCTGGTATGAATGAGGAGAATGTATTCTCAGAAATAATCCTAGAGTCAGAAGCTATTAAGAAAATGGAAGGAGACTATGGCTACAGGATAGACTATTTTGAACTAATGGACAGCTGGGTTAGGGAAAGTTTAAAGACCTACTTTAGCTATAAGAAGGCAGTGGAAAATCCAACTATAGCTATAGTAGATTTTGAGGAAACAGGAATAACAGCAGAATTTGAAGAAATGCAGAAGGCCTATGAAAGAGCAGGCTATGACTGCTATATTATAGATCCAAGGGACTTTAGCTATGAAGATGGACAGTTGCTTTTTGAGGGTAAAAAAATAGATATGATTTACAGGAGAATAGTAACAGTGGAGTTCATAGAAAAAAGCAGCCAAATAGAAGCCCTAATAGAGGCCTATAGAGATGAAAATATCTGCCTTATAGGATCCCTAAGAACTCAGATTCTTCACAATAAGATTATCTTTAAGGTCCTTCATGACAGGGCCAACAACTATCTTTTCACAGAGGAAGAGCTGGATTTCATCAAGGATCACATACCTTATACCCATGAATTTAAAGGGGATAGAAGCCTTTATGACAGGCTAGAAGAAAACAAGGATGCCTATATAATAAAGCCCATAGATTCCTTTGCCTCCCAGGGAGTTTTTGCAGGCAGGGACTATTCTAAGGAGGAATGGCAGGAGAAATTAGACTATGCCTGGGACAATGAATATCTTTGCCAGGAGTTTATAGATCCCTACAAAAGAGAATTTGTTGAGTTTGATCAAGAGGGAAAGATGAAGGTTAATGACTTTAATATGAATGTTGGAGTCTACATCTATAATGAAAGCTTTGCCGGAGTCTACACCAGGATTAGCCAGGCCAATATAATATTTGGCAGAGAGGGATACTATTCCATACCAAATCTTTGGGTAAGGGGAAAATAAATTTCCCTCTGGCTAGCTAAAAAAATATCAAAGAAATCAATAGACCTATAGTTTTTATTTATAGCCAGGCCAATTGAATTAAGGTTTAGATTGTGTTTATAATAGAGGGAGAGAAATCTTTCTCTATTTTCATAAAAGGAGATGTGACATGCTAATATATCAGATACCAGGCAGAGAAGAAATTAGAATAGAAAATCTAGTACTAGACTATAATGGCACTATAGCTTATGAGGGACTTCTTTTAGATGGAGTAGAGGAAATCTTAAATTCTTTATCAGAGAAGGTCAATGTCTATATAGTAACAGCAGATACCTTTGGTAGTGTGAGAAAAGAGTGCCAGGGCATAAATGGGAAAATCTTAACATTCCCTAAGGAAAATGCAGGTTTTGAAAAGTTAAAAATAGTGGAATCTTTAGGCAGGGATAGGACCATATCTATAGGAAATGGCTTTAATGACAAGGAGATGTTTGAGGCTACAAAACTGTCTATAGGAATTATAGGTCAGGAGGGCTTTGCAACAGCTAGTTTAAAATATACAGATATTTTATTTACCAATATAATAGATGGGCTTATGGCCCTGGAAGATAGTGAAAAAATCAAGGCAACTTTAAGAAATTAGCTTCTTAAGTTTGCCTTTTTTTGTCATAAAATAAGCAATAATTGAAAAATTCTGACATGGGTTATATAATCAAATTAGTATTATAAGGGGGGGATAAAATTGATATATATAGTTAACGATAGTAATGACCCATTTTTCAATCATGCAGCTGAAGAATATGTTATAGAAAATTATGATGACCAGGTATTTATGCTTTGGATCAACCGCCCATCTATATTAATAGGCAGGAACCAAAACACTCTTTCAGAAATAAATATAGACTATGTTAGAAAGAACCATATAGATGTAGTAAGGAGACTATCTGGTGGTGGAACTGTCTATAATGACTTTGGGATTATGAACTTTACTTTTATTACATATAAGAACTCAGATCCAAGTAAGGATGGTTTTGAAAAATTTGCCCTACCAGTGATAGAAGGTCTTAAGTCTCTGGGAGTTGAGGCCCAATTTACCGGAAGAAATGATATTTTAATAGATGGAAAGAAAATCTGTGGCAATGCCCAGTACTCTAGAAACAAAAAGATCCTTCACCATGGAACCCTTCTATATGATGGGAATATGACCCATCTTAAGGGGGCCCTAAAGTCCAAGGACATAAAGTTTGTAGATAAGTCAGTAAAGTCTGTAGCTTCTAGGGTAACCAGCATAGCCAAGCACTTAGAGGAAGATCTTACTGTAGAAGAATTTAGGAACTACCTAATAGACTATGTAATAAACTATCATTCCATAGAAAGGGTCCATGAGTTTAGCCATGAGGAGCTTCTAGAGATTGAAAAAATAGCAGACTTTAGGTTTAGAAACTGGGACTGGAACTATGGAAAGAGTCCTAAGTCCTGCTACAACAACGCTGTAAAGTTTCCAGCCTGTGGTGTTGTAGAGTACAATGTGGACATAGAGGATGGTAGAATCAAGGATATAGCACTTTTTGGAGATTTTTTTGGAGACTGTCATATAGGAGAGCTAGAGGAAAATCTTCTGGGACTTAAGTTTGGATCTGACAGCCTTAGGGAGGCTCTGGACAGAATAGAAATAAGTAAGTATATTAGAGGACTTAGCAGTGATGATTTTATAAAAGGATTAATGGATGTTGAAATATAAGGAGGTAGTAAAATGCGTCTTAGAAAGCCAGAATGGTTAAGAACAAAATTACAGGGTGGAGAGTCATCTAACAAGGTGAATTCACTGATAGATAATTTAGATCTACATACAGTTTGCAGTGAAGCAAATTGTCCAAATAGAATGGAGTGTTTTTCAAAGGGAACTGCAACATTTATGATTCTTGGAAGAAACTGCACCAGAAGTTGTAGATTCTGTAATGTGGTACATGAGGCTCCAGACAAGGTAGACTTAGATGAACCAAGGAAGGTGGCAGAGGCCATAAATAAGCTGGGCCTTAAGCATGCTGTAATAACATCAGTTACAAGAGATGACCTGGAAGATCAGGGGGCAAATCAGTTTAGGATGGTTGTAGAGGAAATAAGAAGCCTAAATCCAGAGCTGACTGTGGAACTTCTTATTCCAGATATGCAGGGCAGGGAGGATCTAATAGATATAATAATAGATGCAGAGCCTAATGTTTTGAACCACAATATAGAAACAGTACCAGAGTTATACGATCAAGTAAGACCTCAGGCCATATTTCAAAGATCACTTGATTTACTTAAATATGTTAAGGAAAGAAAGCCTCACATGGCTACAAAGTCAGGTATGATGTTGGGACTGGGAGAGACTGAAGATCAGGTAGTAGCTACTATGAAGGAACTTAGAAAGGTAGACTGTGATATGTTAACACTTGGTCAATATCTGCAGCCAACTACAGCTCACATAGATGTAGTGGAGTATATTACTCCAGAGCAATTCCAGCGTTACAAGGAGATAGCAGAAGATTTAGGATTTAAAAGAGTTCATTCAGCACCCCTAGTTAGAAGTTCTTACTTTGCGGAGGACCTAGAGCTAGAAAATATTAATTAAAAAATTATAAAGGCCCTAGATCTATCTAGGGCCTTTGATAGATATAGAAAAAATTATAAAGATTTTTTCTATATCATACTAGTAGCAAGTTTATCTATCCCAGTATCTCCTGTGAGAAAAGACTTTACAAATATCTTCGTTAGGCCTTTCCACACCTGGTTTTCCAATATATTCAGGCTTCATATTAACTCTTTCTCCATAAACAATTGGTTTTTTATGATTAAAACTATCTTTTATAAAATTATCTAACTTATTCTGATAATCTTTTCTTATATTTTCAGTGCTTATAACATATATGCCATCATACAAAACGGAGTCTTCAGAATGATAACTTCCTTCAGCCTTTTTGTTTTCTAGATTCTTTAAATCGCCTATTTCATTGGCGATAAAAGTTAAATAAAATCCATCAGACTCTAATTTCTCTAAAGAATCTAGACTAGTTTTATCAAAAGAAAGGTCTAAGCTATCTATTAATACAGCAATTTTGAAAGTATTTGTTTTATATTCAGTACTAATCATACTCAAATTACTAGTTTTAACAGACTTTTCTTCATAAGAAAAGTCATCACTTGAATCACCAAGGTCATTATTAATTAGCTTTTTATCTTTAATTTCAATATTAAAGTAGTCAGAAAGCTCTTTAGAGATGTCTGAGCTGACTTCATTTAATGTACTAATTACTTCTTTTCTAACATCTGGACTCTTAACTTTACTTAGTTCAAATTTAATAGCATCTATTAGGTGTTCCTGCTCTAGTTTTGATAGGGAATCAAAATAGAGTTTGGCTTGACTAAAATAGTCTAGAAACCTTTTTACCCTTCCTCTAGTCATTTTTCCAGCTATATTTTCTTTCGGAAAATCATATCCATTATTTAAATCAGTCTCAGGCATATTATCATTTCGTAAATTCAGTTTATAATTAACATTATTAACTTTTATTTCACTTGTATGAAAGCCATCTTGCTGATGATTTATTCTAGGATTTAAGGGCATATTAATAGGTATATTTTGAAAATTAGGGCCACCTAGTCTATAAACCTGTGTATCTGGATAAGCAAAACTTCTAGCCTGTAAAAGAGGATCGTTACTTAAGGCAATGCCAGGCACTAAATTTCCTGGTGAGAAAGCAACTTGCTCTGTTTCTGCAAAAAAGTTATCTACATTTTTATTTAAAAGGATACTTCCAACTTTAACCTTCTTTACTATTTCTTCAGGCCATAACTTAGTTGGATCAAGTATATCAAAGTCGAATATGAATTCATCTTCTTCAGGTAATATTTGTACAAAAACATCCCATTCAGGAAAATCTTTTTTTTCAATTGCTTCATAAAGGTCTTTTCTATGATAGTCTGGATCTTTACCAGCAATTTTTTGTGCTTCATCCCATACTAGACTATGGGTCCCTAACTTAGGAACAAAGTGATATTTTACAAAGAAAATATCATCATCTTTATTTATCCATCTAAAAGTATGAACTCCAAATCCCTCCATCATCCTATAGGACCTTGGGATTCCTCTATCACTCATTAACCACATAAGAGCATGAGTAGACTCTTCATTACTGGAAACAAAATCCCAGAAGGAATCATGAGCACTTTGTCCTTGGGGAATCTCTGTATTGGGTTCAGGCTTTAAGGCATGGATAAAGTCAGGAAACTTTATGGCATCTTGAATAAAAAATACAGGAAAGCTAAGACCGGCTATATCATAATTTCCCTCTTCAGTATAGAATTTGATAGCCATACCTCGGGCATCTCTAACAGTATCAGGAGATCCTCTAAAGCCTTGTACTGTAGAAAATCTAATAAATAAAGGTGTCTCTTTTCCTTGTCCATTTAGAAAATTAGCTTTAGTATATTTACTCATACAATTCTCTAATCGAAAGTAACCATGAGCTCCTGTTCCTCTTGCATGAACTACTCTTTCAGGTATCCTTTCCCTGTTAAAATGTCTTAGTTTTTCTAGTAGATGAAAATCTTGAATGAGTGTAGGACCTCTATCAGAGGCCTTTAAAGAAAAGCTATCTTCCTTTATAGGAATAGCTTCTTGACTGGTCATTTTCCCTTTAGATGTATTTACTTTAAAAGAATTGAGTTGCTCTTTCTTTTTGTCTTTTGACATAAAATACCTCCTATTAAAACAAATATGGAATTTAAATTATTAAAATTTAATTGGGAGGGGCCATATTTCAATGGCCCCAAGGTGGGAGTGCTATATATATTAAGGATTCTACCTACTATAACTAGGAAACTAATCCTATCCAGTAGTAAAACGAAAATAAGTAAGTAGACTCCTTAGCATCTAGTTTTACTGGGTAAATATTCTCGAAAGATGGTTAATTATTTATCTTATTATATAGATTACCCTAGTTATAAGGCATTTAAAACATTTATTTTTAAAAAAACATTATTTACAATGAAAGTATTTTATGTAGCTCTAGATAAATATAATATTATAACTTTTAAAATTATTGTTTTAAATTCATTGATTTTAAGGGTATCTAGTGGGTAATAGTTAAAATAAGGCATAAGCATCCAGTATAGGTAACAGTCAAAATTTTAATCTTATCTCAAATATTCTCAGATTAATAAGGAGTTTAAGCTTAGAGAATTCTAAATATTCCCAATATATTTATTAATTTATTCAATTTTACTAATATGAAAAATTAGAAGGATTAATCTAGTCATAAATGTGATATATTCCACGAATTATAGGGAGGTATATATGTGTACACACATAACATTGAAAAATAATAGGGGTAATATAATAACAGCTAGAACTATTGGTTTTTCTATAAAAAAACCCGAAATATTTTTAGTTCCAAGAAAATATTTGATAAAATTTACTAGGTTCAAGGCTCTACATTATCATCATGGATTTATTGGATTAGGAAAAAAAGAAGCTGACTATATCTTCTTGGATGGTGTAAATGAAAAGGGCTTAAGTTGTAGTAGCTTACTATCTGAAGAATTTGAAGATTATAGGTTAAAAGGTTCTAGGAAGAAAATAAATTTAGCTCCTGGAGAGTTGGTTAAATGGATTTTATCTAACTACAAAGATGTAATGGAGTTGATAGATGACCTAAAAAATTTAAATATTGTATTTAAAAATTATAGAAAAGCCATTTTATTTCATTGGATAGTAACTGATAGCTCTGGGAATTCTATAATTTTACAAGCAAAATCAGATGGATTTAAGATATACAAAAATAATTTAGGACCTCTGTCCAATGGTCCAAATATCAGTTGGCAATATGTTAATTTGAAAAGAATAACAGGAGTATTTATTTTTGAATATAAAAATAAATATATGGAGAAAATCTATGTAAGTAGTTTTGGAGAAGATGAAATGTTTGATGATTATAATAGTTATCAATCAAGATTTATAAAGGCTGTAGTTTCCGAGAACTCTATTGCTAATTTAGAAACATATCATGATAGCCTTAAAGTGGTAAAAAGTTTACTTAATAGTATTAGATTCTCTAATAATGCTAGAGGAGAGAATTCTAAAAATAAAGAAATGAATTATTCACTATATATATCCTTAGATAAGTTAACTTTATATTTTAATTTTTCTGATTATCATAAACCTCATAAAGTAGATTTAAAAATGATAGATTTAAATTCTTATAAAATGTTAATCTTTGATAAGAATAAAGGTATCTAGGCTTAGTGATAGGGATTGAGTCTTAAAAATACTAAATAATTTAAGGAGGAATTTTATGGATGTTTTAAAAGAAATTAAAAAAGAGCATGATGAATTTAGAAAGCTTATTAGAGAGATAGAAAAATTAGAAGGAGAAGACAAAAGAATAGCTTTCATAGAACTTTACAGCAAGTTAAAGGGTCATCACTATGCAGAAGAAAAAGTGGTTTTTCCCCATGTTAAGGCTAGAGCTAAGGCCGAAGATAAGGAAACTATTTTAGAGATGGTAGAAGAGCATAACCTAGGTTCATATCAGCTTAGTTTACTTGATAGAACCAGCTTAGAAAGTGAAACTTGGTCGGCAAAATTTTCAGTCTTAAAAGAAATTTTAACTCATCACATGGATGAAGAAGAAGATAAGTTTTTTAAGTTGGCAGACTTTGTCTTAAATGATCAGGAGAGAAAAAGCCTGTATGATGAGTTTGAAAAAAATATGAAAAAAGGCAAGGAGAGACAAGAGAAGAAGCTTACTAAAGATTTATAATAACCAAGGAGTTGGGTATAGAAATATTATGATATGGGCTTAAGATGTGAATCTTTTGTCCATATTTTTTTCTAAAAAGATAGTTAGTAGACTAACTATCTTGACATTGGTTTAAAATAGTAGTAAGATTTGAACTATGAAAAAATAGTTAGTCTACTAACTAATAAAGGGGGAGTTCTATGGGAGAGTCTAAAAGAGATACTGTCTATTATGTTTTTGGGCAGGTTCAGAAGCTGCACTATCAAAGGCTCTATAATCTATTAGATGAGATTGGTCTTTATCCAGGTCAACCTCATTTACTATATGTTTTGGATTTAAGGGGTGGTTTAAGCCAGAAGGAGCTATCTGAAATTCTCCATGTGGCTCCAGCTACTATGACAGCTACTATAAAAAAGATGGAGAGTCTTGAACTTATATACAGGGAAAGGGATCCCCATGATAAGAGAATATCTCGAGTATATATATCTTCTAAGGGTAGAAATATGGCTAGAGAGTCTATGAAGGTTTTTGAGAGGATAAATGAAGATTGTTTTGGTAATTTTACAGAAGAGGAGAAGAAAAATTTACAGCTTCTTCTGGAGAAAATAAGAAGGAATTTAGAGGAAGTTTCCTTTTAAGTTTAGGAGGGTATTATGAAAAAGGTATTTAAAGAGTTAAAACCATTTAGAGTGACTATTCTTATAATCTTAGGTCTACTTTTTATTCAGGCCATGGCTAATCTAGCCCTTCCGGATTATATGTCTAATATAGTAAATATTGGTATTCAACAGGAAGGGTTAGACGAATCTATACCAGAAGCTATAAGACAGACAGAGATGGAGGATATAGTCCTATTTTTAACAGAAGAGGAAGAATCTATAGTTAAAGAATCCTATAGATTAGTTGGTAAGGAGGCCATAAATAAAAAAGAAAATAAGATTTACCTGGATAGATTTCCAAATATGGCCAAGGAAAATGTATATGTGTTAAAGAACAAAAACAACCTTGATAAACTAGAGGGTTTATTTGATAGGGCCATAGTAGTGAGAAGTTTAATGACCCTAAATGGCAAGGAAAATCCTTTTAAGGATAAAATGAAGAATCTTCCAGAGGGTCTTGGATTTACAGATCTTTTAAAGAGTCAGAGCAATGAGAATAGACTTAGAATTCTTGAGGAGATTAACTCAAAAATTGAAGACCTACCAGCCATGTATATTAGGGATGGTAGCATAAGGTATGTTTCCAATGAGTATAGGGAGTTAGGTGTGGATATAAATAAGGTTCAGAGAAATTATATATTAAAGATGGGTGCTTTTATGCTCTTAATATCTCTTTTGGCCATGGCTACATCAATAATTGTAGGACTTCTATCCTCAAAGACAGCTAATGGATTTGCTAAAAATCTAAGGGATAAGGTCTTTAAAAAGGTTGCAGAATTTTCTAATGAAGAATTCAATAATTTTTCAACAGCTTCTTTGATAACTAGAAGTACCAATGATATTCAACAAATACAGAATTTTACATCAATGACTTTGAAGATGGTCTTCTTTGCTCCAATTCTAGGTATTGGTGGTATTATAAGGGCTCTTCAAACTAATGTTTCTATGGCTTGGATTGTAGGTTTAGGAGTTTTAATCATAAGTCTTTTTGTAATAGTATTATTTATATTTGCGACTCCTCTTTTCAAAAAGTCTCAGAAGTTTGTAGACAGATTAAATTTGGTTACTCGTGAGTCTCTAACAGGTATGTTGGTTATTAGGGCTTTTAATAATCAGGCTTTTGAAGAAGAGAAGTTTAAGGGTGTAAATAAAGAACTTACAGGAACCCATTTAAAGATATCTAGAATAATGATAGCTATGATGCCGGGTATGCAACTTTTAATGAATGCTATAGTGCTTTTAATTTTCTGGGTGGGAGCTAAGGAAATAGATAAGGCAAATATTCAGGTTGGTGACATGATGGCTTTTATCCAATATGCAATGCAGATAATAATGTCCTTTTTAATGCTTTCAATGGTTTCCATAATCATGCCTAGGGCTATGGTTTCAATTCAGAGGGTTGAGGAGCTATTGGCAACAGATGTTAAGATAAAGGATCCTATAGATCCTAGAAGTCTAGATAAACTAGATGGAGTAGTAGAGTTTGATAAAGTTAGCTTTAAATATCCTGCTGGGGATGACTATGTTCTTAAAGACCTTAGGTTTAAGGCATTTCCTGGAGAGATGACAGCTTTTATAGGAAGTACTGGAAGTGGTAAAACAAGTTTAGTAAATTTAATACCAAGACTTTATGATGTTAGTGAAGGTAGTGTAAAGATAGATGGTGTTGATGTGAGGGATATAAACCTTAAGGATTTAAGATCTATAATAGGCTATGTTCCTCAACAGGCTCTTTTATTTTCAGGAACTATAGATAGTAATATAAAGTATGGTAAAAATCAAGGTATTAGCCAGAATCAAATGGAAAAGGCTATAGAGATAGCTCAGGCTGAGGACTTTGTCTTGGATTATGAAAAGGGCTATGACAGCCCTATATCTCAGGGAGGTAGTAATGTTTCTGGAGGTCAGAGACAAAGACTTTCAATAGCTCGTGCCATTGCCTCTAAACCTAGAATACTGATTTTTGATGATTCTTTTTCTGCTCTAGACTTTAAGACAGACAAGGCCCTAAGAAATAGCTTAAAGGAGAATTTTTCTGATTCTACAATTCTAGTAGTTGCACAAAGGATTAATACTATTAAGGATGCAGAAAATATAATAGTTCTTGATGAAGGCAGAATTGTTGGATCTGGTAGCCATAGGGAGTTACTAGAAAAATGTAAGGTTTACCAACAGATTGCTATGTCACAGCTATCAGAGGAGGAACTGGGAATATGAAAGAAATAAAAGATAAAAATAGAAATAAAAATACGAAGAATAATCCTGGGCCTGGTGGTGGAGGTTTTAAAGGACCTGGCGAAAAACCTAAGAACTTCAAGTCTACAGCCAGAAAGCTTTTGGATAGCCTAAAACCTTATAAGTTTAAACTGATTATGGTTATAATTTTCGCTATAGGTAGCACAGTCTTCTCTATAGTGGGACCTAAGATCATAGGGGACATGACCAGTCTAATATTTGAGGGAATAGTAAGCAAGTTACAAGGCCTGGGAGGTATGGATTTTGATAGGATAAGATCTATAATTATGAAGCTAGTTGGACTTTACCTAGTATCAGCAGGTCTAGCATATATTCAAGGCTTTATAATAACTGGTGTAGCTCAGAAATTCTCTTATAAGTTAAGGGAGGATGTATCTAAGAAGATAAACAAAATACCCTTAAGCTACTTTGACAAGGTTAGTTATGGCGATGTTCTATCTCGTGTCACTAATGATATAGATACAGTCAGCCAAACTCTAAACCAAAGTTTAAGTCAGATTATAACTTCTGTTATAACTTTACTTGGTATCCTTGTAATGATGATATCCATATCCTTTAGGATGACCTTGGTTTCTATATTGGTAATACCTCTATCTATGGGACTGATTATGGCAGTAATAAAGAAGTCTCAAGGATACTTTACGGCACAACAGAAGACCTTGGGAGAGGTAAATGGTCATATAGAAGAAGTTTATGGTGGGCATAATGTTATGAAGGCCTTTAACGGAGAGGCTCAGGAACTGGAGAAATTCAATCATATAAATGAAAAGCTTTATGATGCAGGCTGGAAGGCCATGTTTCTATCAGGACTAATGCAGCCTATAATGGCTTTTGTAGGTAATATAGGATATGTTTTAGTTTCTGTAGTAGGTGCCTGGTTTACTGTTCAGGGCGTTATAAAGGTGGGTCATATTCTTTCTTTTATACAGTATACTAGAAGCTTTAATCAGCCTATAGCCCAGGTAGCTCAGATAAGTAATGTTTTACAATCTACTATAGCTGCAGCAGAAAGGGTTTATGAATTCCTTGAGGAGGAAGAGGAAGTAGAAGTGACTAATCCCCTTAAACTAGATCAGCCTATAAGAGGTGAAGTTGAGTTTAAGGATATTAAATTTGGATACGATGAAGATACTATTATTATAGATAAGTTTTCTCAAAAGGTAGCACCAGGACAGAAGGTTGCTATAGTTGGACCTACAGGTGGTGGAAAAACCACTATAATAAAACTATTGATGAGATTTTATGATGTAGACCAAGGTGCTATCCTGATAGATGGTCATAATATAAAGGATTTTACAAGGCAGGATTTGAGAAGTAACTTTGGTATGGTATTACAGGATACCTGGTTATTCTCTGGCAGCATAAGGGATAATATCAGGTATGGTAGGCTAGATGCCAGTGATGAGGAAATAGTAGAGGCTAGTAAATTAGCCTATGCTGATGGTTTTATAAGGACTATGCCTGATGGTTATGATATGTTAATAAATGAAGAAGCAGATAATATATCTCAGGGACAAAAGCAACTTTTAACCATAGCCCGTGCTTTAATATCAGATCCTAAGATCTTGATTTTAGATGAGGCAACATCTTCAGTAGATACTAGGACTGAGGCCTTGATTCAAAAGGGCATGGAGAATTTAATGGAGGGCAGAACCTCCTTTATAATAGCCCATAGATTATCTACCATAAGAGATGCAGACCTTATTTTGGTCCTAAAGGATGGAGAGATTATAGAAAGAGGTAATCATGAGGAACTTCTGGCCAAGAAGGGCTTCTATGAGGAACTTTACAATAGTCAATTCAGCCAGTAAAAGAAAGCCCTAGGGCTTTCTTTTATTATATAGATATATTTAAAAGTTAATCCCTTAGATAGAAATATTCTATTCCCATAATAATAGATGTATTTTATAGGCTTTTTTTATATAATGTATCTTGAGAGGAAATAAATAAGGAAGGAGTTTCATATGGAAAAAAATATACTGTGTATAGATGGGTCTCTAGAGTACATGGGATTTTTACCAGTGGATCTTTTCAAGTCTAAAGCTATGGCTTTCATAGAGGAGAATGAAATAGAGACAGGGAAATTTACCTGTAGGGAAGGTGATAGGCACCAGTTGGATCTGGAATTAGAGCTACATATAGAAAGGTCAGATAGGGATAGGGTAGAGCAACTTTTTATCCACTTTATAGAAAAAAACAACTGGCTTTTTAGTGGGGGGACAGATTTTTTATAAATAATACTAGTTTGGTAACATTTGTTACAGATTTTAAACTTATTAAGGAATAATATATATAGAGAAGGAGGGATTTAGATATGTTTTGTTTTCAATGTCAAGAAGCAGCAAATGGAAAGGGATGCACTAAGTTAGGTGTTTGTGGTAAGACCAGCAGTCTGGCAGAACTCCAGGATATCTTAATCTACATTACCAAGGAAATTTCAAGTTTGGGAACTTATTTAGATATGAATGGAATAGTAATAGAAGAGATGGATAGGTTTATAGTTGAGAATTTATTTATGACTGTTACCAATGCCAACTTTGATGAAGAAAGATTTATGGAGAGAATTAGGGAGAGCTTGGTTTATGAAGAAACCATAAAGGAAGTTTTAAGAAGTCAGGAACTTCTAGAAGGTGAGTTGGAAGGCCCCCTACTTTCCATAGATCAGTCTGGGGAGATAGTAGTTAATAGGTCTAATCCTAAACTAGGAGTACTGGCTGAGGAAAATGAAGACCTAAGATCTCTTAAGGAATTGATTATATATGGTCTTAAGGGAATAGCAGCCTACTATGAACATGTTTTAAATATGGGCTATGAGGATCCAGAAATCTTACAGTTCATAAGATTTACCCTATCAGAAACCCTTAGGGATGGGATTACAGAGGAAGAACTAATAGGGCTAACCCTTAAAACTGGTAGCTACGGAGTTAATGTTATGGCCTTATTGGACAGGGCCCACAATGAAACTTTTGGCATGCCAGAGATTACAGAGGTTGAGATTGGCGTTGGCACTAGGCCAGGAATACTTATATCTGGCCATGACCTAGTGGACTTTAAGGAACTTTTAGAACAATCAAAGGACAGTGGAGTAGACATATATACCCATGGGGAAATGCTACCAGGCCACTACTATCCAGAGTTAAAGAAATATGATCACCTAGTAGGAAACTATGGAAATGCCTGGTGGAAGCAAAGGGAAGAGTTTGAAAGCTTCAATGGACCTATACTATTTACAACCAACTGTATAGTTCCTCCAAAGGATAGTTACAAGGACAAGGTCTTTACTACAGGAAGCTCTGGCTACCCAGGATTTAAGCACATAGTAGCAAACAGTAAAAATAAGAAGGATTTTTCAGAGCTTATAGAACTAGCTAAGAAACAGGCCCCGCCTAGAGCTATAGAAGAGGGAAAGATAGTAGGTGGATTTGGCCACGGACAGGTTAGTCTTCTAGCTGATGACATAGTTAGGTTGGTTAAGGAAGGAAAGATTAGAAAGTTTGTAGTTATGGCAGGCTGTGATGGTAGAATGAAGTCCAGAGACTACTATGAGGACTTTGCCAAATCCCTAGCCAAGGATACGGTAATCCTAACTGCAGGATGTGCAAAGTACAGGTACAATAAGTTAGATTTAGGAGATATTGAGGGAGTTCCTAGGGTTTTAGATGCAGGTCAATGTAATGACTCCTTCTCCCTGGTTATGATAGCCTTAAAACTTAAGGAGGCCTTTGGTTTAGACAACCTAAATGACCTTCCTATAGTTTACAATATAGCCTGGTATGAGCAAAAGGCAGTTATAGTTCTTCTTGCTCTTTTATATCTGGGAGTTAAGAATATTCACCTAGGACCAAGTCTACCAGCCTTCCTATCAGAGAATATAGTTGATTTTCTAGTAGAAAACTTTGGAATAGCTGGCATAGGCCAGGTAGAAGAAGACATAAAGGCCTTTGGCCTATAGTATAGAAGAGTAAAACTCCAGGGCTTGGGCTTGGAGTTTTTTACTTCTGGATTTAGGGCTTAGCTACTGTTGACTTAAGGCCTAAAGTCCTATATTTTAGTAGTAGGGATTAGATTGGAGTGGTTTTATGAAAAAACTTCTGGTGGCCTTAATAATTTTCACAAGCCTTATAAGTGTCAACCCAGTAGAGGCCAGTGACTACGGAAGTCATTGGGCCAGGGAGACTATAGAGTATTGGCTTGAGGAAGGCTATATAGACTTAGACTATAAGGGTAATTTCTACCCTGACAAGTATATTACGAGAGCAGAGTTTGTAAGGATAGTAAACAGGGCCTTTGATATTCATGAAGGCTTGGCAGAAGTTGACTTTAAGGATCTTTCAAGAACTTCAAACTTCTACGAAGACATAGGCATAGCCTACAAATTTGGTTATATAAGAGGATATAAGGATGGAACATTTAGACCTGATCAGCCTATAAAAAGAGTGGAGGCTGCTAGTATTATAGCTGAAGTTTTAGGGATTAAGGAATTTTATAATAGGGAACTGGATTTTTTAGACAGGGAGTCCATAGGATCCTGGGGCAGGCCTAAGTTGGCTTTCTTAGTGGATAAGGAGGCTATCATAGGCTATCCAGACGGAAATTTTAGGCCGAATAATCTGGTTACAAGGGCTGAGGCTGTAACTATGCTTAGGAAGATTCATGACCTTTCTAGCCAAGGAGAATCTCTGGAGTTAAGGACTGTTTCAAATGATGGCTATTTTTTAGAATCTAGAATTAAGCTATATGATGAAAAGGGCCAACTTATACTTGAAGATATAACAGATAAGGATGGCTATATTTCCCTGGAACTAGAGGAGGGAAGGTATTTGATCCTGGTGGAAAGCCTGGATAAAACTTATTCCAACCTAGAGGAATTTAGAGTTAGAAAGGGGTATAGAACCTTTATGGACTTGATCTTAAGAAAGAAAATTTTAGCATAAAAAAAGATTGGGCTGGCCCAATCTTATTTTTTTATTAAATTCGTCTCAAGGTCTTCAAGAGCAACAAAGCTCTTGTCCTTTAGGTTTAAATAGCCAAATTTCAAGTCATCTTTCTTCTTTCCATTCCTAATTCCTACAAACTGATAGCCATAGGGCTCTACATTATAGTCTCTTTTTAAGGTAGATTTAAAGCTGTCATAACCTGATTCCTCTAGTTTTCCTAGTGAATGGCTAACAGAGTCATTTAGGATAACCTCTCCTATATTAGCAGTTTCATCTATATGAAGTTTGCCATTCTTGTCTATAACTACCCAGCTAGAATCTTCGCCTAGTGTTTCAGCTAGGGCAAAGCCATCAGTGTTAAAACTAGTTATATTTTTATAGGTCTTATCTCCTATAAGCTTACCAGTCCTATCAGCAATAGAACGGCTCTTGTCCTTGTTTTGGATGATCATCCTATCATTACAGATCTTAGGAGCATAGTCATAGGACTCTAGGCCTAGGGAATCTTCACCTTGTTTTAGCTCATAGATAGTCTCAGAACCTTTCTTCTTGGTACTCCAGTAGATATTATCTTCATAGCCCTTCTCATCAATAAAGGAAACAAAGTTATTGTCATAGACTGCCTTTTTCTCCAGGTTTTCTAGATCAACTAGTAGATTCAAGGAGTTATCAAGGCTATAGATTACATCCTTTCCTACAATTCTTGGATTACTTAGGGAACCACTAAACTTCTCCCTGATCTCCTTATGTAGGTTTGTAAGCTTACCGTCTTTTTCAAAAACATAGCCACCCTGGGTGAAAAGCAGGTCAAAGTCCTTGGAAGCTATATCATAGTCTATCTCCATAGGCAGGTAGAGGTTTAGCTTATTTAGGTCATCCTCAGAAATAACCTCTTTGTAGACATTATTTCCCTCCCTATCCACAACGCCATGGTAGATATCCTTAGGACTGCCATCTTCCTTAAAGTCCAGGTTTACAAAGTAGTAGTAGTCCTTATTGAATTTTTCAAGAATTACATACTCTGGCTCAAGAAGCCAGCTGCCATCAATATTTAAAACTCCATAGTAAAGAGAGTCGTCTTTCTTTAGCTTATTAAGATCATTTCTGTAGACTCCAGCTATTAGCTGATCATCTTCAAAAAAAGAATTTATAGAAAGATTTTCTGGATACTGGTTAAGGATCTCTCCGTCTAAGCTCATCCTATAGTACTTTCCATTCCTATAGCGATTATCTTCATCTTCTGCCTCCTCCTTATCGTAGACCTTTACCAGAAGGCTATTGTCATAGTTCAAGTTGTCAATAAAGTATTCATGACCATTTAGGCCTTCCCCTTTAGCCTCAAGACTTTCTGTTTTTATACTTGGGTTTTGACTAGTAGAGTTCTTGCATCCTGTTAAGGCCACAGTAAGGCTTATTAACCCTATTAATAACTTTTTTTTCATAAAATCCCCCTCCTTATATAAATATGATTATATCACTTTTCAAATAGATTTGAAAAGTCAGAATATACTAAGTAATATAGCTACCTATGAAATTAGAGGAGAAATTTTGGCCTCAAGTAGGTATATGAGTAGAAATAGGGTAAAATATAAGTTAGAATAGAATATAATCTGTAAAATTATGGCAATGTACTTGAAAGAGAAAGGAATTTAAAAATGAGAAACTTTATTGAATTTAAGGATGTTAGCAAAATTTACAAGATGGGTGAAGTGGAAATTAAAGCATTGGACAAGATGTCCTTTTCTATAAATAAGGGAGAGTTTGTAATAATAGTAGGAGCCAG